>NZ_LATD01000389.1 GCF_000981895.1 Streptomyces odonnellii | reverse complement strand
CCGGTTCCGGGGCGGGTGGGGCTGCCCGCGGTGTACGCGGCGGCGCCGTACGAGGACGCCGTACGGTCCGTGCTGCTGGCCCACAAGGAGCGGGGCGCGCTCGGGCTGGCGGGGCCGCTGGGCCGGGCGCTCGCCGGTGCTGTGTGGGACGCCGCGCCGGCCGGTACGGGAGTGGGGCCGCTGTTTCTGGTGCCGGTGCCGTCCTCACGGCGGGCGGTCGGGGCGCGGGGACATGACGCGACGCGCCGGATAGCCCTGGCCGCGGCCGGCGAGCTGAGACGTACGGGCCGGGTGTGCCGGGTGCTGCCGGTGCTGCGGCAGCGGCGGGCGGTGGCCGACCAGGCGGGGCTCGACGCCCGGCAGAGGCGGGCGAATCTCTCGGGGGCACTGGAGATGGCGAGCGGGGGCGCGCGGCTGCTGGAGGGCGGCCGGGTGGTGCTGGTGGACGATCTCATGACCACCGGCTCTTCGCTCGTCGAGGCGGCAAGGGCACTGCGTGCCATAAGACGGCCCGGCATTTCCGGATTCGCACAGGTGAGCGCGGCAGTTGTGGCCGCACCGCCCCTCTCTTTCGAAATAAACCGGAACTGATCGAGATCTTGCATCTTCGCAGGTGAACGGGGAAGAAGCAGGGCTGAACAGAGGTATATGGCGGTAGCGGGTGCCGACAGCCGTCCGAGAGGGCTATGTTCGGTTATGAGGAATGGCGGAAGCCATCGCTCACTGAATGCACTGGTCTGCTTCGGCGTTTTCAGAACCTCGCAACTTCTGGGGTGGGGATCTTGCCGATGGGAAGGAGGAGGTGAAAGTCACCAAGTCCGAGGCTCCGGTGACTACTGGGGTCTGGTGCGACAGGGAGTAACTCCGCAGCGAGGCGGAGTGATCCGGGAACGGAGTTCTGCGTGGACATCGTCGTGAAGGGCCGCAAGACCGAGGTGCCCGAGCGGTTCCGCAAGCACGTGGCCGAGAAGCTGAAGCTGGAGAAGATCCAGAAGCTCGACGGCAAGGTGATCAGCCTCGACGTCGAGGTGTCCAAGGAGCACAACCCGCGGCAGGCCGACCGGTGCGACCGGGTGGAGATCACGCTCCACTCCCGCGGCCCCGTCATCCGTGCGGAGGCGGCCGCCTCCGATCCGTACGCGGCGCTCGATCTGGCCACCGGAAAGCTGGAGGCCCGGCTGCGCAAGCAGCACGAGAAGCGCCACAACCGGCGTGGCAACGGGCGGCTTTCGGCCGCCGAGGTCGCCGAAGTCGTTCCTGATGTGGCTCAGTTGAACGCGAACGGCCAGACCGCACGGGAAGAAGCCGCACAGGCCGTCCCCACCACCAGGATCGGCACGCTCGAAGTGCAGGGCGACGGGCCGCTGGTGGTCCGGGAGAAGAACCATGTGGCCGCGCCCATGACGCTCGATCAGGCTCTCTACGAGATGGAGCTGGTCGGGCACGATTTCTATCTCTTCGTCGATTCCGACACCAAGGAACCCAGCGTCGTCTACCGGCGTCATGCTTACGACTACGGAGTGATCCACCTCAGGACCGACCCGTTCGCCGGCTCGGAGACGGGTGGTGCGGGCGGCGCCCTCGGCGGCTGAGCCACCGGTCGGCGGACCGCGAGCACAGGGGCTTGTGGAAGGGCCGGAAACCGGCTGGGACTCCGGCGGCGATCCGTGCTCCGGTGGTGCCCCTGAGCGCTCCCCGCGCCTCAGGGGCACCGGCGTCCGGCCGGAAGGATCACCGCACTGTCATCCAGGCATGAAATCATGGCGTCGCAAGCCAACAAGTGGTCTGCGAACTGCGGTTGGCCGGCTCTCATGAACTCGGGCCACTGGCCTTCAGGGGGAGGAACGATGGCGGACAGCTTCGGACCGGTGCACAGCGCGGACGATGCCGACAACACGGTCGGCGGCGCGCGGTCCGACGCCGACACGGACCGGGGCGGCTCCCGCAAGGAGCCGATCCGGGTCCTTGTCGTGGACGACCACGCCCTCTTCCGCCGTGGACTGGAGATCGTCCTCGCCCAGGAGGAGGACATCCAGGTCATCGGCGAGGCGGGCGACGGCGCGGAGGCCGTGGACAAGGCCGCCGACCTGCTGCCCGACATCGTGCTGATGGATGTACGGATGCCCAGGCGCGGCGGTATCGAGGCCTGCACCTCCATCAAGGAGGTGGCCCCCAGTGCCAAGATCATCATGCTGACGATCAGCGACGAGGAGGCCGATCTCTACGACGCGATCAAGGCGGGCGCCACCGGCTATCTCCTGAAGGAGATCTCCACCGACGAAGTGGCCACCGCGATTCGCGCCGTGGCCGACGGGCAGTCACAGATCAGTCCGTCCATGGCGTCCAAGCTGCTGACCGAGTTCAAGTCGATGATTCAGCGCACCGACGAGCGCAGACTGGTACCCGCGCCACGGCTGACCGACCGTGAACTCGAAGTCCTGAAACTGGTCGCCACGGGAATGAACAACCGTGATATCGCCAAGGAGTTGTTCATCTCCGAGAACACCGTGAAGAACCATGTCCGCAATATCCTGGAGAAGTTGCAGCTCCACTCCAGGATGGAGGCCGTGGTCTACGCGATGCGGGAGAAGATCCTGGAAATCCGCTGAGCGGTCAGAGGCCGGCCAGCGCCTCTGTCAGCGGGCCCCGCAACTCCGTAGCGTCGACACGCTCGACCCGTACGTCCGAGCAGCCGACCCACTCCGCCGCCTCCCGCAGCGCCCGGGCCATCGGCAGCACGGCCTTGCGGGTTTCCAGGGACACCTGCTTGGCGACCAGCGTCTTGCCCTCGCGCGCCGGGTCGACCCGGCCCAGCAGTCTGCCGCCGGACAGCAGCGGCATCGCGAAATAGCCGTACACCCGCTTGGGCTTGGGGACATACGCCTCCAGTCGGTGGGTGAAGCCGAAGATCCGCTCCGTACGGGCCCGCTCCCAGATGAGGGAGTCGAACGGCGACAGCAGCGTCGTACGGTGCCGTCCGCGCGGGGCGGTCGCCAGCGCCTCGGGATCGGCCCAGGCGGGCTTCCCCCATCCCTCGACCGTCACCGGCACCAGCCCCGAGTCCTCGACCACCGCGTCGAACTGCTCACCCTTGAGCCGGTGATAGTCCGCGATGTCGGCGCGGGTGCCGACACCGAGGGACCGGCCCGCGAGCCGGACGAGCCGGCGCAGGCACTCCAGGTCGTCCAGGTCGTCATGGAGGAACTCGCCGGGGACGGCGCGCTCCGTCAGGTCGTACACGCGCTTCCAGCTACGCCGTCCGGTGCACACGACCTCGCCGTACATCAGCGCGCGCTCGACGGCGACCTTCGCCTCCGACCAGTCCCACCACGGCCCGCCGTTCTTGGCGCCGCCCAGCTCCGTGGCGGTCAGCGGGCCCTCCGTGCGCAACTGCTTGATCACCGCTTCGTACGCGCCGTCCCGCAGGTCGTGGTACCAGTGCGGGCGGGCGCGGTAGGCGCGGCGGCGGAAGGCGAAGTGCGGCCACTCCTCGATGGGCAGGATGCACGCCGCATGGGACCAGTACTCGAAGGCGTGCGGTCGCGGTGACGACGCACCGAGGGGCGCGGGCGTCCAGTAGGCGTCCTCGACGGTCTTGCGGCCGACGGCGCCCAGCCGTGCGTAAGGGATCAGCTCGTGCGACCGGGCCAGCACCGAGATCGTGTCGAGCTGGACAGCGCCGAGATGGCGCAGAACCCCCCGGACGCCGCCGCGCCGGTCGGGCACACCGAGGAATCCCTGGGCGTCCAGGGCTATCCGGCGGGCCTCGTCGGCGGACAGTTCGGCGGCGGGCGGCGGCGCAGTCGTCATGGTCCGCACGATAGACCGCGCCACTGACAGTCAGCCGCGCGCCGGCAGATACGGATGCGCGCTCGGCAGCCCCAGATCGGACGGCAGCAGCGCCGCTATCCAGCAGTCACGCAGCGTGCCCCGGTGGAGCAGCCCCGCGCGCAGGACGCCCTCGATCATGAAACCGGCCTTCTCGGCGACGGCCCGCGAGCCAGTGTTGCCGACCTCGGCACGCCACTCCAGCCGCTCCGCGGCCAGCGCCGTGAAGGCCCAGCGGGCCATCGCCGTCACCGCCTCCGTCATGAAGCCGCGGCCCCGGTGCTCCCTGGCCGTCCAGAAACCCACCTCCCAGCCGCCGGCGCGCGGGTGGTGCAGGCTGATCGCGGCGATCACCGGGCCGCCGTCGAGGGGCTCCGCGACGAAGGTGTACTCGGTGTCGTGGCACCAGCCGTCCGGGACCGTGCGCCCGATGAAGTGCTCCGCGTGCTGCCGCTCGTACGGCGACGGGACCGGTATCCAGCGCTGGATCTCCGGATCCTGGCAGGCCGCGAGGATCGCGTCGGTGTCGGCCGGCTCCGGCACGCGCAGCCGCAGCCGCCGGGTGGTGAGAATGAGGGGCTCCATGCCCGGATTCTGCCGAGGCGTGCCGCTTATCACGAGTACATTTCCCGGGGCACCGGCACCTTCGGCCGGTTCCGCGCGTTCTCTTTGCGGGTGACAGCAGGCCGGCGTGACGGCGGCCCTCCCGGCGCGGGCGGGTCCTCGCTTACGATGGCCGTTGCGGTGGGGCCCGCCTGCCGTGCCCGCGCCCGTGTCCGTATCCGACTCACGTGCCAGGCCCGACCGGCAAGGAGACCAACCTCAGTGTCCGTCTTCAACAAGCTCATGCGTGCAGGCGAAGGCAAGATCCTGCGCAAACTGCACCGCATCGCGGACCAGGTCAACTCCATCGAAGAGGACTTCGTGAGCCTCTCCGACGCCGAGTTGAGGGCGCTCACCGCCGAGTACAAGGAGCGGTTCGCCGACGGTGAGAGCCTGGACGACCTGCTTCCCGAGGCCTTCGCGACCGTTCGCGAGGCGGCCAAGCGCGTCCTTGGCCAGCGTCACTACGACGTCCAGCTCATGGGCGGCGCCGCGCTTCATCTCGGCTATGTCGCCGAGATGAAGACCGGTGAGGGCAAGACCCTCGTCGGTACGCTGCCCGCCTATCTGAACGCGCTGTCCGGCAAGGGCGTCCACCTGATCACGGTGAACGACTATCTGGCCGAGCGCGACTCCGAGATGATGGGCCGCGTCCACAAGTTCCTCGGCCTGGAAGTCGGCTGCATCCTGGCGAACATGACTCCGGCGCAGCGCCGTGAGCAGTACGCCTGCGACATCACGTACGGCACGAACAACGAGTTCGGCTTCGACTACCTCCGTGACAACATGGCGTGGTCGCGGGAGGAACTGGTCCAGCGCGGTCACAATTACGCGATCGTCGACGAGGTCGACTCGATCCTGGTCGACGAGGCCCGTACGCCGCTGATCATCTCCGGCCCGGCCGACCAGGCCACCAAGTGGTACGGCGACTTCGCCAAGCTCGTCACCCGGCTGACCAGGGGCGAGGCGGGCAATCCGCTCAAGGGCATCGACGAGACCGGCGACTACGAGGTCGACGAGAAGAAGCGCACCGTCGCCATCCACGAGTCGGGCGTCGCCAAGGTCGAGGACTGGCTGGGCATCGACAACCTGTACGAGTCGGTGAACACCCCGCTCGTCGGTTATCTGAACAACGCCATCAAGGCCAAGGAACTGTTCAAGAACGACAAGGACTATGTCGTCATCGACGGCGAAGTCATGATCGTCGACGAGCACACCGGCCGTATCCTCGCGGGCCGCCGCTACAACGAGGGCATGCACCAGGCGATCGAGGCGAAGGAAGGGGTGGACATCAAGGACGAGAACCAGACCCTTGCCACCATCACCCTCCAGAACTTCTTCCGCCTCTACGGCAAGCTCTCCGGTATGACCGGTACGGCCATGACCGAGGCCGCCGAGTTCCACCAGATCTACAAGCTGGGCGTCGTGCCGATCCCGACGAACCGGCCCATGGTCCGGGTGGACCAGTCCGACCTGATCTACCGCACCGAGGTCGCCAAGTTCGCGGCGGTCGTCGACGACATCGCCGAGAAGCACGACAAGGGGCAGCCGATCCTGGTCGGCACCACCTCGGTCGAGAAGTCCGAGTACCTCTCGCAGCAGCTCAGCAAGCGCGGTGTCCAGCACGAGGTGCTCAACGCCAAGCAGCACGACCGGGAGGCGACGATCGTCGCCCAGGCCGGCCGCAAGGGCGCCGTCACGGTCGCGACGAACATGGCCGGCCGTGGTACGGACATCAAGCTCGGCGGCAACCCCGATGATCTGGCCGAGGCGGAGCTGCGTCAGCGCGGTCTCGACCCCGTCGAGCACGTCGAGGAGTGGGCGGCGGCCCTGCCCGCCGCGCTGGAGAAGGCCGAGCAGGCGGTCAAGGCGGAGTTCGAGGAGGTCAAGGAGCTGGGCGGGCTCTATGTCCTCGGCACCGAGCGCCATGAGTCGCGCCGTATCGACAACCAGCTCCGTGGCCGTTCCGGACGCCAGGGCGACCCGGGCGAGTCCCGGTTCTATCTGTCGCTCGGCGACGACCTGATGCGTCTGTTCAAGGCGCAGATGGTCGAGCGCGTCATGGCCATGGCCAATGTGCCCGACGATGTCCCCATCGAGAACAAGATGGTGACGCGGGCCATCGCCTCCGCCCAGTCGCAGGTCGAGCAGCAGAACTTCGAGACGCGTAAGAACGTCCTGAAGTACGACGAGGTCCTCAACCGGCAGCGTGAGGTCATCTACGGCGAGCGCCGCCGTGTCCTGGAGGGCGAGGATCTGCACGAGCAGGTGCGCCACTTCATGGACGACACGATCGACGCGTACATCCAGGCCGAGACCGTCGAGGGCTTCGCCGAGGAGTGGGACCTGGACCGGCTGTGGGGCGCCTTCAAGCAGCTCTACCCGGTGAAGGCCACCATCGAGGAGCTGGAGGAGGCGGCCGGCGACCGCGCCGGGATCACCGCCGAGTTCATCGCGGAGTCCATCAAGGACGATATCCACGAGCAGTACGAGGACCGCGAGAAGCAGCTCGGCTCGGACATCATGCGTGAGCTGGAGCGGCGTGTGGTGCTCTCCGTCCTGGACCGCAAGTGGCGCGAGCACCTCTACGAGATGGACTACCTCCAGGAGGGCATCGGCCTCCGTGCGATGGCACAGAAGGACCCGCTGGTCGAGTACCAGCGCGAGGGCTTCGACATGTTCAACGCCATGATGGAGGGCATCAAGGAGGAGTCCGTCGGCTACCTGTTCAACCTGGAGGTCCAGGTCGAGCAGCAGGTCGAGGAGGTCCCGGTGGACGACGCGGCGGCGCGGCCGTCGCTCGCCAAGCAGGACACGGTGGCCGCGGGGACCTCGCGGCCGGAGATCCGCGCGAAGGGGCTGGACGCGCCGCAGCGGCCCGACCGGCTGCACTTCTCCGCTCCCACGGTGGACGGCGAGGGCGGGATCGTCGAGGGCGACTTCCAGAACGCGGAGGGGCCGACGCGATCCACGACGGACGGGCTGACGCGGGCCGAGCGGCGCAAGGCGCAGAAGGGCAGCGGCGGCGGGCGTCGCCGCAAGAAGTAGGTCCTTCTGTAGGAAGTACGTGGCAGGAGGGCCAATCGGCCGGGACACGGGCCGGGGTGCGCACATGCGGTGCGTGTCCCGGCCCGTTCCTGTGCCGTGTGCTGTCTGCCGTGCCGCTGTCTGCCGTGCGGCTCACGGCGCGCCGTTCATGGCGTGCTGTTGAAGCGTGTGCCGTGCAGCCGACGTGTGCCGTTCACGGTGTGCCGTTCGGGTTCCGGCCGTCGGCGCGTACGCCGGGTTCGCCGCCCAGTTCGACGGCGGCGCAGCGCCAGCGCAGGTCGGCGCTCTGTTCCAGCCGGAAGGCCATGGCGCGGATCTGATCTCCCGCGGCGATGCTGGCGCAGGCCTCGACCACGCCCGGCCGCGGCTGGGAGCCATGGCAGGTACGGATGACCGGGACCGCGCCCCGGGCCCTGAGCGGGGTGCCGGGGGCGAGCCGGACGAGCTGTTCGTACGCCTCTCCGATGGTCCGGCCCAGCATCCAGTGCACCGGGCGGTGGCCGCTGAGGACGGCCAGCAGGCGTTCCGCGAAGAGTTCATGCGGGGCCGGCTGGCGGCGCCGCTGCGGGCGTACGGTGCCGGGCCTGCGTGGGTCGCGGCGGCCCGGGGGCCGGGGTGCGGCGACGGTCCTGGCCGCCGCGCGGTCCGCCCTGGTACGGGCGGGAGCTGTGGTGTTCGTGCGTGTGGTGGTGCCGGTGCGGCTGGTGATGCCCGTGTGCGTGGCGGTGTCGGTCGTGTTCGTCGCATGCATGCAGATCGCCCCCGTTCTGCCCGTCCGGTCCGATACCGGTCGGTAACTTGTGTTGGGGGATCTTTTACGGGCTCGGGGTGACGGCCGCAAGGCGGGTACGCCATCGGGGTACGGGGCGCCGGATTCACCTGTCCGAGTGACCGACGGGCGGCTGTGGGCGGGGGCGCGGGGTCGGGAGCGGCTTTCGGTGGACGCTCCGGGACTCCCTGAGCATCACCCCGAAGAGGGACTCCCGGACGTATCCTTGAGTGCTCTCCCGACGATGAAAGCGGCCACCTCATGCGCGTCTATGTCCCCTTGACCCTGTCCGGACTGGCGGAGGCGTACAAGACGGGTGAGGTGGGACCGGGGCCGCTGATCGCCTACGCGGTCACCCCGGGGCTGCGGGAGTGGTACGTCTCGGACGACATCGAGGAGCTGGAGTACGCGGCGCTGAACCGGGCCGCGGCCGCCTCGCTCCGGCTGCTGGCCGCCGATCCCGGGGTCGGACGGCGCCGGGTGGTCCTCGCGGCTGACGTGCCGGACCGGGAGGCCGTGTCGGACCCGGACCGCGGGCTGGACGCGGCGACGCTGGGCGAGGTGCGGATCGCCTCGCCGGTCGCGCTGGCCCGGGCCGCGGCGGTGCATGTCGACTCGGACGAGGCGGACGAGGACGTGACGGCCGCCGCCGCGGCGCTGGGGGCGGCGGACCACGGGGACGACGACGCGCAGTTCACGGTGGACGGCGCGGAGGACCACGAACTGCTCTGGTACGGGGTCCAGGAGATCCCGAACCTCATCGGCTGAGCGCCGGGCACCCCGCGCCGGGGCAGGTTATCCACAGGCAGGGCTCGATCCGGGCCGTTGTCGGACCCGGCCGGTACGGTTTCTGCCATGGGGAAGCAGAACACACATCTGGTCTGGGACTGGAACGGCACGATTCTCGACGACATCGACGCGGTCATCGGGGCGACCAACGCGGCCTTCGCGGAGATAGGGCTGGAGCCCATCACGCTGGACCGCTATCGAGAGCTGTACTGCGTGCCGATTCCGCGGTTCTACGAGCGGATGATGGGGCGCCTGCCGAGCGACGCCGAGTGGCTCGTCATGGACGAGACCTTCCACCGGCACTACACGGAGCGGCGCGTGCACTGCGGGCTGACGGAGGGGGCCGAGGAACTGCTGGAGGAGTGGCGGCGGGCCGGGCGCAGCCAGTCGCTGCTGAGCATGTACGGGCATGAGGAGCTGGTCCCGACCGTGCGGGGGTATGGGATCGAGCGTCACTTCGTCCGGGTCGACGGGCGCACGGGGCCCTCGGGGGGCAGCAAGGCGCTGCACATGGAGCGTCATCTGATCGCGCTGGCGGGCACGGGCGCGATATCCGCCGAGCACACGGTGGTGATCGGTGACGCGGTCGACGACGCGGTGGCGGCCGCGCATGTGGGGGCGCGGGCCGTGCTCTACACCGGAGGGACGAACAGCAGGGCCAGCCTGGAGGCGGTGGGTGTCCCGGTGGTGGACTCCCTGGCGGAGGCGGTCGCGACGGCGCAGAGCCTGTGAGGAGCCGGGCCTCCGGGCTGAAGCCGCCGCGGGCCACCAGCGCCGCACAGGGCCACCGGTGCGCGAAGCCTGTGACGCCGTGAGGCGCCGCAGGCCGGCGGGGGCGGCACCGTGGTGCGGGGTGCCGGGTGCGGGC
>NZ_LATD01000388.1 GCF_000981895.1 Streptomyces odonnellii | reverse complement strand
CGGGGGCACTGGGCGGTACGGCCGGTCCGGCAGGCATCGGAGGCGGTACGGGAGCGTGCGGCCCCGGCAGTACGGGAGTGTGCGCCTCCGGCCCCGGTACGTACCCCATCGCCGGGCCCGGCCCGCCGCCCGAGAACGCGGCGCCCTGCACCGTGGCGGCCGCCGCCGCGCCTCGCTCCAGCCGGTCGAGCCGTGCCTGCACCGAACGCTCGTCGTCGAAGGCCGCGGGCAGCAGCACCCGCGCGCAGATCAGCTCCAACTGGAGCCGCGGTGAGGTCGCTCCCCGCATCTCCGTCAACCCAGTGTTGACCAAATCGGCCGCCCGGCTCAGCTCCGCCGCACCGAACACCGACGCCTGCGCGGTCATCCGCTCGACGACATCGGCGGGCGCGTCGATCAGCCCCTTCTCCCCCGCGTCCGGCACGGCGGCCAGGATGACCAGGTCACGCAGCCGCTCCAGCAGATCGGCGACAAAGCGCCGCGGGTCGTTGCCACCCTCGATCACCCGGTCCACGACCTCGAACGCCGCGGCCCCGTCGCCCGCCGCGAACGCGTCCACCACCGAATCGAGCAGCGACCCGTCCGTATAACCGAGCAGGGCCGTCGCCATCGCGTACGTGACCCCGTCCTCGGCCGCGCCCGCCAGCAACTGGTCCATGACGGACATCGAGTCACGCACGGATCCGGCACCGGCCCGTACGACCAGGGGCAGCACCCCGTCCTCGACGGGGATCCGCTCCTTGCCGCACACCTCGCCGAGATAGTCGCGCAGCGTCCCGGGCGGCACGAGCCGGAACGGATAGTGGTGCGTACGCGACCGGATCGTCCCGATGACCTTCTCCGGCTCGGTGGTCGCGAAGATGAACTTGAGATGCTCGGGCGGCTCCTCGACCACCTTCAGCAGGGCGTTGAACCCCGCCGAGGTGACCATGTGCGCCTCGTCGATGATGTAGATCTTGTAACGACTGCTCGCCGGGCCGAAGAACGCCTTCTCGCGCAGATCACGGGCGTCGTCCACGCCACCGTGTGAAGCGGCGTCGATCTCGATGACATCGATCGACCCCGGCCCGTTCCTCGCGAGGTCCCGGCAGGACTGGCACTCCCCGCACGGCGTCGGCGTGGGCCCCTCCGCGCAGTTCAGACAGCGGGCGAGGATGCGCGCACTGGTCGTCTTCCCACAGCCACGGGGCCCGCTGAACAGGTACGCATGGTTGACCCGGTTGTTCCGCAGCGCCTGCTGCAGCGGGTCGGTGACATGCTCCTGCCCGATGACCTCGGCGAAGGACTCGGGTCGATAGCGGCGGTACAGCGCAAGAGACGACACACCTACGACGATATCGGCCCCCTCCGACAACGCGCCCGTACCACCACCCCAACGCAAGCGCCCCCCACGCACCCGCCAGAGCCGACCTACCCTTGCTGCCTTCCGGCCCTGGGGGAGTTCAGTCAGATAGCGCCACGTGAGGGGCTGCGCCCACCCTACCCGATCCCCACCCCCCACAACGAGTTCGCGATCACGCCTCAGCGTCTTGTATTGTTTGCGGCGGAGGATTCGCCTAGAGGCCTAGGGCGCACGCTTGGAAAGCGTGTTGGGGGCAACCCCTCACGAGTTCGAATCTCGTATCC
>NZ_LATD01000387.1 GCF_000981895.1 Streptomyces odonnellii | reverse complement strand
GCTCTCGTCCGCCGCCCCCGTCGCCCTCCGCATACCCGACATCCAGGTCGACGCCCCGCTTCTCGGGGTGGGCCTGGGACGCGACGGCAGCCTGGACGTACCGCCGCCCGGCATCCGCAATGTCGCGGGCTGGTACAAGGACGGCCCGTCCCCAGGCGCCAAGGGCACCGCGGTCATCGCCGGCCATGTCGACAGTGCGCGCGGCCCCGCCGTCTTCCACAAGCTGAGCACGCTCCGCAGGGGGCACCGGATAGAAGTGACACGCGCGGACGGGCGTACCGCCGTCTTCTCGGTCGACACCCTGGAGGCGTACGGGAACACCGGCTTCCCCAAGCGCAGGGTGCACGGATCCGCCGACCGTCCGGAGCTACGGGTGATCACCTGCGGCGGCGGCTCGTCGAAGACGACCGGCCACCAGAGCGACATCGTGGCGTCCGCGCATCTCACCCATGTGAAATAGCCACCCCGGCCCGAGCCCAGCCCTGTCCCCCGACCCAAGCCCTGGCCCGCGCACCAGCCCCACTCCCAAGAGCCCTGCGCCGCGCCCCCGGCAACGCAACTCCGGCACCGCTCCCCTCACCCGCTCCACTGGTCGAACGCCAGCTTCGCGACCAGCGAGAACACCACCACCAGCAGGACCCCGCGCACGAATTCGCTCCCCTTCTTCAGCGCCATCCGCGCCCCGGCCATCCCGCCCGCCAGGTTGAACACCGCCAGCAGCGCGGCGAGCTTCCACATCACCGTGCCCTGGTAGGCGAACATCGCCAGCGCCCCGCCGTTGGTGCAGACGTTCACGATCTTCGCCGTGGCGGAGGCCGTGACCAGATCGAGGTGGAGTACGGCGGTGAGGGCCAGCACCAGAAACGTTCCGGTGCCGGGTCCGAACAGCCCGTCGTAGAAACCGATCCCGCCGCCGACCAGCACGATCGCCAGGACGGTACGCGCCCGGGTGACCGGGCCGCCGGGCCGTACCCGGCCGAAGGACGGCCGCAGCAGGACGAAGGCCGCCACCCCCAACAGGACCACCATGATCACCGGTCGCAGCACCTCACTGCTGATCCCGGCCGCGAAGAAGGCTCCGGCCATCGAGCCGGCGAGGGCCGCGAGTCCGATCCGTACAGCCGTCCGCGCGTCGACCGGAGCCTTCCGCAGATAGGTCACCGCCGCGCCCGAGGTACCGACGATCGCGACCGCCTTGTTGGTGCCGAGGATCTGCGCGGCGGGAAGGTGCGGGAGGCCGAGCAGCAGGGCCGGCAGGAGCAGCAGCCCGCCCCCGCCGACGACGGCGTCGATCCAGCCGGCCGCGCCGGCGGCGAGACAGAGCAGAACGAGCATGGTCAGCGATATGTCAGGCATGATCGCGACTCTATAGACCGCCGGAATCCGCGTCGCCCGCGCCTTCACCCGCCTCCGCCGCCTTCTCCGCCCGCCCCTCGCAGGCCCGGGAACTCAGCACCCCGGTCAGCACCCCGGAAGCCTCACAGCCCCGCGAACGCCGCGCTGAGGGCAGCGTTCCGTGCGGGAAACGGCGGGGATGCGAACGGGTAACAGCCTCCCCGCAGGCTTCCTGCCATGACCCCGACCCCGGACATCGTGGTGATCGGCGCCGGACTCGCGGGCACTCGGCTCGCGGCCCGCGTCCGGCAGCTCGGCGCGGACGTGACCGTGCTCGGCGAGGAGCGGCACGCCCCGTACAATCGGGTGCTGCTCGCCGAGGTCCTCGCCGGACGGTACGGCCCCGAAGTGATCGCCCTGCCGCACACGCCGGTACGGCGCGGAGCGCGGGTGGTCCGTATCGACCGGGCCGCGCGGACGGTCCACGGCGCCGACGGACAGCTCACCCGGTACGGCACGCTGGTCTTGGCGACCGGTTCACGCCCGGTGCTTCCGTCACTGCCCGGACTGCCGGGGGGCGGCGAGCCGGGCCGACTGCCCGACGCCGTACGCACGTTCCGCACATTGGACGACTGTCTGGCGATTGCCGCGGCCGTACGTCCAGGAGCGCGCGTGGCCGTGATCGGCGGCGGGCTGCTCGGCGTGTCGGCGGCCTCGGCACTGGCCGGGCGGGGCGCGGAGGTGGTGCTCCTCCACCGGGGCGCGCGTCTCATGGAGCGCCGGCTCGACCTTTCCGCGAGCGCGTTGGTACGGGTGCATCTCGTGGAACAGGGTGTGGAGGTACGGACCGGCTGCCGGGTACGAGGAGTCCGCGTACCGGCGCCGGGGGCCCACACCTCCAGCCGCACGACCCTGCGTCTGGCCTCGGAAACACACTCCGAAACGGCCGCCGAACCGACCGGCGAGCAGTCCGGCGTACAGACCCTCGACGCCCTCGACGTCGATCTGACCGTCCTGGCCTGTGGCGTACGGCCCCGTGTCGGGCTGGCCCGGAGCGCCGGGCTGCTGGTCCGCGACGGCATCGTCGTCGATGACGAGCTGCGGACCTCCGATCCGTGGATCCGTGCCATCGGGGACTGTGCGGAGCACGCGGGCCGGGTGTATGCCCTGGCCGGACCGGCCCTCGAACAGGCCGACGCCCTGGCCCGGTCCCTGACCACGGCACCACCGGCCACGGCATCGCCGACGCCGGCGTCACCGTCGGCACCGGCCGGGGCCCGCTACACCGGCACCCGCGCCCTCACCCGCCTCACGCTGACCCCGGCGCGGCGCCCGGCGCGAACGCCTTCCGTGCCGGCCGGCGCCCACAGATCAGCCGATGCCCTCGCAACAACGAACGCCCCCGGTACGGCCCCCGCCTCCGCCCCCCGTACA
>NZ_LATD01000386.1 GCF_000981895.1 Streptomyces odonnellii | reverse complement strand
GACAGCCCCTGCCCCTGCCCCCGCCGCCGTATTCGCGCCGCTTCCCGCGCCGCGCTCCGCGCCGCCCGTCTCGCCCTGCGCCGCTCCCGGCGCAGGGCGTGCGCCGTACTGCTGGGCACGGACACCACACCATTGCGCTGGTTCCACACCTGCCGTGTGACCCAGACGTCGAGGACCCCCCAGGTCGCCACCACCGTGGAGGCCACACTGCTCAGCACCATCGGAAAGGCCAGCCAGGAGCCCGCGAGCGTGCTCAGAAACGCAATCATGGCCTGAATCAGCGTCACCGCGGCGATGATCACGGCGCGGACCGCCGCCGTTCTGACCGGATCCGGCATGCGATACCGCGTCGCCGGCTCCTCCACCCAGAGCCCCCGTGAAACCCGTCCGATCCCACCCTCCGACGTCGCGTCACGCCGTTCATACGTCTCCATGGACGTCACTCCCCACCCGCTGTCCACCGTCCGACTCCACAGGGTGACTGCCCGCCCCGCCACGCTTCACGCCGGCCATGGAACCGAATGTGAAACGCGGACCGCGCGGGTGTTCCCGGCGCCGGTCCCATCTCCGTACACCGTCACCCTCATCCCCGTACGCAAAGACGAACGGGAGTGAGCGAAGATTCCCCTGCGGCCCTTGAGCGAATGATTCAAGCCAACTGCCCCGGCCGGTAAGCGCTGTCGCACCCGGCTCAAGGCCTCCTCACGGCGTAAGCCATCTCGCCGAATACCACGACAAGCCATAATCAACACGCCGTTGGGCGGCTGAAAATCATCCGTATGTGTCTTCGAGTTGCCGGTGTGACAGTAGTAGGCTCGCGCCGTTTGCTGACGGAGCATCTCCCGCACCGGGCGGGGATCGAGCTGGGGGAGGCCATGCGCTTTCGCGGGAAATCCATCCGCCGGAAGATCGTGGCGCTGCTGCTCGTGCCGCTCGTCGCGCTCACCGTCCTGTGGGCCTTCGTCACCGTGCTCACCGGCGGCCAGGCCACCCAGCTCCTCAACGTCAGCCATGTCATCAGCAGAGTCGGTCACCCCGTCGAGGAGGCGATCCTCGACTTCCAGAGCGAGCGCCGGCAGTCGCTCATCTTCCTCGCCGACCCCCGGGCCTCGGACGCGCTGACCGAACTCCGCGCCCGCCGCGCCGACACCGACGCGTCCGTGGCCGTCTTCAGGGCGAACGCCACCCGCGGCATGGTCGACCAGATGGACGACACCACCGCCGAGCGGTTCAACGCGATCCTCGTGGCCCTGAAGGGTCTCGACCTGATGCGCCGCTCCGTGGACGAGAGCACGGTCACCCGCGAGAAGGCACTCGACTTCTACAACCTGCTCGTCGACCCCGGCTACACCTTCCTCGCCTCGCTGTACGGGCACGAGGACGTGGACGGCGAGAACTGGGGCCGCGCGCTGGTCGGTCTCGACCGCGCCCGCGAGATGGTCGCCCGCGAGGACGCGGTGATCGCCTCGGCGCTGGTCGCCCGCAGAATCACCGCCGAGGACATCCGCACGGTCTCCGACCTGATCGCGAGCCGCAACACCCTCTATCAGACCAACCTCTCCGACCTGCCGCTCACCGACCGGGTGACGCTCGAACAGTACTGGCGCACCCCCGCCACCCTCGCCCTGCGCGAGACCGAGGACGATCTCATCGCGGCCGGTCCCGTCAACGGCCCCAAGGCCGTCGACATCGCGCACTGGCGGGAGATGACCGCCCCGGTCCTCACCGACCTGACCAACGAGAGAGCCAAGACGGACGCCCTCTACCGGGCGCATATCGACCCCGTACGCCGTGAGGTGTTCATCCGGCTCGCGATCGCCGCCGTCGTGGGCTCCGTCGCGCTGCTCATCTCGGTGATCGTGTCCGTACGCGTCGGCCGCGAGCTGATCCGCGACCTGACCCACCTCCGCAAGGAGGCCCACGAGGTCTCCGGCGTACGCCTCCCCAGCGTCATGCGCCGCCTCGCCGCCGGCGAACAGGTCGACGTGGAGACCGAGGCGCCCAGGCTCGACTACGAACGCGACGAGGTCGGCCAGGTCGGCCAGGCCCTCAACACGCTCCAGCGCGCCGCCGTCGAAGCCGCCGTCAAACAGGCCGACCTGAGGCGCGGGGTCTCCGAGGTGTTCGTCAACCTCGCCCGCCGCAACCAGGTCCTGCTCCACCGGCAGCTCACGCTCCTGGACACCATGGAACGCCGTACGGAGGACACCGAGGAACTGGCCGACCTCTTCCGGCTCGACCACCTCACCACCCGTATGCGCCGCCACGCCGAAGGTCTGGTGATCCTCTCCGGAGCCGCGCCCTCCCGGCAGTGGCGCAAGCCGGTTCAGCTCATGGACGTCGTACGCGCCGCCGTCGCCGAGGTCGAGGACTACGAGCGCATCGAGGTCCGCAGACTGCCGCGGATCGGCGTCGGCGGCCCCGCGGTCGCCGACCTCACCCATCTCATCGCCGAACTCCTGGAGAACGCCACGGTGTTCTCCCCGCCGCACACCGCGGTCCAGGTGCACGGCGAGCGGGTCGCCAACGGCTTCACCCTGGAGATCCACGACCGCGGCCTCGGCATGGCGCCCGAAGTGCTGCTCGACGCGAATCTGCGGCTCGCCGAGACCCCCGAGTTCGAGCTGTCCGACACCGACCGTCTCGGCCTCTTCGTGGTCAGCCGGCTCGCCCAGCGGCAGAACGTACGGGTCTCGCTCCAGCCGTCCCCGTACGGCGGCACCACCGCGATCGTCTTCCTGCCCGTCGCGCTGCTCACCGACGCCCCCGAGACCGAGGGCACCGGATTCCGTCTGGACCGCAAGCGGTCCACGGGCGGCGGCGGACGCCACCGCGCCGACGGCGGCCACGGCCGGCGCACCGCGCTGGCGCAGGTCCCCACCGGACGGAGCAGCGCGCCGTCCGTGCTCGACGGCCCCGTCGAGCTGGAACCTCCGGTCGGCGTTCTCGGAGTGGAGAGCGGGCCGGTACGCGGAGGAGGCGACGGCATCGCCGATCTGGAGGACACCGACAGCGAGCGCGGAAGGCTCTTCCGGGCCCGGGAACACCTCCGCGACTCCGCCGACGACCCGCGTGACCTGCGCGATACCCGTGACATGCGGGACGCGCGCGATGTACGAGACATGCGGGACGCACGCGACGACGGCCGCGACTTCCGCGACCGGCGGGACGGGCGGGACGGGCGCGGCGCACAGCCGCCCCGCGGTCTCTACGAGCAGCACCAGCAGGCCGCGGACCCCGCCTCCTCGCGCACTCCCGATCCGGCTCTGCCCCGCCGCAAGCCTCCCACGCTGGTCGTGGACCGGGGCCGCCGCGTGGACGAACCGGGCCGTGTCCAAGCCGCCAGGGAACAGTACACCGGCGCGTCGGGCCGCACCTGGTCCGGCGGCATCCCCGCACAGCCCGCGGCCCAGCAGCCCGCCGCACCGTCGTCCGACGGGGCCCCGCCCCTGCTCGACGGCCTGCCGCGCCGGGTCAGGCAGGCCAGCCTCGCCCCCCAGTTGCGGGAAGCCGTCCCGGACCGCACCGCGCGCCGCACCCCCGCCGGGCTCCACGACGAACGGGACGCGGACGAAGTACGCAGCCGTATGGCTTCTCTCCAACGGGGCTGGCAGCGCGGCCGTCGGCAGAACGATGCCGAGGACTCCACCGGCCCCGGCGATACACGACGAACCACATCGGAGGGGGACGGTCGATGACCGCACCGGACGCCGCAGCATTCAATTCCACGGACCCCAACGGCTCGGGTGAGCTGAACTGGCTCCTCGACGAGCTCGTCGAGCGGGTCGCCAGCATCCGCAAAGCCGTGGTCCTCTCCGGCGACGGACTGGCCACCGGTACGTCCAAGGACCTCACCCGGGAGGACGGCGAACACCTCGCGGCCGTCGCCTCCGGGTTCCACAGCCTCGCCAAGGGCGTGGGCCGCCACTTCGACGCCGGCAGCGTCCGGCAGACGGTGGTGGAACTCGACGACGCGTTCCTCTTCGTGACCGCCGCGGGCGACGGAAGCTGTCTCGCCGTGCTGTCCGACGCGGACTCCGACGTCGGTCAGGTGGCGTACGAGATGACGCTGATGGTCAAGCGGGTCGGCGTCCACCTCGGCACGCCGTCCCGGACCGGTCTGCCCGCCGGAGGGTGAGTGGACTAGGATGAATGACGCGGGTCAGGATCAGCAGCACTGGTTCGACGGCGAGGCCGGACCAGTAGTACGTCCGTACGCGATGACGCGCGGCCGCACCAGCAGCGCGACGCGCCACCGGCTCGACCTGATCGCGATCGTCGTCCCCGAACCCACGGCCGGCGATCCCGGCCGGGACCAGACGCTCTCCCCCGAACATGTGGAGATCGTGGAACGCTGCTCCGCCAGCCCTCAGTCGATCGCCGAACTGTCCGCGAGCCTGGACCTCCCCGTCGGAGTGGTCAGGGTGCTGGTCGGTGATCTGGTCGAGGACGAGATCGTGCATGTAACCCGTCCCGTTCCGCCGGCCGAACTGCCGGACGTGAACATTCTCCGCGAGGTGATCAATGGTCTACGGGCGCTCTGACCACGGACGGCGTCCGGTTGAACCGGTGACGCTGAAGATCCTGGTCGCGGGCGGCTTCGGGGTGGGCAAGACCACCATGGTGGGCGCGGTCAGCGAGATCCGGCCGCTCCGTACCGAGGAGATGCTGAGCGAGGCGGGCCGGCCCGTCGACGATGTCGACGGCGTCGAGGGCAAGACCACCACCACGGTCGCCATGGACTTCGGACGCATCACCCTCGACCAAGACCTCATCCTCTACCTCTTCGGCACCCCCGGACAGGACCGCTTCTGGTTCATGTGGGACGACCTCGTCCGCGGCGCCATCGGCGCCGTCGTCCTCGTCGACACCCGCCGCCTCGCCGACTGCTTCCCCGCCGTCGACTACTTCGAAAACTCAGGACTCCCCTTCGTGGTCGGCGTCAACTGCTTCGAGGGCGCGGGCCGGTTCCCGGCCGAGACCGTACGGGCGGCGCTCGACCTCGATCCCGAGGTGCCGCTGGTGATGTGCGACGCACGTGAACGCGAGTCCGTCAAGGAAGTGCTGGTGACGGTCGTCGAGCACGCCATGACGCTGGCGACACGGCAGCGCGAACACGCGGCGGCCATCACCACCTGAGCGACGCCGGACCCCTGAGCGGAGCCGGACGCCGCCGAGGGACGGGCCGTACCCGCGCCACCGCGCGGAGCACGGCCCGTACCCCCGCCACCGGCCGGAGCACGGGCCGTACCCCCACCACCGGCCGTACCGCTCCACGAGGGCCCCGCTACTCCCCGGCCCCCGCCTCCTCGTCCTGCCAGCCGAGGCTGCGCTCCACCGCCTTGCGCCAGTTGGCGTACTCGCGCTCGCGCGCGTCCGCCGCCATCGCCGGCGACCACTCCGCGTCGCGCTTCCAGTGCGCCTTCAGCTCGTCCAGATCCGACCAGACCCCGGTCGCGAGCCCCGCCGCGTACGCCGCGCCCAGACAGGTCGTCTCCGAGACCCGCGGCCTGATCACCGGCACGCCCAGCACATCGGCCTGATGCTGCATCAGCAGATTGTTGGCGGTCATCCCGCCGTCCACCTTGAGCGTGGTGATCCGTACCCCCGAGTCCTGGTACATCGCGTCGACCACCTCACGCGTCTGCCAGCTCGTCGCCTCCAGCACCGCACGCGCGAGATGCGCCTTGGTCACGTAACCCGTCAGCCCGGTGATCACCCCGCGCGCGTCGGACCGCCAGTACGGCGCGAACAGCCCGGAGAAGGCCGGTACGACGTACGCCCCGCCGTTGTCGTCGACACTCGCGGCCAGCTCCTCGATCTCACCGGCGCTCCGGATGAGGCCGAGCTGGTCACGGAACCACTGCACCAGCGCTCCCGTGATCGCGATCGACCCTTCCAGACAGTAGACGGGCGCCTCCGAGCCGATCTTGTAGCCGAGGGTCGTGATGAGGCCGTTCTTCGACGCCACCGGCCGCTCACCGGTGTTGAGCAGCAGGAAGCTGCCGGTGCCGTAGGTGTTCTTGGCGGTGCCCGTGTCGTAGCAGGCCTGGCCGAAGACCGCCGCCTGCTGGTCACCGAGAGCGGACGCCACCGGCACCCCGGCGAGCGCGCCGACGGCCGTCCCGTACACCTCGGCCGAGGACCTGATCTCGGGCAGCACGGCCTCGGGGACGTTCATCGCCGCGAGGATCGCCGGATCCCACTGGAGGGCCTCCAGATTCATCAGCATGGTCCGGGACGCGTTGGTCACATCGGTGACATGCACCCCGCCGTCCGTACCGCCGGTCAGATTCCAGATCAGCCAGGAGTCGAGGGTTCCGAAGGCGATCTCGCCGCGCTCGGCCCGTGCCCGCAGTCCCGGTACGTGATCGAGCAGCCAGGCCGCCTTGGGCCCGGAGAAGTAGCTCGCCAGGGGCAGCCCGGTGGCGTTCCGGAACCGGTCCTGGCCGTCCTCGCCGCCGAGTTCACGGCAGAGCGCGGCGGTACGGGTGTCCTGCCAGACGATCGCGTTGTGCACCGGCCTGCCGGTCGCCCGGTCCCACAGGACGGTCGTCTCCCGCTGGTTGGTGATCCCCAGCGCGCTGAGCTGGTCGGCCCGCAGCCCGGCCTTGGTGAGGGCCCCGGCCACCACTCCCTGTACCTTCGACCAGATCTCGGTGGCGTCGTGCTCCACCCAGCCGGGTTTGGGGAAGATCTGGCGGTGCTCGCTCTGGTCGACGGCGACGATCGCGCCGTCGTGGCTGAAGATGATGCAGCGGCTCGATGTCGTGCCCTGATCGATGGCGGCGACGAACTTCTCCGTCATGGTGTCCCTTTGCTGATCGGTAAGTCGGTACGTCGGTAAGTCGGTAGGTCCGCGAGCGGAGTTCGGAGTCCGGGGAGCGGAGTTCGGGACGGGGCTTCAGAACGCCGCGTTGAAGACGACTCCGGCGAGGACCCCGCCAATGAGCGGCCCGGCCACCGGAACCCATGAGTAACCCCAGTCGGAACCGCCCTTGTTGGGGATCGGCAGCAGCGCGTGCGCGATCCGCGGCCCCAGATCGCGGGCCGGGTTGATGGCGTAACCGGTGGGTCCGCCGAGCGAGAGACCGATGCCGACGACGAGCAGCGAGACCAGCAGGATGGAGATCCCGGAGCCGTACACCCCCGCGTTGCCGGGGCCGGGGAGTTCGCCGATACCGATGCCCGCGTTCTTCCCGAAGGCCAGGATCGGCAGGACCAGCGCGGTTGTCGCGATCGTCTCGGTGACAACGTTGGCGACCGGGCTGCGGATCTCCGGCGCCGTCGAGAAGATGCCGAGCGTCGGCTGCGCCTGCCCGGCTTCGGAGTTGGCCCGGAACTGCGCGTAGTACGCCAGCCAGCACAGCACCGCGCCGAAGACCGCGCCGGTCATCTGCCCCAGGATGTAGAGAGGAACCTTGTCCCACTCGCCCGTGTCGACCGCGATCCCCACGGTCACCGCCGGGTTGAGATGCCCGCCCGACAGCGGTGCCGAGGTGTACGCGCCCGCCAGTACGCCGAAGCCCCAGCCGAAGGCGATCACCACCCAGCCGGCGTCCTTGGCCTTGGAGTGGCGGAGTGTGACCGCGGCGCAGACTCCCGCGCCGAAGAGGATGAGTATGGCCGTTCCGATGAATTCACCGACGAATATGTCCCCATTGCTCAATGCGGCTCCTAGACCTGGCCCGGAGCCTCGTCGGCCCCGGATCTCCTGATGAGCGTGCTGAGCGCGCCGGACTGCGGCGCTGACGGCGATCAGGAAGTGTTCACCGGCCGGTGAGGGAGCGTCAAGGTCATTGACAGCAAGCGCTGTTCAGGGACGGTCTTGACAGAGGCGTACGGAATGTGAGGCTCCGGGGGCCGGAGTCAGTCGGGGTGAAGGCCGGTTCAGGAGTGGTCGGTGTGCTCAGCGTGCTCGGCGAGCCACTTCTCCGCGATCTCCGCCAGCTCACGGTCGCGCCCCGCCAGCATCATCCGGATCATCTGCACATCCCCGCGCAGGGACCAGGCCGGATGCCCGAAGCTCGCCGGATTGTTCTTCTCGATGAAGAAATGCGCCGGCCAGGCCGTCCCGTACCCGATCAGCGGCAGGGCCGCCGCATACCGCTTCCGCCCGCGCGCCAGAAGGTACGCGCTGATCGCGAGCCCGGTGAGTGTGCCGGTGAGATGGACCCAGCGGGTCGCCGCCTTGGAGTGCATCGCAACGTAGTAGGGCCAGAACTCCTCGTACGAATCAAACTCTCGCTCCGCCATGAAGGCACCGTAACCGCCCGCCGGAGAACGGGAAACGGGTGCCGTCAGTTCCGTACGACCGAGCGCCACGCCACCGGGAAGTCGAAGTACGTGTCCGGGAACGCCTCGGGCTTGTGGGTGAAGTGCCACCACTCCTCGGGCAGATTGGTGAAACCGGCCTCGGCCAGGGTCGTCTTCAGCAACTGCCGGCTGGCCCGCTGCTCGCCCTGGACCCGCGGATCATCCGTGTGGGACAAGGTGTCGAAACAGTCGAAACCGGTTCCCATGTCCACCGAATTGTCCGGGAACCGCTCGGCCTTGGGGCCGTAGCAGGGTGCCAGCTCCTCGCCCGGGATGTTCGGCCGGGTCGGCAGCGCGGGCAGCTTCACCAGCGTGAGATCCACCGTACTGCCCCGGCTGTGCCCGGACTTCTCCGCGATGTAACCGTCCTCGAACAGGCGCGACTTGTCGACCCGTGGATAGAACTCCGCCTTCATCCGCTCGTCCTGGAGATCCTTCGCCCACCGTACGAAGTGATCGACGGCCCGCTGCGGCCGGTAACAGTCGTACACCTTCAGCGAATAGCCCTTCCGCAGCAGCCGGTGCTGCGCGTGCCGCAGCGCCCGCGCGGTGGACCGGGTGAGGATGCACGTCGGCTGTTGGTATCCGTCCACGGGCTCGCCCAGGAAGTTGTGGGGAGTGGGATACCGCATCTCCTGAATGATCGTCGGAGCGACCGTCCGCAGAGCCACGAACTCCCTGGGCGCGGCCGGCTCCGGCGAGACATGGGCCGAGGCCTGGGCGGCGGGCGCGTCGACGGTGGCGGTGGCGGCGAGCAGCACGGCGGCGGCCGAGCCGGCGAGACCGCGGAGCGTGGACCGGAGTCCGGGCTGAAGTCGTGTCATGGGCACCTTCATCTATCAGCTTCCGGGGCTCCGGGGAAGGGCGGTCGGATACAGTCCGCGCGTGTCCGAGTCCCAGAACATGCCGCTGCCCGGCGAGCGGCCCGTCGCCAACTCCCATTGCGGAAGCTGCGGTACGCCGTATCCGGCGGCGGTCGGCTGGCCGCGTACCTGCGC
This sequence comes from Streptomyces odonnellii, assembly GCF_000981895.1. Classification (GTDB taxonomy): domain Bacteria; phylum Actinomycetota; class Actinomycetes; order Streptomycetales; family Streptomycetaceae; genus Streptomyces; species Streptomyces odonnellii. The sequence goes on along the minus strand of NZ_LATD01000386.1, from coordinate 559 downwards.
CGCGTGCGGCGCCACCGCCTACCGGAATCCGCTGCCCGTCGCCATCGCGCTGCTGCCGGTGAGCGACGACCGGGGCGGCGGTCTGGTCGTCATCACACGCACCATCGAGCCCGAGTACGGCGGGATCGCACTGCCCGGTGGATTTATCGACCACGGCGAGGACTGGCGGCACGCGGTCGTACGGGAGTTGCGCGAGGAGACCGGGATCGAGGCGGACGGCGCGGACGTGCGACTCGCCGACGCCCTCAGCTCGCCGGCCGGCCATCTCCTCCTGTTCGGCCTGCTCCCGGAGCGGCGGGCCGACGGACTGCCTCCCTCGCGGCCCACGGAGGAGACATCCGGCTGGCACGTCCTCCGCGCGCCCGCCAGGCTGGCCTTCCCGCTGCACACGGAGGCCGTACGGTCCTGGTTCGCGGGCCGGTACGACACGGCCTGACGCGCGCGCCGACCAGGAGCCCCGCCCGTGGCCGCAGGACCGGCACCACGGCACCCCTGTCCCCGGGGCCAGCCGCCGCTCACCGCCCCCGGCCCGTCACCGCCTCGGGCCCGTCACCGTCGC
>NZ_LATD01000385.1 GCF_000981895.1 Streptomyces odonnellii | reverse complement strand
ATTTTGCCGAAGTCTTGTCGGAACGTACGGAACGGCCGGCCGAATCGCGGACGAATCCTCCGGCGGGGTCAGCGGGCGAGCGCCCCGAAATCGGTCTCCGACCAGCGGCGTCCGAATCCCGTCTGCGTGATCGGTCCGCCGTTCGTCATATCCAGTGGTTTCGCCCCCGCCCCCGGGTCCCGCGCCCCCCGGCTCAGTGGTTCCGTCCGGGTCCCCGGGCTCCGCGCCGCCCACCGCCCGGTGGATCACCACCCGCAGCCGGTCGTCCGACAGCTCCTCGACCTTGCCGTCGCCCCACTCCACGACCACCACGGACTCCGGCAGCGAGACGTCCAGGTCGAGGTCCTCCATCTCGTCCAGCCCCCCGCCGAGCCGGTACGCGTCCACATGGACCAGCGCGGGCCCGCCGGTCAGGGACGGGTGGACGCGGGCGATCACAAAGGTCGGCGAGGTGACGGCGCCACGGACCCCGAGGCCCTCGCCGAGACCGCGGGTCAGGGTCGTCTTCCCGGCGCCCAGTTCGCCGCTGAGCATCACCAGATCACCGGGGCGCAGCAGGGCGGCGAGCGCGCGCCCCAGCTCCTGCATCCGTTCGGGTGAGTCGATGGTGAGGACCGGGCCGGCGGTCTCCGGGGCTGCGGTGGCGCGGGCGGCTGCTCCGAGGGTGTCAGCCGCCGGGCTGTGCGGTGCTTCCATGTCTGCCAACGTTAGCCTCCGAAGGCATCGCGCCCACCCTTGCCAGCAGGTCGGCGAGCCGGTCCGTGACCGCCTCCGGATGCTCCAGCATGACGAGGTGCCCGGCGTCCGGCACGAGCACCAGCTCCGCGTCCGGCAGCAGATCGGCGATGGCCTCGCTGTGCGAGCTGGGGGTGACCAGATCGCTCTCCCCCGCCAGCACCAGCGCAGGAACCTCCAGGAACACCGAGAGCGCCTGCACCTTGTCATGGTCGGTGAAGGCCGGGTAGAACTCCGCGACCACGTCGATCGGGGTGCCCTCGATGAGCCGCTCGGCGAACCGTACGACCGCGGGATCCACGTCCTTCGAGCTGAACGAGTACCGCTTGATCAGCCCGGCGAAGAGATCGGCGGTGGCCCGCCGGCCGCGCTCCACCAGCTCCGCCTGGGAGCCGAGCGCCCTGAGCACACCGGGCAGGACCCGGCGTACGGCGTTGACGCCCGCGACCGGCAGACCGTAGTTGACCTCGCCGAGCTTTCCGCTCGACGTACCGACGAGTGCGATGCCGACGACCCGTTCCCGTACCAGCTCGGGAAACTGGTCGGCCAGGGCCATCATCGTCATCCCGCCCATCGAGTGGCCCACCAGCACCAGCGGGCCCTCGGGCGCCGCCATGTCGATGACGGCCTTGAGGTCGCGGCCGAGCTGGTCGATGGTGACGGGGACGGCGCCGGGGCCGCTCTGGGAGACGCCGCGGGCGGAGCGGCCATGGCTGCGCTGGTCCCAGTGGACGGTACGGACGAGCCCGCGCAGGGCGGCGCGCTGGAAGTGCCAGGAGTCCTGGTTGAGGCAGTAACCGTGGCTGAAAACCACGGTCACGGGGGTCGGGGCCTTGCGCCCGAAGAGCCGTCGCCGTCGGGGTCCGGACGAGGCGCCGACGGCCCCGTTCGCCTCGGGGCCCTCGCCCACCGGCTCGGTGTCCTCGACCTCGTAGTACAGCTCCGTGCCGTCGTCGGCGAGCGCCTTGCCCGGGGCGCCGCGCAGTGCTCCGTACGGTCCCGAGGCGTCCAGCGCGAGCCGTGCCCTCCTGCGCATGCCCCGGCCGACGGTCATTCTCTCGATCGCGACACCGGCGGCGGCTCCGGCGGCGATCACGCCTATCGCGGCACCGGCGAGGCCCGCCTTGCGCCAGTTGCCGGTGACGGCCGCCGTGGCCGCGGTGGCCGCCGAGGCCGTCGCCACCGCGGCCGCCGCCGTCACCGCCGCTTCCCCCGCCGGGCTCTTCTCGCTCACCGTCACTCCTCGTCGTCCAGGGTCCAGGCTTGCCTTCCCCGCCGTGCCGGGCTTCACCCCGGAGAGATCACTCAGGTTGCCGGTGCGCGCCCGCGCACCGTCATTCGTCCTCGTTCAGATAGACGCGGGGGACGCGGGAACCGATGCGGGTGACGATTTCGTACGCGATGGTGTCCGCGGCCTCGGCCCAGTCCTCGGCGGTCGGCTCGCCCCGGTCGCCGGGGCCGAACAGGACGGCGGTGGCGCCCGGTTCTGGGGTGTCCCCGCCGAGGTCGACCACGAACTGGTCCATCGCGACCCGCCCGGCCACCCGCCGCCTGACCCCGCCGACCAGGACGGGCCCGCGGCCCGAAGCGTGCCGGGGGATGCCGTCGGCGTATCCGAGGGGGACGAGCCCGAGGGTGGTCTCGCGCGGGGTGAGGTAGTGGTGGCCGTAGCTGACGCCATGGCCGCCGGGGACCCGCTTCACCAGCGCGACCGAGGCGGAAAGGGTCATGACGGGCCGCAGGCCGAAGTCCTGGGAAGTGCCGACCTCGGGGCCGGGCGAGATGCCGTACATCGCGATGCCCGTCCGGACGAGATCGAAGTACGACTCGGGGACGGTGAGCGTGGCCGGTGAGTTGGCGATGTGCCGTACCTCGGGCTGGGCGCCCTCCTTCTCGGCGTACGCGACCATCTCGTGGAACGCGTCCAGTTGGGCGGTGATGGAAGGGTGGCCGGGCTCGTCCGCGCAGGCGAAGTGCGACCAGAGGCCGGTGATCCGGACCTCGCCCGCGGCCTGCGCGGCGAGGGCGGCACCGACGAGTTCCGGCCAGTCGGCGGGCTGGCAGCCGTTGCGGCCGAGGCCGGTGTCGGCCTTGAGCTGGATACGGGCGGGGCGGGCGGCCTCGCGGGCGGCGGCGGTCAGTTCGCGCAGGGCCCACATACCGCTGACGGACATGTCGAGATCGGCCTCGATGGCCTCCCGCCAGGGGTCGCCGGGGGTCCACAGCCAGCAGAGCACCCGGCTCCGGATGCCCGCGGCGCGCAGGGCGAGCGCCTCGTGGGGGGTGGCGGTGCCCAGCCAGGTGGCCCCGGCGGCGAGCGCGGCGCGGGCGACGGGCAGCATGCCGTGGCCGTACGCGTCGGACTTCACGACCCCCATCAGCGCGGTGCCGTCGCCCACGCGGGCGCGGAGCGCGCGCACATTGGCACGCAGGGCGGCGAGATCGACCTCGGCGCGGGCCCTGAGGTGAGTGGATGTCTGCATCATTCCGGTCATCACGGCCAGTCTCTCAGAGCCCGCGCCCGGCCCCGGTCCGGTGCGGGTGGCGGGCCGGCCGGGGCATTCCGGTTCCGGCCGCGCCGGCGGACCGGATCGTCACCCCCGTACGTTCCGCCATGCCTCCGGAAGGCTCCCCGCCACGTCCAGGGCCGAGATCGGCGCGCCTCTCGACGCCAGCCGCGCCGACAGGCCGTGCATATAGGCCCCCACCGAAGCCGCGTCGCGCGGGGCGAGGCCCGCGGCCAGGAGGGAGGCCGACAGGCCCGAGAGGATGTCGCCGCTGCCCGCCGTGGCGAGCCAGGACGTGCCCGTGGGGTTCACCCGGACCGGAACGTCCTTGTCCGGGGCGGCGATCAGCGTCGTCGAGCCCTTGAGCAGAACTGTCGCGCCGAAGCGGGACGCCAGTTCCCGTACGGCCGTGAGCCGGGACGACTCGACCTCCTCCCGGGGCACGCCCAGCAGCGCCGCGGCCTCGCCCGCGTGCGGGGTGAGCAGGGTCGGGGCCGTGCGGCTCCGTACCGTCGCCGCGTCGAGCAGCCGCAGGCCGTCCGCGTCCACCAGGACCGGCACGTCCGAGGCCAGCACCTCCGCCACCCCGTGGCCCCCGTCGGCGTCGGCGCCCTCGCCCAGTCCCGGCCCGACCGCCCACGCCTGCACCCGGCCCGCCTTCGACGGCGGTCCCTCGTGCACCAGCGCCTCCGGGAAACGCGCGATCACCGCGCCGCTTCCCGGCCCCACGTACCGTACGGCGCCCGCGCCACCGTGCAGCGCGCCCGCCACGGCCAGCACCGCCGCCCCCGGATAGCGCGCCGAGCCGGCCACGATCCCGACGACCCCGCGCCGGTACTTGTCGCTCTCGGCCGTCGGCACCGGCAGCAGCCGCGCCACATCGGCGTGCTGGAGCGCCTCGAACTCGGGCACGGCCGGCAGACGCGGCCCGAGCCCGATGTCGACGAGCCGTACCGCGCCCGCGTGTTCGCGCGCCGGATCGATCAGCAGGCCCGGCTTGTACGTACCGAAGGTGACGGTCACATCGGCGCGCACCGCCTCGCCCGCCACCTCCCCGCTGTCCGCCTCCACCCCGCTGGGCAGATCGACTGCCACGACCACCGCGCCCGATTCCCGGGCGGCCCGTGCCACACGGGCCGCGTCGGCGCGCAGCCCGCCGTGGCCGCCGATGCCGGTGATGCCGTCCAGGACGAGATCGGCGCCGGCCGGCACACCCGAGGCCGGCACACCCGAGGCGTCGTCGGCGACCCGGCCGCCGGCGCGCAGCAGGGCCGCGAGTCCGCCGGCGTGCGCCCGGCCCGGGGCCAGCAGCACAGCCACGACCCCGGCGCCCCTGCGGGCGAGGCGGGCCCCGGCGTACAGGGCGTCACCTCCGTTGTCCCCGCTGCCGACGAGGACGACGACCCGCGCCCCGTACACCCGTCCCCGCAGGTCGCCCAGCAGACCGGCACAGGCGACGGCGAGGCCGTGGGCGGCGCGCTGCATGAGGGTGCCCTCGGGGAGCCGTGCCATCAGCTCCCGTTCGGCGTTTCTGACGGTCTCCACGCTGTAAGCGATACGCATACGGTCAACCCTCCGCGATCACCACGGCCGACGCCACTCCCGCGTCATGGCTGAGCGAGACATGCCAGTTCCGTACGCCCAGTTCGGCGGCGCGGGCCGCGACCGTACCGAGCACGCGGAGCCGCGGCTGCCCGCTGTTCTCCGTATAGACCTCGGCGTCGGTCCAGCGCAGTCCGCCGGGCGCGCCGAGCGCCTTGGCCACGGCCTCCTTGGCGGCGAACCGCGCCGCCAGGGAGGCCGTACCGCGCCGCTCCCCGCTGGGGAGGTACAACTCCCGCTCGGAGAAGAGGCGTTCGACCAGTTTCGGGGTCCGCAGCAACGACTCCCCGAACCGGTCGATCTCCGCCACATCGATCCCCACCCCGATAATCACTCGCTTCCGCTCCCCACTTCTCTCACCGTGCCCGCTGTCCCGGGCTTCTCCGCCTACTCCACCGTGACGGACTTGGCCAGGTTCCTCGGCTGGTCGACCTCATTGCCGCGCGCCGTCGCCAGTTCGCACGCGAACACCTGCAACGGCACGGTCGCGACCAGCGGCTGAAGGAGCGTAGGCGTCGCCGGGATCCGGATGAGATGGTCCGCGTACGGCACCACCGCCTCGTCCCCCTCCTCCGCGATCACGATCGTCCGCGCGCCCCTGGCCCGGATCTCCTGGATGTTCGACACGATCTTGTCGTGCAGGACCGACCGTCCGCGAGGCGACGGTACGACCACGACCACCGGCAGGTCCTCCTCGATCAGTGCGATCGGGCCGTGCTTCAGCTCACCGGCCGCGAAGCCCTCGGCGTGCATGTACGCCAGCTCCTTGAGCTTGAGCGCGCCCTCCAGTGCCACCGGATACCCCACATGACGGCCCAGGAACAGCACCGTCCCCTTGTCCGCGAGGGAGCGCGCGAGGGCCCGTACCGGCTCCATCGTCTCCAGGACCCGCTCCACCTCGCCCGCGATCTGCGACAGGTCCTTGATGACGGCCCGGATCTCGTCGCCCCACTTCGTACCGCGCCGCTGGCCCAGATAGAGCGCGAGCAGATAGCAGGCGACGAGCTGGGTCAGGAACGCCTTGGTGGACGCGACGGCGACCTCGGGTCCCGCGTGGGTGTAGAGGACCGCGTCGGACTCCCGCGGAATGGTCGAGCCGTTCGTATTGCAGACGGCGAGCACCTTCGCGCCCTGCTCGCGGGCGTGCCGGAGCGCCATCAGGGTGTCCATGGTCTCGCCGGACTGCGAGATGGCGATCACCAGGGTGCGCCGGTCCAGGATCGGGTCGCGGTAGCGGAACTCGCTGGCCAGCTCCACCTCGCAGGGCAGCCGGGTCCAGTGCTCGATGGCGTACTTGGCGATCAGCCCGGCGTGGAAGGCCGTACCGCAGGCCACGATGACGACCTTGTCGGCCTCGCGGAGGACCGACTGCGGGATGCGCAGTTCGTCCATGGTCAGCGCGCCCTGGGCGTCGATCCGGCCGAGGAGGGTGTCCGCGACGGCCTTGGGCTGCTCGGCGATCTCCTTGAGCATGAAGTAGTCGTAGCCGCCCTTCTCGGCGGCCGAGGCGTCCCAGTCGATGTGGTACGAGCGGACCTCGGCCGGGTCGCCCGCGAAGTCCGTCACGGTCACCCCGTCCCGGCGCAGCTCCACGACCTGGTCCTGGCCCAGCTCGATCGCGGACCGGGTGTGGGCGATGAACGCGGCGACGTCCGAGGCGAGGAAGGACTCGCCCTGCCCGACACCGACCACCAGCGGTGAGTTGCGACGGGCGCCGACCACCACGTCCGGTTCGTCCGCGTGTACGGCGACGAGGGTGAAGGCGCCCTCCAGACGGCGGCACACCTGCCGCATCGACTCGGCGAGGTCGCCGCTCGACGAGAACGCCTCGGCGAGCAGATGCGAGACGACCTCGGTGTCGGTCTCGGAGCCCAGGTCATGGCCGCGGCCGGCCAGTTCGGCCCGGAGCGCGGCGAAGTTCTCGATGATCCCGTTGTGCACGACGGCGACCCGGCCCGCATTGTCGAGATGGGGGTGCGCGTTGGCGTCGGTGGGTGCGCCGTGCGTGGCCCACCGGGTGTGCCCGATGCCGGTGACCCCGGCCGGCAGGGGCCGTTCCACCAGCTCCTTCTCCAGATTGACGAGCTTGCCCGCCTTCTTCGCCGCGGCCAGCCCGCCGTCGGCGAGGACCGCGACTCCGGCGGAGTCGTATCCGCGGTATTCGAGCCGTCTGAGGCCCGCGATGACCACATCGAGCGCCGACTGTCCGCCGACGTAACCCACAATTCCACACATACCGGCACCCTAAGGGGCCCGCCCCCGCGCCCCCCGTAACCGATCCGGGACAATGAAGTGTGATCACATCGCCGCCACACAGTGTCCCCCGCCGGGCGGAGCACGGTCCTACCCCGTTCGTGGACCTGAGCCGGGACGAGTGGAGCGCGCTGCGGGAACGGACGCCGCTGCCGCTGACCGCGGAGGAGGTGGAGCGGCTGCGGGGGCTGGGGGATGTGATCGACCTCGACGAGGTACGGGACGTCTATCTGCCGCTCTCCCGGCTGCTGAATCTCTATGTGCAGGCCACGGCCGGGCTGCGCGGGGCGCTCAACACCTTCCTCGGGGACGCGGGCAACGGGCACGGCGCGCAGCGCGGCACCCCGTTCGTCATAGGGGTCGCCGGGAGCGTGGCCGTCGGGAAGTCCACCGTGGCGCGGCTGTTGCAGGCGCTGCTGGCGCGGTGGCCGGAGCACCCCCGGGTCGAACGCGTCACCACGGACGGCTTTCTGCTGCCCATGGCGGAGCTGAAGGCGCGCGGGCTGATGTCGCGCAAGGGCTTCCCCGAGTCGTACGACCGGCGGGCCCTGACCCGGTTCGTCGCCGACATCAAGGCGGGCAAGGACGAGGTCACCGCGCCCGTCTACTCGCATCTCGTCTACGACATCGTGCCGGACGAGCGGCTCACCGTACGGCACCCGGACATCCTGATCGTCGAGGGGCTCAATGTCCTCCAGCCCGCCCTGCCCGGCAAGGACGGCAGGACCCGGGTCGGGCTCGCGGACTACTTCGACTTCAGTGTGTACGTGGACGCGCGCGCGGAGGACATCGAGAGCTGGTATCTGAACCGGTTCCGGGCGCTGCGCGCGACCGCGTTCCAGGACCCCTCCTCGTACTTCAGGAAGTACACCCAGGTCTCCGAGGAGGAGGCCCTGGACTACGCCCGTACGATGTGGCGGACCATCAACAAGCCCAATCTGCTGGAGAACGTGGCGCCCACCAGGAGCCGTGCCACCCTGGTGCTGCGCAAGGGGCCGGACCACAAGGTCCGGCGGCTCTCGCTCCGCAAGCTCTGAAGGCCCCGAAAAGCCCCGAAAGCGGCGAAACGAAACTCCGAAGCGCCCAGGAACCCCGAGGAGCCGTCCGCATGCTGCATCTGCGTCTGCTCGTGCCGGACGGCCGTACCGACGAGGTCGTACGGGCCGTCGAGCGCACGGTCGGCACCGCGCATCTCGTCGTCGTTCCCGGCGCCGCGCGCGATCCGCTGGGCGATCTCGTCATGGTCGACGTGGCGCGCGAGGCGTGCGACGGGCTGATCTCGGATCTACGCGAACTCGGGCTGGACAAGAGCGGTTCCATCTCCGTCGAGAACATCGATCTGTCGCTGTCCGAGCGGGCGGAGAAGGCGGAGGAGGAGGCTCCGGGCGAGGGCGTCGACGCCGTGCTGTGGGAGCAGTTGGAGGACGTGACCCACGAGGAGTCCACGCTCTCCTTCACCTATCTGGCGTTCCTGACCCTGGCGACGATGATCGCGGCCTGCGGTGTGGTGCTGGACAACGCGATCCTGATCGTGGGCGCGATGGCGGTCGGCCCGGAGTTCGGGCCGCTGGCCGGGGTCTGTACGGCGCTGGTGCAGCGCGCCCCGAAGCTGGCGTGGCGCTCGCTGGTGGCGCTGATCGGCGGTTTCGCGGTGGCGATGGCGCTGACGACCGCGTTCGGTCTGCTGATGGACGCCTTCGGGCTCTTCAGCCGCTCGATGCTGGCGGCGGAGCGCCCGAACACCTCGTTCATCTGGAACCCGGACCCGTTCTCGCTGGTCGTCGCCGTCCTCGCGGGAATCGCCGGAACGCTCTCCCTGACCTCGTCGCGCTCGGGCGCCCTGGTCGGCGTCGCCATCTCGGTGACCACCGTCCCCGCCGCCGCCAACGCCGCGATCGCGCTGGGCTACGGGGACTACGCCCAGGTCTGGGGCTCCAGCAGCCAGCTCCTGCTGAACCTGGCGGGAATCCTGATCGCGGGCACCCTCACGCTGATCGCCCAGAAACTGATCTGGACGACCCAGCGGGAACGGGTGCGGCGAACGGAGGACCGGGCGGACCGCCTCGCGGACCGCCGGGCCGACGGGGCGGGCCAGGCGGAGCCCCGCACACGCATATGACCTGCCCGACGCACCGCATGTGGACCTGACGGTGCTTACGTACGAGTACCGCTTACGTACGAATACCGCTTCCGCATGTGTACCGCGGCGGTTCCCGCCGGACCCGGCAGTGCCCGGCCCGGCAGGCGGATCGTTCCTTCCGGAAGGCTCGTCGGCTACGAGCCCGCTCTTCAGCCCAGTGCCGACTTCACCGCGTCCGCCAGGCGGCTCGCGACCGATCTGGCCTGGTCGATGTCCGGGGCCTCGACCATGACGCGTACCAGGGGCTCCGTGCCCGAGGGGCGGAGGAGGACGCGGCCGGTGGAGCCCAGTTCGGATTCGGCCTCGGACACCGCGGCGGCCAGTTCCGCCGAGGTGTGCACCCGGGTCTTGTCGACATCGGGCACGTTGACGAGCACCTGGGGCAGCCGCCGCATCACGCCCGCGAGGTCCGCGAGGGTACGGCCGGTCGCCGCGACCCGGGCCGCCAGCAGCAGGCCGGTGAGGGTGCCGTCGCCGGTGGTGGCGTGGTCGAGGGCGATGACATGGCCCGACTGCTCGCCGCCGAGGGCGTAGCCGTGCTCCTTCATCGACTCCAGTACGTACCGGTCACCGACGGCCGTCTCGACCAGGTGGATGCCCTCGCGCTCCATCGCCAGCTTGAAGCCGAGGTTGGACATCACCGTGCCGACCACCGCGTCTCCGCGCAGGGCGCCCGCCTCGCGCATCGCCAGGGCCAGCACCGCGAGGATCTGGTCGCCGTCGACCTCCTGGCCGGCCGCGTCCACCGCGAGGCAGCGGTCCGCGTCGCCGTCGTGGGCGATGCCGAAGTCCGCGCCGTGCTCGACGACCGCGGCCTTGAGCGGGCCGAGGTGCGTGGAGCCGCAGCCGTCGTTGATGTTCAGCCCGTCCGGCTCGGCGCCGATCGTGATCACCTGGGCGCCGGCCCTCGCGAAGGCCTCGGGGGAGACCCGGGCCGCCGCTCCGTGCGCCTCGTCGAGGACGACCTTCAGCCCGTCGAGCCGGTTCGGCAGCACCCCGATGAGATGCGCCACGTACCGGTCGAAGCCCTCGTCGTACGTACGGACCCGGCCGACGCCCGCCCCGGTGGGCCGCTCCCAGGGGGCGCCGGTGCGGTGCTGCTCGTACAGCGCCTCGATACGGTCCTCCAGCTCGTCCGCGAGTTTGTGCCCGCCGCGCGCGAAGAACTTGATGCCGTTGTCCGGCATGGCGTTGTGGCTCGCGGACAGCATCACGCCGAGGTCGGCACCCAACGCGCCGGTGAGATACGCCACCGCCGGGGTGGGCAGCACACCGACGCGCAGGACGTCCACTCCCGCGCTGGCGAGTCCGGCCACGACCGCGGCCTCCAGGAACTCGCCGGACGCCCGGGGATCACGGCCGACCACCGCGGTGGGCCGGTGCCCGTCGAACGTCCCCACCTCGGCGAGCACATGCGCGGCCGCGACCGACAGACCGAGCGCCAGCTCGGCCGTCAGATCGGCGTTGGCGACACCGCGCACACCGTCCGTACCGAAGAGTCGTCCCACAGCTCTCCCTCCGAAAAAACACGAAAACGCAAAAACACTGATCGTCTGATGCTGTTATACGCCCGAGATCACCGATAAAACGAACGCCCCGGCAGCACGGAGTGCCGCCGGGGCGAACGATTGCCGTAGAGGCGTAACGCAGCAGCGATTAACGCTTGCTGTACTGCGGGGCCTTGCGCGCCTTCTTGAGACCGGCCTTCTTGCGCTCGACGGCACGGTCGTCGCGGCTCAGGAAGCCGGCCTTCTTCAGCGGGGCGCGGTTGTTGTCCACGTCCGCCTCGTTCAGCGCACGGGCCACGCCGAGGCGCAGGGCGCCGGCCTGACCGGAGACGCCGCCGCCGGCGATCCGGGCGATGACGTCGTAACGGTTGTCCAGTTCGAGCACCTTGAAGGGCTCGTTGACTTCCTGCTGGTGCACCTTGTTGGGGAAGTAGTCCTCAAGGGTGCGCCCGTTGATCTTCCACTTGCCGCTGCCCGGGACGATCCGGACACGGGCGATGGCGTTCTTGCGGCGGCCCAGGCCGGCCGCCGGCTGCGGGTCGCCGAAGCGCGACGCCAGGGACTCGGAGGTGTACTCGCCCTCGACGGGGGTCTCCGACTCGAAGGTCGTCACCGCGTCGAAGGTCTCCTCGCCGTCGGCGCCTTCGACAGGGTTCTCAACAGTGGTCTCGGCCACGATGCTCCTCAGATTTCTTTTCGTCTTAGGGGGTGGCCGGAATTACTGCGCGACCTGGGTGATCTCGAACGGGACCGGCTGCTGAGCGGCGTGCGGGTGCTGGTCGCCCGCGTAGACCTTCAGCTTCGAGAGCATCTGACGGCCCAGGGTGTTCTTGGGGAGCATGCCCTTGACGGCCTTCTCGACGGCCTTCTCCGGGTTCTTGTCGAGCAGCTCGTCGTAGCGGACGGAACGCAGACCGCCGGGGTAACCGGAGTGGCGGTAGGCCATCTTCTGGGTCCGCTTGTTGCCGGACAGGTGCACCTTCTCCGCGTTGATGATGATGACGAAGTCACCGGTGTCGACGTGGGGCGCGTAGATCGGCTTGTGCTTGCCCCGGAGAAGGGTTGCGGCGGTGGTCGCCAGACGGCCCAGGACGATGTCCTGCGCGTCGATGATGTGCCACTGGCGCGTCACATCGCCGGGCTTGGGGCTGTACGTACGCACGGTCGTAGCCTTCGCTTCTTCAGTGATGGGGTCTCCCCCGGCCACTAGGGCGTAGGGGACGGTCCTGACAAGGCCACCCGGCGATCACGACAGCCCTGACCTGCATGCGGGGACGCAACCCGCTGCCTGCCGCTGGTCATCGGCCCGGTGGACCGGCGTAAGGGCCCCTCGCGTGAGAACGACCAAGCCAATACGCATAACGAATCAGAAGAATACCGCCGGCACGCCGCACGGGTCAAAACAGGGTGCGCGCGTGCGGGGTGCGCCTGCGGCGGGCGTTCCCCCACCCGCC
>NZ_LATD01000384.1 GCF_000981895.1 Streptomyces odonnellii | reverse complement strand
GAGGCGGGGGTGCCGACGGACCGGCGGGCGGGGTCGGTGCGCTGGAACTGTGTCTGCTGCGTGAGTCGCTCGCACAGGGGTGCACGGAGGCCGAGACCGCCCTCGCCCTCCAGGGCCTCGGCGCGTATCCGATCGTCCAGGCCGGAACCGGCTCGCAGCGGGCGCGCTGGCTGCCCGAGGTGAGCGCGGGCCGGGCCGTGGCCGCGTTCGCGCTGAGCGAGCCGGGGGCGGGTTCGGACGCGGCGGCGCTCGCCCTGCGGGCCGTACCGGACGGCGACGGCTGGCTGCTGACCGGTGAGAAGCGCTGGATCTCCAACGCTCCCGAGGCCGACTTCTACACGGTCTTCGCCCGTACGGACGGTGCGGATCGCGGGCGTACGGACGGTGCGGGGCGCGGGCGTGCGGGGGCCGGAGCCGGTGCGCGCGGGATCACCGCCTTCCTCGTTCCCGCCGGCCGGCCCGGACTGACCGGCACCCCGATCGAGATGCTCGCGCCGCACGCCATCGGCGCCCTCGCCTTCGACTCCGTACCCGTGACCCCCGACGATGTCCTCGGCGAGGTCGGGCACGGCTTCCGGGTCGCCATGAACACCCTGAACCTCTTCCGCCCCAGCGTCGGCGCGTTCGCCGTGGGCATGGCACAGGCGGCCCTCGACGCGACGCTTGAACACACCGCCGGGCGCACCGCGTTCGGTGGCCCGCTCAAGGATCTGCAGGCCGTCGCGCACCAGGTCGCGGAGATGGCGACCCGTACGGAGGCGGCGCGGCTGCTCGTCTACGCGGCGGCCGAGGCCCATGACTCGGGCGCCCCCGGGGTACCGCGCCGCTCGGCCATGGCGAAGCTGTTCGCCACCGAGACCGCGCAGTACGTCGTCGACTCCGCCGTCCAACTGCACGGCGCCCGCGCCCTCCAGCGCGGCCACCCACTGGAGCACCTCTACCGCGAGGTCCGCGCACCTCGTATCTACGAGGGCGCCACCGAGGTCCAACGGACCATCATCGCCAAGGAGTTGTACCGGGAGCGGCACGAACGGGCGCAGCGGTACGCGTACGAACAGCCGCCCGTGGAGCGGGATACGGCGCGATCGCTCGCGGAGCACGACACGGCCTCGGACAAGGAGGCGAACGCATGAGCCTGGAACGCGTCAATCCCGCCCAGCTCTCCCCGGCCACCGGCTTCTCGCACGCCGTCGTCGCCACCGGCGGACGGCTGGTCCTGCTCGCCGGACAGACCGCGCTCGACGGCGAGGGAAAGATCGTGGGGGAGACCCTTCCCGCCCAGCTCGAGACCGCACTCGGCAATCTGCTGGCCGCGCTGGCGGCGGCGGGCGGCGCGCCGGGCGATCTGGCCCGGGTGACCGTCTACACCACGGATGTGGCGGACTACCGCGCGCACGCCGCCGAACTCGGTTTGATCTGGCGCCGGTTGGCCGGCCGCGACTACCCGGCGATGGCGGTGATCGGCGTCGTACGGCTCTGGGACGTAGCGGCGCTGGTCGAGCTGGACGGCATCGCGGTCCTGCCGTGAACCGTGATCCGTGATCCGTGACCTCAGGCTCCGTGACCTCAGGTGGTGATGGGCTTGGTCTGGGTGCAGTTCTTCCATTCGACCCAGGGGCGGGTGCCGCCGCTCCGCGGCGCGGTGGCGTAGGTGGGGTCGCCGGTGATGGTCTGCTGCTTGTGCTCGTGGGTGATGTCGATGCCGAAGAGCTTGAAGCCGAGAGTGACCTGTCCGGCGGAGATGCCGAAGCCGATGCCGAGCGAGGCGTTCCACCAGTCGGTGTTGGCCTTGTAGTCGAGACGGGAGAGCTTGCCCTTGTCGTGCAGGAGCCGCTCGATCGGGCCCGCGTCCGAGTCCGGCGCCTCCGCCGCGTCCGACGGCGTCGGCAGCGCGTCACTGGCCGGGAAGTCACCGCGCCCGCGCAGCCAGTCCTCCACCAGCGTGCTGTCCGCGTCGTTGTCGAGGACGAGCTCCGCCGACTCGGTGTGGATCCGGGACTCGATGGTGCCGCCCCCGCCGCCGACGTCGATGGACACCGGGCCCGCGTTCGTCCCGGTGCCCACCTGGACACCCGGTCCCTCGCCGGCTTCCTGGCTGGTGGTGATGACCATCTTCTGGGGGTGGTGCGGCTGGCCGTTCTTCGCCTCCTCGTCGTACAGCGCCGCGTCGTAGGTCACCGCCACCTGCTGCATCCGGCTGCCCCTGACCTGTGCGATCTCACCGCCCTTGCCGCTGACGGTGAAGGTGTAGACGAAGGTGATCTTCCCGGCGTCGGGCCCGGTCTTGGTGCGCAGGACCACCACATCCTCGGTCATCGTGCCGGAGGCGATGTCGCTGGATATGCTGCCGAGGCTCTTGGGCTTGCCGTCCTTGCCGTCCGAGCCGCCGCTGGTGAACGACTTGCCGAAACTCAGCCCGCCCGACGCCTCGGTGGTCGTCTTGGTGATGTCGACGTCCGGCAACCGCTCCGGATTGGAGTCGTCGATCTGCGAGCGGGCGCTGTTCTGGCACCCGACCACACTGATGGGCGAGACGGGGGAGCCGATCATGGCGTCGCAGGTGTCCTTCTGCTTCAGCCCCTCGGCGAAGGCCTTGGCGTCGGCGAGGTTGGCCTCCAGATCGTCCTGGGGGTTGTCGCTCTTGTGGCTGCTGAACACCCACTGCCCGCCCTTGCCACTGCCCTGCATATAGGTGCCGCTCAGCGAGGCCTTGGCGTCCCAGTCCTTGAGCCCGGGTATGCCGGCGGAGACGCTAGTCGTGACGCCGACACTGCTGTCGGTCACGCGCTCCACGGTGACCGTACCGTCGGACCACTGCTGGACCTTGAGCTGTTCCGAGCCACTGATCTTGATGAACAGGATCTGGATGACCACGGTGTCCTTGGTCTGGTCCTCGGAGAGCAGGCACTTCGCGGGCTGGAACGGATCGCCGGGCGGTACGGCGGGATCCTCACCGTCACCCCCGCCGTCCCCGTCACCGCCTCCGCCGCCCCTGTTGCTTCCCGAGTCGCAACCTGAGGTGCCATCGGCTGCATGAACGATTCTGCACACCGCGTCCTTGAGCCCCACGGCCTCGTCCTCGGGCACCGTCAGCCCGACGATCGCAGCAACGATCAATGAGACGACCCCGGCGACGGCGACATACTCGATGCCGCCCTGCCCCCGGTCCCTCCCGCTACTGCCATGCCCACGCCAATCAGGGAACCAGCCGGCGCCCTTCCTCATCCCCGCTCCTCGCACACTGCCGTAACCGTTCCCCCCGAACGGAAGGCAGCGTAGGAACGAACCCGGACCCAACAGCAGGGCCCCCGGACCCACTTACGGGCCCAACCCAGCCCCATGACCAGGCCCAACGCACAACAGCGGCAGTGGATGTCCCGTGCTCCAGCCGACGAAGTCCTGGCCGATGTTGGGGGTCATCGGCATGCTCATGCCGACCAGCGCGTTCCGGACGGTCGCGTTCTTGACGCCGGCGGAGGTGAGGCAGCCCGTTGAACGGGGTTGTCCGGGGCGGCTCCGACGCCGTGATCACACCAGGTACCACAGGAACGTTCCTTGGCGCCGGTCACAGCATCGCGAATGCTCCGTCCTCCGTCCCCCGCCGGCCATGCTGAATCCTGTAGCAACGCCCGTGTTCAGTCTCTACAGTCACCGCATGGCCACCATGGACGGGCACCCAAGTCGGCCCGATATCGCCGCGATGCTCACCGATCAGACGAGCGCGTGCAAGCCAGCACGCGAGGCGGTCGCCGTCGGCGCCGAGGTGAGAGTCGGGGACAGGGCGGTGCCCCATTGGATGGTCGCCGGCATCGCTGCGACGAGGCTGAAACGGTCATTGAAGCGCGGCCTGCCCGAGACCATCGGTCTCGACGAGACCGTTGAGATCCTCGCGCGGTACCGCGGCGGGCAACTGCGTACCGGGACAATCGGCGCAGCAGACCGGCTCTCTTTCTTCACCCTGTACTTCGACGCCGCCGGGACCGAGCTCCTGGCATGCGACGGACGATTTGCGAAGCCCAGCACGACCCTCCCCGCGGACAATGGCACCATCGTCACCGTAAAGGCGAATCGTCCCTTCACGAAGCGCCCGAACGATGGATGAGGATCACGTGACGCATAGGCCTGGCGAGCTCGACGAGATCCATGCCCGATGGATCCAGAACAGGAATCGCCGCACGGACGATCCCGAGTATCAGGAATCCTGGTACGACGAGCAGTGCGGCGGATGCCGCTTCTGGATTCCGCTATCAGGAACGCTTGGCTCGGATTACGGTGCATGCGCGAACTCGGTGTCGCCTTTCGATGGGACTGTTCGATTCGAGCATGACGGCTGTGAGGCGTTCGTGGAATCGGAGCGATGGACTGTGTCTGACGACCCATGAGGGGCTGCCTTCTTGATGGGCTGTCGGTAGGCTGTCAACGTGATTCAATTCAAATTCTCCCTGCGCCCCAATCAAGGGGGCCCCAGTGGCTTCGACCTGGGAGATATTGTCGTCACGGGAGAAAGCGGAATTGCTACATCTGTCGGACAATCGCCTGATCAGGGGGTGATGATTTACCTCTCCATTTCGCTTCTGCTTGATCAAATGGCCACCCTGGTGGGATCGTCAAAGGGATCCTTCAAGTTCGTTGGTGCAGACTCTTCGTTTATGCTTACCTTCAGAATGAAGGGGAACATTGTGGAGACTTCCGGCCGAGGCCGGACCATCGGAGTGGCGGACTCGGCTGAGCTTTTTGAGGAAGTCCTCAGGGCGGCTGAGGAGTTTGCGGCGAGCGGGTTCAGCAGACTGCCCGAGTCTGACGCCGTTCGGGAGGATTTCTCGACGTCGCTGCTGCAATTCAGGCGATGTCTTACTCGATGAGCTTGGGCAATTTTCTTGTGAAGGCGATCGCGTGCCTGCATGCATCACGGTTTCCCGGGCGCGTGCTCCGGAGGGTACGCCGACGTGGCCGATCGACGATCCGGGCTCAAGCGCCGGCGTACGGAACTTCCTTCGGCACGATTGACGGTCCAGCAAGCCCGGCGCTGTGCCGTCAGGCTTGCTGGACAGCGGGCCGCAACCAGGGTCGTCGGGCGTCACCGCGCCCCCTCCTTACCGGCATTCGGCCCGCTCAGAGGGGGGTGCGGTGGTGCGGGCGTGGGGCGATCAGATGTCCCGGAAGATCTCGATCTGCGCGCCCACCGAGTTCAGGCGTTCCGCCAAGTCCTCGTAACCCCGGTTGATGACATAGACGTTGCGCAGCACCGACGTTCCCTCCGCCGCCATCATCGCCAGCAGGACGACCACCGCCGGGCGCAGGGCGGGGGGGCACATCATTTCGGCGGCTCGCCAGCGGGTGGGGCCTTCGACCAGGACGCGGTGGGGGTCCAGGAGCTGGAGGCGGCCGCCGAGGCGGTTGAGGTCGGTCAGATAGATCGCGCGGTTGTCGTAGACCCAGTCGTGGATCAGGGTCTTGCCCTGGGCCACCGCCGCGATCGCCGCGAAGAACGGCACGTTGTCGATGTTCAGGCCCGGGAACGGCATCGGGTGGATCTTGTCGATCGGCGCCTCCAGCTTGGAGGGCCGTACGGTCAGGTCCACCAGCCGCGTACGGCCGTTGTCGGCGGAGTACTCGGTGGACCTGTCGTGGTCGAGGCCCATCTCCTCCAGCACCGCCAGCTCGATCTCCAGGAACTCGATCGGCACCCGGCGGATGGTGAGCTGCGACTCGGTGACCACCGCGGCGGCGATGAGGCTCATCGCCTCGACCGGGTCCTCGGAGGGCGAGTAGTCCACATCGACATCGATGCTCGGCACGCCGTGCACGGTCAGGGTGGTCGTACCGATGCCCTCGACCCGTACGCCCAGCGCCTCCAGGAAGAAGCAGAGGTCCTGGACCATGTAGTTGGACGAGGCGTTGCGGATGACGGTCGAGCCGTCGTGGCGTGCGGCGGCCAGCAGGGCGTTCTCGGTGACGGTGTCACCGCGCTCGGTCAGTACGATCGGGCGGCCCGGAGAGATGGTGCGGTCCACCTGTGCGTGGTAGAGCCCCTCGGTCGCGGCGATGTCCAGACCGAACCGGCGCAGCGCGATCATATGCGGCTCGATGGTGCGCGTACCGAGGTCGCAGCCGCCCGCGTACGGCAGCCGGAAGGTGTCCATCCGGTGCAGCAGCGGGCCGAGGAACATGATGATGGAACGGGTACGGCGGGCCGCCTCCGCGTCGATCGCCTCCATGTCCAGCTCGGCGGGCGGCACGATCTCCAGGTCCACCCCGTCGTTGATCCAGCGGGTCCGTACGCCGATGGAGTTGAGCACCTCCAGCAGCCGGAACACCTCCTCGATGCGCGCCACCCGGCGCAGCACCGTACGCCCCTTGTTCAGCAGCGAGCCGCAGAGCAGGGCCACACACGCGTTCTTGCTCGTCTTGACATCGATGGCGCCGGAGAGACGGCGTCCGCCGACCACCCGCAGATGCATGGGCCCGGCATAACCGAGCGAAACGATCTCACTGTCGAGCGCTTCACCGATGCGCGCGATCATCTCAAGGCTGATGTTCTGGTTACCGCGCTCAATGCGGTTGACGGCGCTCTGACTGGTGGCCAGGGCGTCCGCGAGCTGACTCTGTGTCCAGCCCCGATGCTGGCGGGCGTCGCGGATGAGCTTGCCGATGCGTACGAGGTAGTCGTCTGCCATAGAGGCAGGTTATCTCAGATGTGAGATAAGGGTGATGCTGGGGGGTGCCGTTGGGGTGACGGCCACCCGGGGGGATCCAGGGTGCCCACCCACGTGGAATCCAGGCGGCCCGCGCACAGCACGGACCGGGCCCGGACGCACGGGGCGGCCACCCATGTCCGATCCTGTGCATCGGGGGGCCGCCCCGGCAACCGCTGCGCGGCTGTACGGGTGGATCAGGCGCGGATCAGTGGAGCTGTACCCCCGGCCGGCCCGACTCCGTGATGTACGAGGCCCGGGTCGAGACGGGCGCGCCCGGGGTCGTCACATAGGGAAGCACCCGGAAGTCGGCCCGGCAGGTCTCCCGGGTGAGTGAGCAACGGACGTAACCGCGCTGGAAGTTGGTGAACTTGATATGCGGATTCGCCGCGATCAGATTCGCCCCGGAGGGGTCGAGGTCCATACCGTCCTTGCCGGTGGCGATCGAGCTGCCGACGAATTCGACGCCGATCGTCGGTGAGTCCGGGTCGTCGTAGTCCTGCTTGAGATCAGCCGCGAGATGGCGGTGCATATCGCCGGTCAGTACGACGGGATTGCTCACGTCCTGGTCCGTGAGCTGCTTGAACAGCCGCCGGCGCGAGGCCACGTAACCGTCCCAGAAGTCCATCACGAACGACTGTCCCGCACCCGGGTCGGTGTCGACCTGCCCGACCGGGATCTGTTGCGGGATGAGGTTCCAGGTGGCGTCGGAGCGCCCCAGGCCGCGGTAGAGCCACCGCTCCTGCTCCGCGCCGAGGATGCTGCGCTCGGGCAGCAGCCGTTCGGCGCAGCCGCTCCTGGTGCCGTCGCCGCAGGGCTGGTCGTCGCGGAAGAGCCGGGTGTCGAGGATGTGGAAGGTGGCCATCCGCCCGTACCGCAGACTCCGGTACATCCGGGCGTCAAAGCCCTGCGGCTTGTTCGGCAGGCGCAGCGGAAGATGTTCGTAGTACGCCTGGAAGCCCGCCGCGGCGCGTTGACGGAAGACCGCCGGGTCCTGGTCCGGTTCGTTGTCCAGCTTGGAGATGTCGCGTGCCCAGTTGTCCTCCACCTCGTGGTCGTCCCAGACGACGGCCCAGGGGTGGGCCTGGTGGGCGGCGATCAGGTCCTGGTCGAAGCGGTGCAGGGCGTGCCGGTTGCGGTACTGGGTGAGGGTCGTCGGCTCGGGGCGCAGCTCGGCGGCGACCGGGACCTGCCGTACCCCGCCCATCGCGTCGATGGGGTTCTCGTAGATGTAGTCGCCGAGATGGAGGACGAGGTCGACGTCCTCGTCGGCGAGATGCCGGTACGCGGTGTAGAAGCCCTCGAACCACGCCTGGCAGGAGGCGAAGGCGAAGTTGACGGCCTTGGGGCGGCTGAACGGCGACGGCGCGGTACGGGTACGGCCCACCGGGCTGACCACTCCGCCGGCCCGGAACCGGTAGTAGTAGCGGTGTCCCGGCAGCAGTCCCGTGACCTCGACATGGACCGAATGGGCGAGTTCGGCGACCGCGCGGGTCCGTCCGCTGCGTACGACCCTGCG
This sequence comes from Streptomyces odonnellii, assembly GCF_000981895.1. Lineage (GTDB taxonomy): Bacteria > Actinomycetota > Actinomycetes > Streptomycetales > Streptomycetaceae > Streptomyces > Streptomyces odonnellii. The sequence continues at coordinate 3,846 of NZ_LATD01000384.1, read as the reverse complement.
GAAGCGCTCGTCGGTGGCGACCTCCCAGTGGACGTCGACGGGGGCCGGGTCCATTCCGCCGGCGCCGTCGGGGGCGAGCGGGTGGGGGGCGAGCCGGGTCCACAGGACGACACCGTCCGGCCAGGGGTCGCCGGACGCGACGCCCAGGGTGAAGGGGTCCTCGCTGAACCGCTCCCTGGCCCGGGCGCGACTGGCCGTCAGACCGCCCGCGGCGAGCGCCAGGGCGACGGTCCCGGCACCGAGCACGGCCCGTCTCTCCAGGGCGCTGGTGCCGCCGGTCCCACTGTTCTCTCTCATGAAGACTGGTCCGTTCGTCGTGCATGGTCCCGCCGCCCGAGGGGGGATCCACGCGTGATTTAACGTCCGTTCATGTGGTAATCACACGGTGAATATCACACTGGAATCGGGGGCCACAAGGGCACCCGCCGAAGGGGGTCCTGAGCGGGTACGGCGCTTGTCGCGCGCCCTGTACGGGGAGTTCGGTCACGCTATGAGATGGGTGATTGAGCGCATCGGTAACACTCTTGACACCTCTCGCGGGGTGCTCATAGTCTCCACGCCACAGAATTCACGTTAGATTTCACATTCAAAGATGGTCGTCTTCACGGCAGGCAAGTGACGACGAACGGACGAACAGACGAACAGCCAACGGCGATGCGCCACTCGGCGCGAGGGAGGACGCGCCCGTGGCCCTGCGCCCCTATGCCCTGCGGTGCGACCATCGCACCACCCCGCTGGGAATCGACGAGTCCGCTCCCATGCTCTCCTGGCGTCTCGTCTCCGGCCGCCGGGGCGAGGACCCCGCCGCGTACCGGATCCGGGTCGCCGAGCGGCCGGAGGATCTGGACGAGGGCGGCCAACCCCTGTGGGACACGGGCAGGGTCGAGGACCCGGCCGCGATCGGCGCCGTGTACGAGGGGCCGCCGCTCCGGGCCCGTACGCGCTACCACTGGCGGGTCACCGTATGGGCGGCCGGGCCGCCCACCGGTTCTGCCGAGGACACCTCCTGGTTCGAGACCGGGATGACGGTCCGATCGTCCGACAAACCTTTCGGCGGACCTTCCGACAGGCCTTTCGGCACACTCTCCGCTACGCCGTCCGAGGCACCGTCAGCCGCCGGTCCCTGGCGGGCCTCCTGGATCGCCCACGACCCCCGCCCCATCCCGGTCATGGACGCCCCGACCGAGGGCGAGCGCGCACTCGACCACCACGGGCTCGCACCCTGTCCCCTTCTCCGCCGCGCCTTCCCCGCCAGCACCGCCACCCGCGCCCGGCTCTATGTGAGCGCGCGCGGGCTGTACGAGGTCCGCCTCAACGGCACCCGGGTCGGCGACGCCGAACTCGCGCCCGGCTGGACCGACTACACCCGCCGTGTCCAGTACCAGACGTACGACGTGACCGAACTGCTCCTGGACGGCGAGAACGTCCTCGCGGCGACCGTCGCGGACGGCTGGTGGAGCGGATTCGTCGGCTTCGAACCGCGCAGAGCCGGAGCGCACTACGGCTCACGCCCCCAGTTCCTGGCCGAACTCCATTCCACCGGCACGGACGGCCGTACCACCACCATCGCCACCGACGGCTTATGGCGCACCCACACAGGAGCCATCCGGCACGCCGATCTGCTCATGGGCGAATGCCATGACCTCCGGTACGCGGCCGACGGCTGGGACCTGCCCGGCTTCGACGACTCCGGCTGGACACCGGCCCTGGCCGTCGACTCCGACCACCGGCTGCTTGTCGCCTCGGTGGACGAGCCCGTACGGGCGACGGCCACCCTGCGCCCCCGCTCCCTCACCCGTGTCCGGGACGGCGTCCATGTCGTCGACTTCGGCCAGAACCTCGCCGGACGGGTACGGCTCCGTCTCGGCCGGCTCGCCCCCGGCAACCGTGTCGTCATACGCCACGGCGAGGCGCTGGACGAGAGCGGTGCTCTCTATACGGCGAACCTCCGCACCGCCGCCGCCACCGACATCCTGATCGGCGACGGCCGGGCCCCCGTCGTGTTCGAGCCGCGCTTCACCTACCACGGCTTCCGGTACGCGGAGATCAGCGGAGTCCCCCATCTGGACGAGGACGCCGTCGTCGCCGTGGCCCTGCACAGCGACACCCCGTGGACCGGCGCCTTCGACTGCTCCGACCCCGATGTGCGCAGGCTCCACACCTGTGTGGGCTGGGGACAGCGTTCCAACTTCGTGAGTGTGCCCACCGACTGCCCCCAGCGTGACGAACGGCTCGGCTGGCTCGCCGACGCCCAGGTCTTCCTCCCCACGGCCGCCCTCAACGCGGATGTGGCCGCCTTCTATACGAAGTGGCTGCGGGATGTGGACGACGCACGCACCCCGGACGGCGGCTTCACCAATGTCGCCCCGCGCCTGGTGGGAGTCGCCGACGAAGGAGCCCCCGGCTGGGCCGACGCCGGTGTGATCATCCCCTGGCATCTTTACCGTACGTACGGCGATCCCCGCTTCCTCTCCCGCGCCCTGCCCGGCATGCGCGCCTGGGTCGAGCTGATCCACCGCCACAACCCCGATCTGATCTGGCGCCGGCGCGTGGGGCCGCACTTCTCCGACTGGCTCGCCCCGGGCACCCCCACCCCGCGCGACGTCATCGCCACCGCCTACTTCGCACACAGCGCCCGGCTCACCGCCAGGGCCGCCGGTGTCCTCGGACAGCGGGACGTGGCCCGCGACCTCCACAAGCTGGCCTCCGACATCCGCGAGGTCTTCGTCGAACGGTTCGTGACCACCGCGGACCACGGCGCCACCGTGCGCGTCGAGGGCGACACCCAGACCGGCTATCTCATCGCGCTGGCCTTCGGCCTGCTGCCGACCGCGGACGCCGTCGACGGTGCCGCGCGCCGCCTCGCCGAACTGATCGAGCAGGCCGGCCCCGCCCTCCGGACCGGCTTCCTCGGTGTCGCGCTCGCCGCGCCCGTCCTGGACGCCCATGGCCGCGACGATCTCGCGCACGCGCTGCTGCGCCGTACGGACGTACCCTCCTGGCTGTTCCCGGTGCGCCACGGCGCCACCACCATCTGGGAACGCTGGGACGGCTGGACCCCCGAGACGGGTTTCCGCGCCCCCTCGATGAACTCCTTCAACCACTACGCGCTCGGTTCCGTCGGCGAGTGGCTCTACCGAGGGGTGGCGGGCCTCGACCAGAAGCCGGACTCCATCGCATACGGCGAGCTGAGCATCCGCCCCCGCCCCGGCGGACTCACCCACGCGAGTGCCCGCTACGAATCGGCCCGCGGCACGGTCGCGGTGCGGTGGCGGCGCGAGGGGGACCGGTTCGATCTCGATGTGCAGGTACCGCCCGGGGCCACCGCCGAGGTCCGCGTACCCACCAGCGACCCGGAGTCCGTACACGCGGACGGAGAAGCTGACGGAGAGGCGGCCGGAGAGGCGGCCGGGGAACGCGGGCAGTACGAGGAGCGCGGGCAGTACGTCGAGCGCGGGCAGCGCGTCGAGCGCGGGCAGCGCGTCGAGCGCGGGCAGTACGACGGGCACAAGCGGGACGACGGGCACGGACGGGACAACGCACACGGGCGATACGACGTCGGCGCCCACGTCACGCGGGTCGCGGCCGCCTCCGACCACGCCCTCTACCGCGTGGCCTCCGGCCGCTACCGCTTCACCGCGGCCCTCACCGCGCCCGCCTCGCCCCGCCCGCCACTCACCCCGACCCCACGCACATCCGCTCCGGCGGCCCCTTCGTCCGTCGGCTCCCACGCGGAGGACACACCATGACCACGGGGTCTCGCAACCGTCCGGGCCCCGGCCCTGCCCCGGTCCCGGGTACGGTCAGCCGCCGGGGGTTCCTCCGTATCGTCTGGGCCGCCGCCGC
>NZ_LATD01000383.1 GCF_000981895.1 Streptomyces odonnellii | reverse complement strand
AGCCGGAGCGGACGGGGAGGGGGGAGCGAGCTGGGACGAGCTTGGGCGGGACAGGGGCGATCCCGTGGTGACGGACTTGGAATCTGTTGAATATTGCTCAAACGGTGGCCACTATATGAGATTTGACGATCAGTTTGGGAGCTTCCTGTTCGGTTTTCTTCCACAGTCTGCGCGCGACGGGCACAGAAAAGCCCGGGCCGGGACAAAGTGCGGGGCATCCTGGGCATATGGCTGAGCCGGATACGCACACAGCGACCACACCGACCGGGGCGACCACGAGCGCGGCGGCCACGGCGGCCACGGCACTGGCGCGGGCGCTGAGAGCGGCCGTACGCGGCGAGGTGGAGTTCGGCGCGGCGGCCCGCGCCCTGACCACCATGGACGCCTCCAACTACCGCCGGGTCCCGGTCGGGGTCGTCGCACCGCGCGACGCGGCGGATGTGGCGGCCGCGCTCGCGGTGTGCCGGGAGCACGGCGTACCGGTCGTACCGCGCGGCGCGGGCACCTCGATCGCCGGGAACGCCACGGGCGTCGGGGTGGTCCTGGACCTCACCCGCCACCTCCGCTCCCTCGTGTCCCTGGACCCGGAGGCCCGTACCGCCGTCGTCCAGCCCGGTGTCGTCCTCGACGATCTGCGGGCCGCGGCGCGGCCGTACGGACTGACCTTCGGCCCCGATCCGTCCACCCACAGCCGCTGCACCCTCGGCGGGATGATCGGCAACAACGCCTGCGGCTCGCACTCCGTGGCCTGGGGGACGACCGCGGACAATGTGCGCGAGCTGTCCGTCATGACCTACGGCGGGGACACCCTGCGCCTCGGGCGCGGCTGGGACGGCGCCCCCGCCGGACTGCGCGAGCTGATCGAGCGCAATCTCGCGCCGCTGCGCACCGGCTTTCCCGCCGGGCTGCCCCGGCTGATCTCCGGTTACGCCCTGAACGCGCTGCTTCCCGAGGCCGGCACCGGCCTGGCCCGCGCCTTCTGCGGCAGCGAGGGCACACTCGGCGTGGTCACCGAGGCGACGGTACGGCTGGTCGAGGCGCCCGCCGCCCGTGCCCTCGCCGTCCTCGGCTACCCGGACGAGAGCGCCGCAGCCGAGGCCGCGGCCGGGCTGCTGCCGTACGGTCCGCTGACCGTCGAGGGCATGGCCGAGGACCTCGTACGGACCCGGGGAGGAGGCCGGGGAGCGGGCCATGGCGGGGTCCGGGGCGGGCCCGGACTGCCGGGCGGCGGCGCCTGGCTCTTCGTGGAGACCGGCGGCGCGACCCCCGCCGAGGCACGGGCCGCCGCCATGACCGTCCTGGGCGTGGCCGACCCGCTCGACGGCACGGTGGTGGACGACCCGGCGGAGCAGCGGGCCCTGTGGCGGGTACGGGAGGACGCGGCCGGCACCGCCACCCGGATGCCCGACGGCAGCGAGGCATGGCCGGGCTGGGAGGACTGCGCGGTGCCGCCCGCCCGGCTCGGCCCGTATCTGCGCGACTTCCGCACGCTGCTGTCCGAGCACGGTCTGCGCGGTACGCCGTACGGGCACTTCGGCGACGGCTGCATCCATGTCCGTATCGACTTCGACCTGATCAGCGGGGACGGTGTCCGGCGTTTCCGGGAGTTCTCGTGGGAGGCAGCCGCGCTTGTGGTCGCGCACGGCGGCTCGCTGTCCGGCGAGCACGGCGACGGACTGGCGCGCTCGGAGCTGCTGACGACGATGTACGGGGACGAACTGACCGGGCTCTTCCGGCAGTTCAAGGATGTGTGGGACCCGGCGGGCGGGATGAACCCGGGCGTCCTCGCCCGGCCCGCCGCGCTCGACGACAACCTGCGCTTCTCCGTGCTGCCGCGCGAGCGGGTCGAGGTCGCCTTCGGCTATCCGCACGACGGGCCCCGCGGCGGGGACTTCTCCGCGGCCGTGCGCCGATGTGTCGGGGTGGCCAAGTGCCGGGTGGCGGGGCCGGGTTCGGGTCCCGGGGTGATGTGCCCCTCGTACCGTGCGACGGGCGAGGAGCAGCACTCCACGCGCGGCCGCGCCCGGCTGCTGCACGAGATGCTCGCGGGCGAGGTGGTCACGGACGGCTGGCGCTCCGAGGAGGTACGGGAGGCGCTCGACCTGTGCCTGTCCTGCAAGGGGTGCCGCAGCGACTGTCCGGTGGGCGTGGACATGGCCACGTACAAGGCGGAGTTCCTGCACCACCACTACAAGGGACGGCGGCGGCCCGCCGCGCACTACACGATGGGCCGGCTGCCGGAGTGGCTGCGCGCGGCGGCGCCCTTCGCGCGGGTCCTGAACGCGGCGGCGGGCGTGCCGCCGCTGGCGGGCCTCGCCAAGCGGCTCGGCGGCATCGCTCCGGAACGTACGATTCCGCCCCTGGCGCCCGAGCCCTTCGGCCGCTGGCTGCGCCGGCACACCAGGGGCAGGGCCGAGGTCCTGGCACGTGACCGGGCGGCGATCCTGTGGCCCGACACCTTCACCGAGCATCTGTCGCCGTCGGTGGGGCGGGCGGCGGTACGGGTCATGGAGGCGGCCGGGATCGGGGTGGTGCTGCCGCCGCAGGGCAGGCGGGTGTGCTGCGGGCTGACATATGTGTCGACGGGCCAGCTCGACCGGGCCCGTACGGTGATGCGCCGCACCCTGGACCGGATGGAGCCCCTGCTCGATCTGGATCTGCCGGTCGTCGTCCTGGAGCCGAGCTGCGCCGCCACGCTCACGACCGATCTGCCGGAACTGCTGGCGGACGACCCGCGCGCGGAGCGGCTGGCCGTGTCCGTACGGACCTTCGCCCAGGCGCTGGAGGAGCGCGCCCCGGACTGGGCGCCGCCGAGGATCGACCGCCCGGTCACCGGCCAGACCCACTGCCACCAGCACGCGGTCCTGGGCGACGCGGCGGACCGGCGGCTGCGTGAACGAGCGGGCCTGACCGGCGAGCTGGAGGGCGGGTGCTGCGGCCTGGCGGGCAACTTCGGCTTCGAGCGCGGCCACTACGAGGTGTCGGTGGCCTGCGCGGAGGACCAGTTGCTGCCCGCGGTACGGGCGGCGGAGCCGGGGACGGCCGTCCTGGCGGACGGCTACTCGTGCCGTACGCAACTGGCGGAGCCAGGGGGATACCGGGCGAGGCACTTGGCGGAGGTGCTGGCGGAGGGGCTTCCCGGGCTTACGGAGGGGACGGCGGACGTCCGGGGCTGACGGCGGGGGGCACGCGGAGCTGACGGT
>NZ_LATD01000382.1 GCF_000981895.1 Streptomyces odonnellii | reverse complement strand
TGCGGTCACTCGCTGAGAACCGACCCATGGGGATGACCCCGGCCGCGCGGGGGTGGAGCAGCGCGGGGGAGGGCGCTGGAAGGTGCGACGGGTTCAAAGGGTCCTCGCTGTCACGCAAGGTGACGGCGTTCGAGGCTGCGCAATGCGGCGTTGAAGGAGGTTCGTTATGTCCCGTGGTGGAGCGCGCGCGGTGTCCGGGCCTGCGCCGGACCCGAGGTCGCTGCGTAGTACGAAGGCCGCGGAGAAGGGTGGTTGGCGGACGCTGCCGGCGGAAGGGCGGGAGGGTGCGCCGCCTGAGTGGCCGCTGACGACGGCTGCTGATCGTGAGCTGGACCTGTGGGAGGACCTGTGGGCGAAGCCGCAGGCGGTGGCGTGGGAGGACATGGGCCAGGGGCTGGAGGTCGCGCTGTTCGTGCGGACGCTGGCGGAGGCGGAGCGGGCGGACGCGCGGGTCGACGTGAAGAAGATGGTCCGCAGCTACCTCGATTCGCTGGGGCTGAGCGTGGCGGGGATGAACCGGAACCGGTGGAAGATTGCCCCGGCGATCGAGGGACCGGAGCAGGCGTCCGGTCCCGAGGTGCCTCCTCCCGCTAAGCGTCCGTCGGCGCGTGACCGGCTGAAGGTCGTGCCCAGTGGCGAAGGGGCCTGAGGCGGGGGCCGAGTTCGTCGTCGACTTTCCCACCCTGTGGGTTGTTCCGGACTGGATCGAGCGCCACTGCCCGATCCCGGACGGCTTCCGGGTGGGCGAGGATCTGGTGTTGTACCCGTGGCAACTGTGGTGCACGGTCAACCACTACCGCGTGAAGCCGGCCGCCACGGTCGGGCAGTTGGCGCCGGCGTTCCACTACCGCCGCTCGCAGGTCGTTGCTCCGCAGAAGACGGGCAAGGGGCCGTGGTCGGCGACGATCGTGCTGGCCGAGGCCGCCGGGCCGGTCGTGTTCAACGGCTGGGCCAAGGGCGGGGAGCGGTACCGGTGTTCGGATCACGGCTGCGGCTGCGGCTGGTGGTACGAGTACCAGCCGGGCGAGCCGATGGGCGTGCCATGGCCGACGCCGCTGATCCAGCTCACGGCCACGTCCGAGGACCAGGTCGCGAACGTCTACCGGCCGCTCCAGAGCATGGTGAAGCGGGGCCCGCTCGCCGAGATGATGCAGGTCGGCGAGGAGTTCACCCGGATCGGGGATGACGGCCGGGTCGATGTGGTGACGTCGTCGGCTCTGTCCCGGCTCGGTAACCCGATCATCTTCGCGATGCAGGACGAGACCGGCCTGTACACCGCGGCGAACAAGCTGCGGCGCGTCGCCGAGACGCAGCGGCGCGGCGCGGCCGGCATGGGCGGCCGGTCGATGGAGACGACGAACGGCTGGGACCCGTCCGAGAACTCAGTCGCGCAGACCACCAGCGAGGCCAAGGCGAAGGACATCTTCCGGTACCACCCGCAGGCGCCGAAGTCGCTGTCGTACAAGGACAAGCGGCAGCGCCGGAAGATCCACGCCATCGTCTACGCCGGGTCCTCGCACGTGGACCTGGACGCGATCGAGGCCGAGGCTGCCGAGATCATGGAGAAGGACGAGGCCCAGGCCGAGCGCTTCTTCGGGAACCGGTGCGTGGCGGGCGCCGGCGCGTGGCTGGACGGCGGGAAGTGGGCGGCGAAGGCGAAGCCCCGGCGGGTACGGCCGATGACCCGGATCGTCCTCGGCTTCGACGGCTCCGACGTGGACGACTGGACCGCGATCCGCGCCGAGACCATGGACGGCTACCAGTTCACCCCGCTGTACGGGGACGATGACGCCCCGACCATCTGGAACCCGGCCGACTACGACGGGCAGGTCCCGCGCGCGGAAGTCCGGGCGGCGATGGACCAGCTCATGAACCGGTACGACGTGGTGCGGCTGTACGCGGATCCGCCGTACTGGGAGACCGAGGTCGACGAGTGGGTCGACAAGTACGGCGAGGAGCGGGTGGTCCGCTGGTACACGCGGCGCATCGTGCAGATGCACTCGGCCGCCGAGCGGCTGCGCACGGACGTCCTCAAGCGGAACAGCAAGGGCGCGGCGTTCACGCACGACGGGTGCGAGATCACGCAGGCGCATATCGAGAACAGCCGTGCGGCCAACCGGCCGGCCGAACGGTACGTCCTGCGCAAGGCGAGCCCGAGCCAGAAGATCGACGCCTCGGTCACCAGCATCCTCGCCCACGAGGCTCTCGGTGACGTGATCGCGGCTGGCCTGGCTGAGCGTGAAGTGTCGTACTACTACGGCAGTTGAGGGGGGCTGATGGCTACGGAGGCGCAGGCTCTCCAGTTGGTCGGGCTGCTGGAGAACGAGTTGATCCGGCGGCGCGGGCCGATCGACCGGCACAACGACTACTACCGGGGCAAGCACCCGCTGAAGTTCGCAAGCCAGGAGTTTGCGAAGTTCCACGGCGCCCGGTACCGGGACTTCTCCGACAACTGGGTCCAGGTCGTGGCCGACAGCCCGGTGGAGCGGCTGACCGTGACGGGGTTCGTCGCGGACGGGGAGACGTCGGCGGACGATGATCTGTGGAAGGTGTGGCAGGTCAACGGCCTGGATGCCGACTCGCAGTTGGGGTTCCTCGGGGCGGTCACCGGGGCGCGGTGCTTCGTCCTGGTGTGGGGCGACCCCTCCGACCCGGACATGCCGGTGGTCACCTTCGAGGACGCCTCGCAGTGCGTCATCGCGTACGAGCCGGGCTCGCGCCGGCTGCGGCGGGCCGCGCTGAAGCGGTGGCAGGACGGCAACATGGACTTCGCCACCTTGTATCTCAAGGACGAGGTGTGGAAGTTCTCCCGGCCGCTCGCGCAGCAGGACAAGTCGCCGCAGATGGCGGACGTGGACGAGGAACTGAAGCGGTGGACGCCGCGCGAGATGCGTGACGAGCCGAACCCGCAGCCCAACCCCATGGGCGTGGTGCCGATGGTGGAGCTGCCCAACAAGCCGATGCTGGTGGAGGACCCGATCAGCGACGTCGCCGGGGTGGTGGCGATGCAGGACGCCATCAATCTGGTGTGGGCGCAACTGTTCACCGCGTCCGACGCAGCGTCATTCCCCCAGCGCGTGATCATGGGTGCGGAGCGGCCGATGATCCCGAAGCTGAACTCCGCCGGGGAGATCATCGGTAAGCAGGTCGTCGACCTGGACAAGTTCCAGGTGGACCGAGTCGCGTGGATCACAGGCAAGGACGCGCGGATCGCGGAGTGGTCGGCGGCCAACCTGACCATGTACACCGGGATCATCGAGGTCGCGGTGGGGCATCTGGCCGCGCAGACGCGTACCCCGCAGCACTACTTGATCGGGAAGATGGCCAACCTGGGCGAGGGCGCGCTGCTCGCCGCCGAGACGGGTCTCGTCAAACGGTGCGACGAGAAGACGCTGTGGTACGGGCAGGGGCTGCGGGAGATGGCCCGCCTGATCGCGCTCGCCAAGGGCGAGGATGCCAAGGCGCAGGCCCTGCGGTCGGGCCGGGTTCTGTGGGCGGAGACCGAGTCCCGCTCGCACGCCCAGCTCGCTGACGCGCTGCTGAAGCTGAAGCAGTTGGGTTTCCCGTTCGAGTGGCTGGCCCTGCGGTATGGGCTCACCCCGACCGAGGTCGCGGCCGTACTGACGATGCGGGAGCGCGAGCTGGAGGCGGATCCGGTGACCGAGCTGACCCGGAACCTGACCGGCGGCGGGGCCCCGGCACCCGCCACCGGCGGCGAGGGGCCGGTCGAGGACGCGGACGAGGAGCCGGAGCCGGAGGCGTGAGCCCGTCCCCGCAGGCGGTCGCGCACATGGAGGCGCGGCGCCGCCTGGCCGAGGCGACCGCGCGGGCATCGCGGGGCCTGTGGCGGCAGGTCGACCGGGACAACATCTACCCCTCGTGGGTGTCGCTGCTGGCCCGGCTGGTGGCGGTGGTGTCGGGCGGTCAGCTCGCCGCGGCGCAGGCCACGGAGCCGTGGCTGATGGCGCTGCTGGGCAGTGATCCGGAGCAGGCGGAGTCCGATCAGCTCAACCCGGGGGCGCTGGTCGGTGTGGACGGGGGAGGGCGCCCGCTGGCCGGTGTGCTGATGGCCCCGATGTGGACGGCGCTCCGGCTCGTCACCCAGGGCCGGCCGGTGGTCCAGTCGATGGCCGCCGGGCAGGTCCTCCTCGACGCGATGGTCCGTACCGCGGTCGCGGACGCGGGCCGGGGTGCCGATGCGGTCGGGATGATCAGCCGGCCGGCCGTGACGTCGTACGTGCGGGTCGTCGAAGGCGGCGCGTGCTCGCGGTGCCTGCTCCTGGCCGGGCGGGAGTACGGGGTGAGCAAGGCGTTCGCCCGGCACCCGAAGTGCAACTGCACCATGGAGCCGGTCACCAGGGAGCACCGGCCCACGCCGACCAGCCCCGAGACCGTCTTCAAGTCGATGTCCGCCGCCGAGAAGAAGCGCACCTTCGGCGAGGCCGGGACGCGGGCGATCGAGGCCGGCGCGGACATCGCCCAGGTCGTCAACGCCCGCCGCGGCATGGCCACCGCGACCGTGTTCGGCCGCACCGTTCGGGCGACGGCCGAGGGCACGAGGCGCGGCGAGTTCCGCCGCCAGGAGTTCCGCCGCCTCCAGGACGAGGGAGCGATCCCCCGGTCCCGGTCGATCCGGGGCTTCAGCCCCACGGCGGCGCGGCTCATGCCCGAGGAGATCTTCCGCCTGGCCGACGACCGCGCGCACGCGGTGCGGCTGCTGCGGCAGCACAGCTACATCGCCTGACCCTGCGGCCGGCGCGCGCTGCGCCGCCGCCCAACCCCGCAACGGGAGCACCCACATGAACCGCAGCACCCTGCCCCGCCACGCCCGCACGCACGCCCCCGGGTGGGCTCACCCCTACCCGTGCGACCCGTTCTCGCCCGTCCTGTACGCCGACGGCGGCAACCAGGATGACGAGGACGAGGGCGACGGCGAGGACGACGACACCGGGGACGACGACGGCCAGGGCGACGAGGACGGCGACGGGGGCAAGGGCGGTCAGGATGAGGACGCGGATCCGGACGGTGCCGACCAGCTCGGCGAGAAGGGCAAGCGCGCGCTGGCGTCCATGAAGGGCAAGTGGAAGTCGGAGCGGGACAAGCGCCGGGAGCTGGAGCAGCAGCTCGCGGCCAAGGACGGCGCCGACGACGCCGAGGCCGCCCGCCGCAAGGCCGAGGCCGACGCCACGGCCAAGGCCAACGGACGCATCCTCAAGGCGGAGATCCGGGCCGCCGCGAAGGGCCGCCTGGCTGATCCGAAGGACGCGCTGACCTTCCTCGACCTCGAACAGTTCGAGGTCGGCGAGGACGGCGAGATCGACCCCGAGGAGATCGAGGAAGCGATCACCGATCTCCTCAAGGACAAGCCCTACCTGGCAGCCGCAACGGCCAAGAGGTTCCAGGGCACCGGCGACGGCGGAGCGGCGCGCAAGGCGTCCCGCCCGAAGCAGCTCACCAAGCAGGACCTCAAGTCCATGACGCCCGAGGAGATCGACAAGGCCCGCATCGACGGGCGGCTCGATGACCTCATGGGCGGCAAGTAAGCCAGGAGGCAACCCCCTATGACCGTGCGGAACTTCGTTCCCGAAATCTGGGCGTCGCGGCTGCTCGTCGCGACCCGCAAAGAACTCATCTACGGCTCGCCCACGGTCGTCAACCGCGACTACGAGGGAGAGATCGCGGCGGCCGGCGCCACCGTGCGTATCACCTCCGTGTCGCGGCCGGCCATCGGCACCTACACGCCGGGGTCGACCGTCATCACGCCGGAGAGTCTGACCACCGGCCAGCGCACGCTGACCGTGGACCAGTCGAAGTTCTGGGCCTTCTCGATCGACGACGTGGACGCCCGTCAGGCCAAGTCCAACCTGATCCCGCAGGCGATGAGCGAGGCCGCCTACGCACTGGCGGACACCATCGATCAGTACGTGGCCGGGCTCTACACCCAGATCGCCGCGGGGAACTTCCTCAACCTGGTCGGCTCCCCGATCGACACCTACAGCACGCCGACCGACGCGTACGGCAAGGTGCTGGTGCCGCTGCGCACCAAGCTGACCAAGGCGAACGTGCCCAAGACCGGCCGGTACGTGATCGTGCCGCCCGAGTTCTACGCCTCGCTGCTGCTCGATGACCGGTTCATCGCTGCCGACAAGGCGGCCACGGACCAGGGTCTGCGTAACGGGTTCGTCGGGCGGGCCGCGAACTTCGACATCTACGAGTCGAACAACTGCCCCGTCCCCACCGGCGACACCGCCGTGGTCCAGGCCGGGGTGAAGGAGGCGGTCACCTTCGCCGAGCAGATCAACAAGACCGAGGCGTACCGGCCCGAGAACTCCTTCGAGGACGCGGTCAAGGGCCTGGCCCTGTACGGCGCGAAGGTGATCCGCCCGGACCACCTGGCCGCCGCGTTCATCAACCCCGCCTGATCGGAGCATGACTTATGGCGACAACCCAGCTCACGTACTCCAACCTGGTCCCCAACGGGAACCTGCTCCAGCCGGCGGGGACCACGCTGGTGGCCGCGCCGACCAACAACATGCAGCTCGCCAACGCCTTCGCTGAGCTGACCGTGCTGCGCGTCACCAACTCCGACGACGACACCGCGCTGACCGTCACCGTGAAGGCAGGCGACAACCCGCCCGCGCTCGCGGCCGGGCAGGGCGACCTCTCGGTGCCGGTGGCGTTCGGCACGACGCAGTTCCTCGGCCCGTTCGAGTCCGGCCGGTTCATCCAGTCCGACGGCTCGATGCTGATCGAGTCGACCACCACCACGGGCACGATCACGGCCCTGAAGATCCCGAGGAACACCTGATGGCCGAGACGATCTACGTCCGAGGCGAGGGCGGGATGGTCTTCGCGATGGACCTGCCCCTGCCCGAGAGCATCGCCGAACGTCTGGAACGCGGCCAGTTGGTACGCGTCAACGCGGACGGCTCCCCCTACTACGGGGCCCCCGCCCCCGCTCAGGGCAGCGCGCTCACCGAGGGCATCGTCCCGCGCCCGGGCGCGCGGGCCGGCAAGGACGACTGGGTCCTGTGGGCCATGGCCGTGCACGCCCTGCCCGAGGACACCGCCCAGGGCCTGACCAAGGCCCAACTTCAGGAGCTGCCCGAACAGCCCGGACAGTCCCCATCGGTCGCGGCCGGACGCCCCGCCGAGGACGCGACGAAGGCCGAGTGGATCGCCCACCTCGTCAGCCAGGGGCGGGTGTCTGCCGAGGACGCGGCGAACTACACCAAGGCTGACCTGATCGACATGGTCAGCTAAGGGGGGCACTGTGACACTGGCCCCTCTGGCGACACCGGCCGACCTGGTGAAGCGCGGTCTGGTCATCGGCGACGACGAGGCGGACCTCGTCGACACGTACCTGGCCGTCGCCTCGGCGGCGGTACGGGAGGCGGCCGGCGTCCCGATCTCACGGACCACATCGACCGTCACCCTGGAAGGCGAGCCGGGGCAATGGCTCACGCTGCCCGGGCCGCCGATCGTCACCGTGACCGAGGTTCTCCTCGATGGGGTGCCGGTCACGGACTGGCGGCTGAGCACGGAGCGGCTGTGGCGGGCGGCCGGGTGGGCGCCCGGCTGTGAGCCGTCGGAGGCCGAGGTCACCCAGACGCACGGGCTGGCGCAGGTGCCCGAGGACATCGTGGACCTGGTGTGCCGGATGGTCGCCGCCGCGGTGAAGGCCTTCCGGGAAGCGAAGGCCGAGGGCCTGGCCCCGGCCGCGGACCGGGTCCTGACCTCGGAGCGGCTCGGCGACTGGGCCGCCACCTACGCCAACGACGGCCGGATCACGGAGATGGACCTCCCCGAGTACTGGCGTGAGCGCCTCGCGGCCCGGTTCGGCGGCGGGGCCAGCCTGCTGAGGTCGCGGTGAGCGGCATCGGCCGGCTGCTGAACCGGCTCCTGGAAGTCCACCGCACCGTCGCCTGGCCCGACGGCACCGGCGGCCAGCAGACCGCTCTCGTCCTCGTCGGCACCGTGCGGGCGAAGGTCGACCAGCCGTCCCCGACCGAGCGCCTGGTGGCCGCGCAGGCAGGCTCGAAGCATTCGCACGACGTGTTCCTGCTCCCGGGGGCCGATGTCCAGCGGGGCGACCACCTGCACGGCACCGACGGCCTCGGCCAGCCACAGCGGCTCCGGGTCCTGTCCGTGGTGCAGCCCTCCCGCCCCCTCTACTCCAAAGCCCTTGCCGAACTCATCCAGGAGGAGGGTTCCTGAATGGCCACCCTGCAACCCGTCCCCGTGCCCATCGGGGGCCTGGCGCTGGAGGACAGCGCTACGCCCGCGGGCGCGGGCGGGGACACCGCGCCGACCGGCCCGGGCCGGTTCCTGTACGTACACAACAGCGACGACGCGCAGCACACGGTCACGCTGGCGACCCCAGGCACCGTGTCCGGGCTGGCCATCGCGGACGTACCCGTCGTCGTGGCCGCAGGTGAGTCCGCACTCGTCCCTCTGGCCAACGTGTTCCGAGGGCCCAACGGGCGGGCGAGCATCACCTACGACGCCGTCACCGACGTCACGGTCGCCGCCCTGGAACTTCCCCGGTGACCGGCCAGGACGCCGAGCGGCCCCGCCCGCTGCCGACCGATCCGGCCGAGGCCCGGCACCACGCCGAGCAGCTCCTCACCCAGCAGCCCGCGGCCCTGGCCGCCACCGCGATCGGCTGGGCGCTGCTGGCGGTAGCTGGGGAACTCGCCGAGATCCGGCGGGAGATGCGCCGCCAGCGCGGACGCTGACCCGTGGCCCGCCGCCCCCGGCGCCGCCGGGCGAGCCCGGTCCGGATGAACATCACCGGCATCGACCGCCTGCGCGAGGACCTCGACCACCTCGCCGTCCAGGTACGGGCGGCGTGCTTCCGGGCTCTTCAGCAGTCCGCGGAGGCGATCGTCGCGGACACGCAGGACAAGGTCCGCAAGGCGTCCGGGAACCTCCACGACTCCGTCCGCGCCCGCTACCGCAACAACGAGCTGCGGGCCGAGGTCGGCTGGTGGGACCGCGACGACCTGTACGCGTCCTTCCACGAGTTCGGCACCCGCAAGTTCCCCGCGCAGCCCGCGCTCCTGCCCGCGGCCGAGGCCGAGCGCACCCGGCTGCCCGGCCGGATCCGCGACGAGGTCAGGAAGGTCCTGTGATGACGACCGCGCCATTCCCGATCCCGGCCGTCCAGGACGCCGTCTACACCCGGCTCACCGGTGACGACATCCTGATGAGCCTGATCAGCGGGGTGTACGACTACGTCCCCGAGACCGCCGACTTCCCCTACGTCGTGATCGGCGACGCCACGGAGATCCCCGACAACGCCCACGACACCTTCGGCCGGCAGACCACACTCACGCTCCACGTGTGGACCCGCAGCCGCACCCACGCCAAAGGGCTCGCCATCGCGGCCCGGCTGGTGGCGCTGCTGGACCACCAGCCGCTGACCATCCCCGGCCTGCACCACGTCAGCACGCTCTACGAGTTCGCTCAGCCGCTCGTCGACCCCGAGCCTCCGGGCGACATCCGGCATGTCGTCCTGCGGTTCCGGATCCGCACCGAACAGCCGGCCTGACCCGACCCCTACCCCACCCGCCCGGGGTTTGTGATGCCCAAGGGAGGCACCCATGGCCGGTATCGACGGCTACGGCGTCCAGCTCAAGCGCGGCGACGGCGCGGACCCCGAGGTCTTCACCGCCATCGCGAACATCACCAACCTGACGGGGCCGGGCCTGTCCCGGAACACCATCGACGTCACCGCCCACGACTCCCCGGACCGCTACATGG
>NZ_LATD01000381.1 GCF_000981895.1 Streptomyces odonnellii | reverse complement strand
GGCGCGAGCAGGGCGGGGCGGCGGGCGGTTGGACCGTACGAGTGGTGTTGATCCGAAGAAATACGCAGGGACGGCGTCGCTCCGCCGATTCTCAAGATGCGTACACATCATGAGGAAGGTATGTAGATCGCCCAACCCGAACCGAACCTGAAAGTGAGGGGTCATGGCCGCCCTCAAGGTCAAGAAGTTGTGGACCGTCTTCATCACCGCGTTCTTCGCGGTACTCGCCTCCCTGGGGTTCTCGACCCCGGCCGCCGCTGCCGGTACGGCCGTACAGCAGCCGGCCGAGCAGCCCGTGCCCGCGCCGGCCGGGGAGGCCGCCGGCGGTACGGCCGAGGCGGCTGAGGCCGTACCCGTAGGGGCCACACCCGTGCGGGGCACACCCGTACGGGCCATCGTGCCCGGAGCGCTCGGCGCGTCACGCGATCGGTCGCTGCCACCGACGATCAGACAGCGCATCACCGCCGAGGCACACGGCTCCTCCCCGTCGGTACGTCATCTTCCCGCGGGCACGCCGAGCGAGACCTATGCCGTGAGCGGAACCCATGCCGCCGCGGACGCGGCACTCGTCGGTGCCGGCGCGGCTCCCACGACGTGACGCACCGCACCGGCCGGGCCTTGGGACGAGACCCAGACCCATGGCCAGCCTCGCACCGCGTCGCGGGACCAGCCTCGAACAGCGTTCGTGAACGGGCTCGGGAACGGACTCAGAAACGGGCTCGGGAACGGACTCAGAAACGGGTTCAGGGACGGTTCCTCCGTCGCTCCGCCTCCGCTTCCGCCTCGGCCTGCTTCGCCTTCGCCTGCACCTCGGGATCGAGCGGGTCCACCACATGGCTGCCACCGGTATTGGTCATCGGCCCGCGTTCCGAGACCTCCGTAGCGGCCGGCGGCTCCACCAGCCAGTCCGGATTCGCCTGCTTGTCCCACCACTTCCAGGCGGCGAAAGCCGCACCGGCCAGCACGCCGAGGACCGCCAGGCCCTTGGCGATCCGTGCGGCCCTGGCCCGCCGCTCGTGCTTCCTCGCCAGCTTCTTGATCTCATCCGCCGTGACCTGTCCGCGCAGAGCGGCCAGGGCGGCCGCGGACCGCGCCGCGGCCTGTCCGGCCATCGGCTGTGCCACGGCCACCGCTTGTCCGACCTTCGGCACCGTGTAGTCCGCCGCCTGACGGGCGGCCTGGCGCGTGCGCTGAGCGGCTCGGTGAGCGGCGACATCGACCTTTGGGGGCACCCTGGGCGCCACATGGGCACCGTACTGAGTACGAGCCTGCTGAGCGGCCTTCGTCATCGTCGGCGCGAGCCTCACCCGCGCTTCGTGGGCATATAGAGCGGCCTGCTCCTTGGCCGTACCGGCATAGGGGGCCACCGCTTCCGCGGCGTGCTGCACGCTCTCCTTCGCCGAACCGGTAGCGGCGCGCACGCTGTCCATGCGGGTCACAGGATCATCCTCCTCGGTGGCGTTCCGTATTTCGCCTGTCCACCCTTTTCGAGATCATGCCTGCCGGACTCGGTCTCGGCATGTGATGCGGGCATCCGGGTCATCGCTCCCGGGTTCATCGCTCTTGGTCACCGCTCTTGGTCATCGCTCTGGGGCATCGCCTCGGGTCATGGCACCCGGCACGGACGGCTGCACGGCCCTCCGGCGTCCCCGTGTGCCTCTGTGTCTCCGTACCGGCGTGACACCACCGCCGGGCGTCCCTTCGCCATGCCTGCGGAGCCATGCCTGCGGTGCCTTCCCTCCATCGTGCCCCCATACGGCCCCGAAATCGCCCCAAGACGGGCGCAAAGCCCTTTCAAGGGCAGTGGCCGGACATCATCCGCGCCGTACGTGCGAGGATCGTGAGGGTCAGAGCAGACTTACGGAAGGCAGATCGTGGCCGAGCAGCTTTACGCCACCCTGAAGACCAACCAAGGCGACATCGAGATCCGGCTTCTGCCGAACCACGCGCCGAAGACGGTCAAGAACTTTGTCGAGCTCGCGCAGGGCGAGCGGGAGTGGACCCACCCCGAGACCGGCAAGAAGAGCAAGGACCGGCTGTACGACGGCACCATCTTCCACCGGGTGATCAGCGGGTTCATGATCCAGGGCGGGGACCCGCTGGGCAACGGCACCGGTGGCCCGGGCTACGAGTTCGAGGACGAGTTCCACCCGGACCTGGCCTTCGACAAGCCGTACCTGCTGGCCATGGCGAACGCCGGCCCGGGCACGAACGGCTCGCAGTTCTTCATCACCGTGGCGCCGACCGCCTGGCTGACCCGGAAGCACACCATCTTCGGCGAGGTCAGCACCGAGGCCGGCAAGAAGGTCGTGGACACCATCATCGGCACCCGTACCAACCCGCGCACCGACCGCCCGGTGCAGGACGTGGTGATCGAGTCGGTCATCGTCGAGACGCGCTGACGCGGCGTACGGACCGCACCCACCGAGGGTCACGGACCGCCCCCGGCGTCCGGACCGCTCGGGTTCCCGGGGTCGCGGGAACCTCCCGCCCCGCCCGTCCGTAGTGGTTACATACCGGGCGGGCGGGGCAGTGCGCCGTGCACTGCCCGGTACGCGCCCGCCGTCACCAGGACCCGAGGGGACCGATGGACCACCCGCCAGGCGGCCATGGAGGCCAGGACCAGCCCGCCGTCAGTGAGGGCCTGCCCGACTGCTACCGGCATCCGGGGCGGGAGACGGGCATACGGTGCACGCGCTGCGAGCGGCCCATCTGCCCCGAATGCATGGTCGACGCCGCGGTCGGCTTCCAGTGCCCGGAGTGCGTCCGGCAGGGCTCGGGTACGGGCACGGGGCGCGGGCCTGCCCCGCGTCAGGCCCGTACGCTCGCAGGCGGGACGATCGTGGCCGATCCCCGGCTGATCACCAAGGTCCTGCTGGGCATCAATGCCGCGGTCTTCATCGCCGCGCTCGCGGTGGGCGACAGCCTGGTCAATGATCTCGACCTGGTCGGCCGTGCCTTCGACCCCGCGACGGGCGGACTCGTCGGTGTCGCGGATGGCCAGTGGTACCGGCTGCTGACGGCGATGTTCCTGCACCAGGCGATCTGGCACTTCGGGTTCAACATGCTGGGCCTGTGGTGGCTCGGCGGGCCGCTGGAGGCGGCGCTCGGCCGCGGCCGCTTCCTGGCGCTCTATCTGCTCTCCGGACTCGCGGGGAGCGCCCTCACGTATCTGATCGCCGCGCCGAACCAGGCCTCGCTGGGCGCTTCCGGCGCCATCTTCGGACTGCTCGGCGCCACCGCCGTGCTGATGCGCCGGCTGAATTACGACATGCGGCCGGTCTTCGCCCTGCTGGCGCTGAATCTGCTCTTCACCTTCACCTGGTCCGGTATCGCCTGGCAGGCGCATGTCGGCGGACTGGTGGCGGGCACGGTGATAGCCATCGGCATGGTGCACGCGCCCCGGGAGCGGCGGGCGTTGGTGCAGTACGGGACCTGCGCGCTGGTGCTGGCGGCGACGGTCGCGGTGGTGGTGGCGAGGACGGCGACGCTGCCCGCGCTGCCCGCGGCGTTCTGAGCGGCCCGGGGCTGCCCGTGCTGACGGCGCCGTCCGATGGCGCTGTCCGTCGGCACTGCCCGTAGCACGTGCTGCGCGTCCGGCTACGTGTCCCCGCTGACCGTTCGTACAGCACAGTTGTCCACAGTGTGTGCAGGATCTTGTGCATCCTGCGGAGAACGTGCGTGCCCCTTGTCGTCAATGCTGGGTTGACCAGCGGCGACAAGGGGCGGGCACGTCGTCCGAAGAGCCGACGCGGTCACACCGCCGTCAAGAACCCGTGGAGTTATCCACAGATCGTCAGACCTTTTCCCCTGCTGTGGACAAGGCTGTGGATAAGTGGGGACTCAGGGTGACGGTGAGCTGGTGACGGCGGGCTGCTGACGACGGCCACGACCGCGGCCGTGCGGCCGCGGAGTCGCGGGGTTCGCGGGCCCGTTACTTCCACTGGGTGGAGACACCGAAGCCGGCGGCGATGAAGCCGAACCCGACCACGATGTTCCAGTTTCCGAAGCTGGACAGCGGGAGATCGCCCTCGGTCACATAGAAGACCACGATCCAGGCCAGTCCGATCAGGAACATGGCCAGCATCACCGGGGCCACCCAGCTCCGGTTGGTCAGCCTAATGGCGGTCGCCTGCTTCGCCGCCGGAGGCGGCGTGAAGTCGGCCTTCTTGCGGATACGTGACTTCGGCACGAGGGACTCTCCTGTCGATGCGCTGCGTGACCGCGCAGGTAACTGTTACGGGTGCCGGGGGCGGAGAGCAGGGGGAACCGCCGCCACCGGGCGTCCGTTAGCGTAGTGCTTCCGCGGCGCCTAAGGAGATAAGGGTACGTTGAGCAATTCAGCCGACTCTCCCCCAGGGCCGGTCCGGCGCCCCTCGCGGCGGCCCGTCCGGCTGCTCACGGCTGCCGTCTTCGCGCTCGCCGGGCTGATCTTCGTGACCAGTTTCAACACGGCCAAGGGCACCAACATCCGTACGGACGCCTCGCTGTTGAAGCTCTCCGACCTGATTCACGAGCGGGACCGCAAGAACGCCGAACTGGGTGACACCACCGCGGCGGTCCGCCGGGACATCGACGCGCTCGTCGGCCGCGACGACGGCTCCACCGAGGCCGAGAACGCCAGACTGAGCGCCCTGGAGAAGGCCGCGGGCACCAAGAAGCTCACCGGCCCCGCCCTCACCGTCACCCTCAACGACGCCCCGCCCAACGCCACCGCCAACCCCGGCTACCCCGAGCCCCAGCCCAATGACCTCGTCATCCATCAGCAGGATCTCCAGGCCGTCGTCAACGCCCTCTGGCAGGGCGGCGCCGAGGGCATCCGCGTCATGGACCAGCGGCTGATCTCCACCAGCGCGGTCCGGTGCGTGGGCAATACGCTGATCCTCCAGGGCCGCGTCTACTCACCGCCCTACAAGATCACCGCTGTCGGTGACCAGGACGCCCTCCGCAAGGCCCTCACCGACTCCCCGGCGATCCAGAACTACCAGCTCTATGTGAAGGCGTACGGCCTCGGCTGGAAGGTCGACGAGCACGGCGAGGAGACGCTTCCCGGCTACACGGGCACGGTCGATCTCCACTACGCGGAACCGGTCGGGTAGCCCTCGATCCGCGCCGGACCTCCCGCAACCCGCCCGAAACCTCCCGCAACCCGCCCGAACCTTCCCCGAACCTCAGTGCACCTGCCGGATGCGCCGCCCATGTGTCACCGCCGCCGTTTAGTCTGGTGCAGTAGCGCCTGGGGCGGTACCGAACGGAAGGGACAGCATGTACGGCTGGATCTGGCGTCATCTGCCGGGCAACGTGTGGCTGCGTGCGGCCATATCGCTCGTCCTGGCGCTCGCGGTCGTCTATGTGCTGTTCCAGTACGTCTTCCCCTGGGCGGAGCCGCTGCTGCCCTTCAACGACGTGACGGTCGACGGGGCGGGGGCGGCCGGATGAGCGCGCGGATCCTCGTCGTCGACAACTACGACAGCTTTGTCTTCAACCTCGTTCAGTACCTGTACCAGCTCGGCGCCGAGTGCGAGGTGCTGCGCAATGACGAGGTGTCCACCTCGCACGCGCAGGACGGCTTCGACGGCGTGCTGCTCTCGCCCGGCCCCGGCACCCCCGAACAGGCCGGTGTCTGCGTAGAGATGGTGCGGCACTGCGCGGCCACCGGGGTGCCGGTCTTCGGCGTCTGCCTCGGTATGCAGTCGATGGCCGTGGCGTACGGCGGAGTTGTCGACCGGGCGCCCGAACTGCTGCACGGCAAGACCTCGCTGGTCACCCATGAGGGCAAGGGCGTGTTCGCGGGCCTGCCTTCACCGTTCACCGCGACCCGCTACCACTCGCTGGCGGCCGAGCCCACGGCGCTGCCGGCCGAGCTGGAGGTCACGGCGCGTACGGCGGACGGGATCATCATGGGCGTACGCCACCGCGAACTGCCCGTCGAGGGCGTGCAGTTCCACCCCGAGTCCGTCCTCACCGAACACGGTCATCTGATGCTGGCCAACTGGCTCGCGCGGTGCGGTGATCCGGGGGCGCTGGGCCGGTCGGCGGATCTGGCGCCGGTGGTGGGCAAGGCGCTGGCGTGACCGCACTCCGCCCCGAACACGAGGCAGGCTACGGAGGCTCGTACGAGCAGGGAGCGTACGAGGCCTCCGGCGCGTTCGAGGCGGCTGCGGAGGGACCGGCGGAGCCCGCCGCCCCGCTCGGCGACCCGTTGAACGACCCGTTGACCGCGCCGCTGCCGGGACAGCGGCGCGGGCACCGCCGGCACGCACGGCCGCCCGAGCAGGAGCCGCCGTGGTCCCAGCCGGGGGAGCGGGCGCAGCAGGCCGCGGACCCGGAGTCCGAGTGGTCCGGTGACTACTACCGGCAGTACGCGGCGGAGTCCCCGGCCGGCCGGACCAATCCGTACTACGCGGAAGGCCCGGCGGTCCCGGCTCCCGCGCCCTCCCCGGCGCCCGCGCCTTCGCCGCCCTCCGTGCCATCCCCGGCTCCGTCCCCGGCTCCGATGGACGACCGTACGGTCGCTCTCCCCGTGGTCGAGATGCCGTCCGATCCGGGGCCGGAGCAGCCGGAGCACGCGGCCGGGCCGCCCGAGCCGGCTCCTCGTACCGGCGGGCGCGCGGAGCGCCGTAAAGCGGCGGCCAAGGGCGGCCGGGGCCGCAGACGGGCCGAGCCCGCGACGGCACCGGCACCGTCCGGGGCGCCCGCGTCCGGCTCCGGGGGCGAGGCGCCCGCCCGGCCGCTCTCCCGGGTCGAGGCGCGCCGCGCGGCCCGCGCCGCCAAGGACAGCCTCGCGGTCGTCGCCAGCCGGGCCGTCGGTGAGTTGTTCATCACCTTCGGCGTGCTGATGCTGCTGTTCGTCACGTATCAGCTCTGGTGGACGAACGTACGGGCCGACCAGATCGCCGGCAACGAGACCAACAAGATCCAGCAGGGCTGGGCCGAGGGCCGGCAGCCCGGGGTATTCGAGCCCGGCCAGGGCTTCGCCATCATGCACATCCCCAAGCTGGATGTCGTCGTCCCGATCGCGGAGGGCATCAGCAAGGCGAAGGTCCTGGACCGCGGCATGGTCGGCCACTACGCGGAGGGCAGCCTCAAGACGGCGATGCCCTCCGACAAGCAGGGCAACTTCGCGGTGGCCGGCCACCGCAACACCCACGGCGAGCCGTTCCGTTATATCAACCAGCTCACGCCCGGCGACAAGATCGTCGTCGAGACGCAGGACGCGTACTACACGTACGACATGACGAGCATCCTGCCGCAGACCGCGCCGTCGAACGTGAGCGTGATCGGTCCGGTGCCGCCGGGCTCCGGATTCACGGAGCCCGGACGCTACATCACGCTGACGACCTGCACGCCCGAATTCACCAGTACCTATCGCATGATCGTGTGGGGCAAAATGGTGGAAGAACGGCCACGAGGCAAAGGCAAGCCCGACGCTCTCGTCGGTTAGGGTCTTTCGTTTGGATCGGGCCCTAGGCCGATCGGACTCACGACAGGGCCGGCGGACCGGCGAAGACGAACGGGGACGGGGCGCTGTGTCAGCGAGCACCGAGAACGACCGAGAGACGGGCACGCCGCCGCCGGACCACGCGGCGGCCGACTCCCCCGGGGCTTCCACGACCCCGCGGGCGCCGATAGCCCGGCCCGCCCCACGACGCCGCTTCCGCAGTCCCCTCGCGGCCGTGGTCAGCGTCTGCGGCGAGCTGCTCATCACCGCGGGCGTCATACTCGGCCTCTTCGTCGTCTATTCGCTGTGGTGGACGAATGTGCTGGCCGACCGGGAGGCCGCCAAGCAGGGCGACGACGTACGCGACCACTGGGCGCAGGAAGGCACCAAGGGCGGCAAGCCTCCGGTGTACGACTCCGAGGACGGCATCGGCTTCCTCCATGTCCCGGCGATGGGCGGCGGGGAGATCCTCGTCAAGAAGGGCACGACCACCTCACTGCTGAACGACGGTGTGGCGGGCTATTACACGGAGCCGGTCAAGTCGGCGCTGCCCTGGGACCCGAAGGGCAACTTCACGCTGGCGGCGCACCGGGACGGCCACGGCGCCCGGTTCCACAACATCCACAAGATCAAGACCGGTGATCCGGTGGTATTCGAGACCCGGGACACCTGGTTCGTCTACAAGGTCTACAAGGAACTCCCGAGGACCTCGAAGTACAACGTGGACGTGCTCAAGCCGGTCCCCAAGGAGTCCGGGAAGACCAAGCCGGGCCGCTATCTGACCCTGACGACCTGTACGCCGATCTACACCTCGGACTACCGCTACATCGTCTGGGCCGAACTGGTCCGCACGGACAAGGTCGACAAGAACCGCACGCCGCCGCCGGAGCTGCGCTGACGCCGGAGGGACCGGGAGGGGCGGAGGAGCCGGGAGGGGCACGACGGGCCCGCCAGACGGCGCTCAGGACGGCTCAGGACAACGGAAAGCCCCGGCACCCTCTGTGGGTGCCGGGGCTTTCGTACGGGCCGCTGCGGCCGGTACCGCTAGCCTTCCTTACGGGCGCTGGTGCCGGACGGGCCGCCGAAGAATCCTCCGCCGCCGTTGTCGCCACCGCCGCCGTTGTTGCCTTGGCCGCCGCCCCCGCCCGCCGTGAACAGGGTGACCGTGTCGCCCTTGTTCACCATGCTGCCCGGCCCCGGCTGGGTGGTCAGGACCCTGGAGTTGGGGTCGTTGGACGAGTTGGGCGCGAGGGTCACATTGAGGCCAAGGCCGCCCAGGATCTGCTGGGCCTCCTGGAGCGACTTGTTGCCGCCGGCGATGTCACCCGGGATCTGGACCTGCTGCTGTTGCGGCCCCTTGGAGACATCCAGCGTGACCGTCGCGCCCTTGTCCGCCTTGCTGTTGCCGGACGGGTCCTGCTTGATGACCGTACCTGCGGGCTCGGCCCCGTCCACGTCGTTCCGTACGACATTGAACTCGAGCGCTTCGAGCTGGGCCTTGGCATTGTCGAACTGTGCGCCCACGACGTCCGCGACGACCTCCTGGCCCGTCTTCGCGATCTTCAGCGTGACCGTCGTGCCCTTCTCGGCCCGCGAGCCGCCCTCCGGGTCCTGCTCAAGGACCGTGCCTGGGTCCTCGTCGGACTCGACCTGCTCGGTCTTCACCTCGAAGTTCTCGTCCTCCAGTATGGACGTCGCGTTGTCCACGTCCTTCTGGGTGACGTCCGGGACTTTGACCTGCGGCGCGCCCTCGGAGACGACGACCTGGACGGTCTCGCCCTGGTCCATCTTGCCGCTCTCCGGGTTCTGGCTGCAGATGGAGCCCTTGGGCACCTCGCACCGCTCGGAACCGGACTGGGCGACCTTCACGCTCGCGTTGCTCGCCAGCGTCTCGGCCTCCGCGAGCGTCTTGCCGACGAGCTGCGGGACGGTCACCTGGCTGGTGTCGTCCTTGCCGCTGAAGAAGGACCGTCCGATCAGTATCGCGCCGATCAGTACGAGGACGCCTGCGGCCACCAGCAGTATCGTCGAGGTGTTCGATTTCTTCTGGCGGCGCCGGTCCGGGCGGTCGTCGTACCCGCCGTACCCGCCCTCGTCCGGGTTCATCGGCGGCAGCATCGTCGTCTGGCCGGCCGGGTCGTTCTGGCGCAGCGCGGTCGTCTGCTGGGCGTCGTGGCCGCCGTACCCGCCGCCGTAGCCGACCGCGCCCATGGCGGCCGTGGCCGCGACGGGCTGGCCGTCGAGGCAGGCCTCGATGTCGGCGCGCATCTCGTCGGCGGACTGGTAGCGGTAGTCCGGGTCCTTGACGAGGGCCTTCAGTACGATCGCGTCCATCTCGGGCGTGATCTCGGGGTCGAAGACGCTGGGCGTCTGCGGCTCTTCCCGTACGTGCTGATAGGCGACCGCGACCGGCGAGTCCCCGATGAAGGGCGGCCGGACCGTGAGCAGTTCGTAGAGCAGACAGCCGGTGGAGTAGAGGTCCGAGCGCGCGTCGACCTGCTCGCCCTTGGCCTGCTCCGGCGAGAGGTACTGGGCGGTGCCGATGACCGCGGAGGTCTGGGTCATCGTCATACCGGAGTCGCCCATCGCGCGGGCGATACCGAAGTCCATGACCTTGACCTGGCCGGTACGCGTCAGCATCACGTTGGCGGGCTTGATGTCCCGGTGGACGATGCCGTTGCGGTGCGAGTACTCCAGCGCCTGGAGGATCCCGATGGTCATCTCCAGCGTGCGCTCGGGCAGCAGTCTTCGCCCGGAGTGCAGCAGCTCGCGCAAGGTCGAACCGTCCACGTACTCCATCACGATGTACGGGATGGAGACCCCGTCGACATAGTCCTCGCCGGTGTCGTAGACCGCGACGATCGCCGGGTGGTTGAGCGAGGCGGCCGACTGGGCCTCTCGGCGGAACCGGGCCTGGAAGGACGGGTCGCGGGCGAGATCGGCCCGCAGCGTCTTCACAGCGACGGTGCGGCCGAGCCGGGTGTCGTGCGCGAGGTAGACCTCCGCCATGCCACCACGGCCGAGCACCGAGCCCAGCTCGTACCGGCCGCCGAGGCGACGCGGCTCTTCCATAACTGTTCCAGCCCTCTCCGTCAGTCCCGACCGCACCGGTGTGTGGTCCGGCGGTGTGCTGTTCGCGCCTACGCTACCGGGCACGCCGTATGCGATTGGCCCGTAACGGTGACCTGATATACGACCGGTATCGCAATGTGCGTGTAAGGAGGCGAGCCGTGACCGGCGTCACCTCCTGCTGTCGATGACCGCCTTCATCACATTCTTGGCGATGGGGGCCGCGAGGCCGCCACCGGAGATGTCGTCGCGGTTGGCGTTGCTGTCCTCGACGACGACCGCGACCGCGACGGGGGAGCCGCTGTCCGTCTTGGCGTACGAGATGAACCACGCGTACGGGTTCTTGCTGTTGTTCTCGCCGTGCTGCGCGGTACCGGTCTTGCCGCCGACCGTCACATTCGGGATCTGGGCGTTCTTGCCGGTGCCGTCCTTGACGACCGTCTCCATCATGCTCTGGAGCATCTGCGCGTGCTCCTGGGTGAGCGGGCGGCTCAGCTCCTCGGGCTCGGTCTTGCTGAGCACGTCCAGGTTGGGAGCGCGGAGCTGGTCGATCATGTACGGCTTCATCAGCTTGCCGTCGTTGGCGACCGCCGCGGCGACCATGGCCATCTGGAGGGGGGTGGCCCGGGTGTCGAACTGGCCGATGGAGGAGAGCGCGGTCTGCGAGGCGTTCATCTCTTCGGGGAAGAAGGACGCGTTGGAACGTACCGGCGTGAACTGCTCGGCGTTGAAGCCGAACTTCTTCGCGGTCTCCAGCATCTGGTCCTTGCCGAGATCGGAGCCGAGCTTGCCGAAGACGGTGTTGCAGGAGAAGCTCAGCGCGTCCCGGAGGGTGGCGTCCTTGCAGGGGATGTTGCCCTCGTTGACGAGCGGGGTGGTGGTGCCGGGCATGATCCAGGGGAGCGGCGAGTCGGTCTGCTCGTCGATGTCCGTGATCTTGCCGTGCTCCAGGGCGGCGGCCGCGGTGACCACCTTGAAGGTGGAGCCGGGCGGGTAGGTCTCGCGCAGCGCCCGGTTCTGCATCGGGTCGTCGGGGTTGTGCTTCTTGTCGAGGGCGACCCAGGCCTTGGAGTCCTTCTCGCTGTTGCCCGCGAAGGTGGACGGGTCGTAGCTCGGGGTGGACGCCAGCGCCAGGATCTTGCCGGTCTGCGGGTCGATGGCCGCGACCGCGCCCTTGGACTTCCCGAGGCCCTCGTACGCGGCCTTCTGGGCGGCGCCGCTGAGGGTGGTGACGACGTCGCCGCCCTTCTTCTTCTTGCCCGTGAACATGGCCATGGTGCGGTCGAAGAAGAGCCGGTCGTCGTTGCCGGTGAGTATGCCGTCCTCGAGCTTCTCGATCTGGTTGGCGTCGAAGGCCTGCGAGGCGTAGCCGGTGACGGGTGCCCACATGGGGCCGTCGACATAGGTGCGCTTGTACGCGAAGTCGCTGTCGTCGGTCTTGACGGAGCCGGTGATGGCCTTGCCGTCGACGATGATGTTGCCGCGCTCGTTGCTGTAGCGCTCGATGAGCACCCTGCGGTTGAACCTGTGCGAGTTCAGCTCGTCCGCGCGTACGTACTGGAGCCAGTTGTCCCGGATCAGCAGGGCCAGGACGAGCAGCCCGCAGAAGATCGCGATGCGTCGCAGCGGCTTGTTCACGGTCGGACCACCTGGGTCATCTCGGCATCGGGTGACGGAGCGGGGGCCGGTGCGGGCCGGCGCGCGGTGTCGCTGATACGGATCAGGACGCCGATCAGCGCCCAGTTGGCGAGCACGGAGGAGCCGCCGTACGCGACGAACGGCATGGTCATACCGGTCAGCGGGATGAGGCCCATCACACCGCCGGCGACGACGAACACCTGGATCGCGAACGCGCCGGAGAGGCCGATGGCGAGCAGCTTGCCGAACGGGTCGCGGGCGGCGAGCGCGGTCCGTACGCCCCGCTCCACGATCAGCCCGTAGATCATCAGGAACGCCATCGTGCCCGCGAGCCCGAACTCCTCGCCGACCGTGGTGAGGATGAAGTCGGCGTTGGCGGCGAAGCCGATGAGGTCGGAGTTGCCCTGGCCGAGGCCGGTGCCGAGGGTGCCGCCCGAACCGAAGGACAGCAGGGCGTCGCCGATCTGCTGGCAGGCGCCGGTGACATCCGTCTGGTAGCAGGCGAAGGGGTCGAGCCAGGCGTTGACACGGGACTGGACGTGCGGCTCGAAGGAGGCGACGCCGACCGCGCCCGCGACCGACATCAGCAGACCGAACACGATCCAGCTCGTGCGCTCGGTGGCGACGTACAGCATGATCACGAAGAGGCCGAAGAAGAGCAGCGAGGTGCCCAGGTCGGTCTCGAAGACCAGAATGAGGATCGACATCGCCCAGATGGCGAGGATCGGGCCCAGGTCACGGCCTCGCGGCAGGTACATGCCCATGAACCGGCGGCTGGCCAGGGCCAGCGCGTCCCGCTTCACCATCAGATAACCGGAGAAGAAGATCGCGATGATGATCTTCGCGAACTCACCGGGCTGGATGGTGAAGCCGCCGATGCTGATCCAGATCTTGGCGCCGTTCACGGCGGGGAAGAACATCGGCAGGATCAGCAGCACCAGGGCCGCCGCCATCGAGATGTACGTGTAGCGCTGAAGGATCCGGTGGTCCTTGAGGACCATCAGTACGGCGACGAACAGCGCGACCGCGATGGCCGAGTACATGAGCTGCTTGGGGGCGTCCGGGCTGTACGCGCCGAAGAGCGCCTCGGCGCGCCGGATCAGCCGCGGCGACTGGTCCAGCCGCCAGATCAGCACCAGACCCAGCCCGTTGAGCAGGGTGGCCAGCGGCAGCAGCAGCGGATCGGCGTACGGGGCGAACTTGCGGACCGCGAGATGGGCGATCCCGGCGAGCAGGCCGACGCCGAGCCCGTACCCCAGCATCCCGGCGGGGATCTTGCCGTCGAGGGCGAGTCCCACGTTCAGATACGCGAACACCGGGATGACGACGGCGAAGGCGAGCAGCCCCAGTTCGGTGTTGCGGCGGCTCGGTGCTTCGATCGCGCCGATGGTGGTCGTATTGGTGACAACGCTCATGTGGTGAAAGGCCCCCTACGGCCGGCTACTGCTGCTTCCCGCAGTTCGAGGCCACTTTCTGCTCCTCCTCCGAGAGGCTGGGGCCCGGAGTGGGAGTCGCGGCTTTCGGCTTGATGGTGGTGGTCCGGCCGGAGGTGTTCGTACCGGTCGTGCCGCCGGCCTGGCCTTCGCCGGTGACCACATTGGCCTCGCGGTCGGCCTGACGGCGCTGCTCGTCCTTCTTGCAGGCCGACGCCTGGGTGGCGAGTTCCTGGATCTTGTCGCGGCCGTTGGCGAGGCTGCCCTCGGCGATGGTCTCCTCGACCTGCTTGCGCTGGTAGGGCGGGAGGTACTTGAGTTCGATCTCGGGGTGGTCCTTCTCGATCTCCGAGAGGGAGAGCCAGGCGAGATCCTGGCTGATGCCCCGGTAGAGCGCCACATGCTCCTCGTTGGCACCCACGTAGTACTGGGTCTGCGTCCAGCGGTAGCCGCCGTACAGTCCGCCGCCGACGACGGCCAGGGCGAGCACGGTGTAGAAGGACCGCTTGAACCACTTGCGGCCGCCGCGCGGCTTGACGAAGTCGTCGTCGCTGTACGCGCCGAAGCTTCCGTCGTCGGGCATGCCTCCGTAACCGCCGTCCCCGCCGCTGCCGGGCGGGCCGAAGCCGCCTCCGGGCTGGGGCGGTACGGAGCGGCCCAGGCCGGCCGCGCGGCCCGCGGGGGTCTGCATCGCGGCGGCGTTCTCGGCGGAGTTCAGCGGAAGCTGGTTCTCGGCGACCGCGCCGACGACGACCGGGGTGTCGTTGAGCTGCCCGGCCAGGGTGTCGTTGGACTCGACGTCCAGGACGTCGGCCACGATGCAGGTGATGTTGTCGGGGCCGCCGCCGCGCAGCGCGAGCTGGATGAGGGCCTGTACGGTCTCCTGCGGGCCCTGGTAGCTGGCGAGGGTCTCCTCCATGGTCTGGTGGGAGACGACGCCCGAGAGGCCGTCGGAGCAGATCAGATAGCGGTCCCCGGCGCGGACCTCGCGGATGGAGAGATCCGGCTCGACATGGTCGCCGCTGCCCAGCGCGCGCATCAGCAGGGAGCGCTGCGGATGGGTGGTGGCCTCCTCCTCGGTGATCCGGCCCTCGTCGACCAGCCGCTGCACCCAGGTGTGGTCCTGGGTGATCTGGGTCAGGACGCCGTCGCGCAGCAGATAGGCGCGGGAGTCCCCGACATGCACGAGGCCGAGCCGCTGGCCGGTCCACAGCAGGGCGGTGAGCGTGGTGCCCATGCCTTCGAGCTGGGGGTCCTCCTCGACCATCACGCGGAGCTGGTCGTTGGCCCGCTGCACCGCCGTACCGAGCGAGGTGAGGATGTCGGAGCCCGGCACGTCGTCGTCGAGCTGGACGAGGGTGGAGATCACCTCGGAGGACGCGACCTCACCGGCGGCCTGGCCGCCCATGCCGTCGGCGATGGCAAGCAGCCGCGGTCCGGCATAGCCGGAGTCCTCGTTGCCTTCCCGGATCATGCCCTTGTGCGATCCGGCGGCGAAGCGCAGAGACAGACTCATGCGCACCTCGCCCGTCGGCTCGCCCGTCGACTGTCGCGCCAGCCGGTCTCGAGCCACACTGCCCACCCTCCGGTCGGGAGCCTGCTCCGGTCCGCTGTCGGGACCGCCGCGGCTCGCTCGCTCCGCTCGCTCATTGTCGTACTACTTCCGCAGCTCGATGACGGTCTTGCCGATGCGGATAGGAGCGCCCAGCGCGATCGGTGTCGGTGTCGTGAGCCGGGTCCGGTCGAGATACGTACCGTTGGTGGACCCGAGATCCTCGACGATCCACTGGCCGTCCCGGTCCGGGTAGATCCTGGCATGCCTGCTGGACGCGTAGTCGTCGTCCAGCACGATCGTCGAGTCGTGCGCGCGGCCCAGGGTGATGGTCTGGCCCTGGAGGGCCACCGTGGTGCCGGTGAGGCTGCCCTCGGAGACGACCAGCTTGGTGGGCGCGCCGCGGCGCTGCCTGCCGCCCTGCTGCTGGCGCTGCTGGGGCGGCGCCGCCGACTGGCGGGCCTGCTGCGGGCGGGCGTCGCCGCTGCGGCGCGAGCCGCGCTGGGTGACCCGTGTCCCGAACAGATCACTGCGGATGACCTGGACGGCCACGATCACGAACAGCCACAGAACGGCCAGAAAACCTAGCCGCATGACCGTCAGGGTCAGCTCTGACATTGCCCCCGCTTCACCCTTCGGCTTGCCTGTAAACGATGGTGGTGTTGCCCACGACGATCCGCGAGCCGTCGCGGAGCGTAGCGCGGGTGGTGTGCTGTCCGTCTACCACGATGCCGTTGGTGGACCCGAGGTCCTGGATCGTCGAGGGCGTTCCGGTCCGGATCTCGCAGTGCCGCCGCGAGACCCCGGGATCGTCGATCCGTACGTCGGCGTCGGTGCTGCGGCCCAGTACGAGCGTGGCGCGGGAGATCTGATGGCGGGTGCCGTTGATCTCGATCCAGCGGCGCACCTGACCCCCCGGCAGAGCGCCTGGACCGGCCCCGGGGAGGCGGCCTGCGGCGGGGGCGTGGCCGCCTCCCCGGGGCCGGTC
>NZ_LATD01000380.1 GCF_000981895.1 Streptomyces odonnellii | reverse complement strand
GCCGAGCAACAGGACTTCCGCAGCCGAGTGCGGGGCTGTCTGCTGGGCGGGGCCATCGGGGACGCGCTCGGGGCGGGGGTCTCGGGGCTGAGCCTGGAGGAGATCAGGGCCGCGCACGGACCGGAGGCCGTCACCGACTTCGTTCCCGCGTACGGCCGTCGCGGCGCCGTCTCCGCCGCCACGCAGCTCACCCTCTTCACCGTCGACGGCCTGATCCGCGCCCAGGTCCGCAGGGACACCGGCGCCTGGCATCCGCCGACCGATGTCCACCGGGCCCATCTGCGGTGGGCGGCGACCCAGCGCGACTGGGGGCCCGATCTGCGCCGCAAGGACAACGGCTGGCTCGCCCAGGAGGAGTGGCTGTACGCGCGCCGCGACCCGGCCCGGTCGTGTCTCATGGGCTTCGGCGACGACATCATGGGCACGCTCGACAAGCCCAAGAACCCCACCGCGCGGGACGCGGGCGCGGTGGTGCGGTCCGCGCCGTTCGGGCTGCTGGTCGGCTGGGAGCCGCAGCTCGTCTGCCAGCTCGCCGTGGAGTGCGCGGCCCAGACGCACGGGCACCCCGGCGCGTATCTCGCGGCGGGCGCCTTCGCGGTGATCGTGCACGCGCTCGCCCGCGCCGAGAGTCTCGACGCGGGCGTACAGCGCGCCCTCGCCCTGCTCGCCGCGCGCCCCGGGCACCAGCCCGTGACGGAGGCGCTTCAACAGGCGCTCGGCGCGGTACGGCAGGGGATTCCCGGCCCCGGACGGATCGCCGCGCTCGGCGGCGAGTGCCACTTGGCCGAGGAGGCGCTGGCCGTGTCCGTCTACTGTGCGCTGGTGAGCGAGGACATCCGGCACGGCCTGCGGCTCGCCGTCAATCACGACGGCCCCTCGGGCACCACCGCCGCTCTCTGCGGTGCCCTGCTCGGCGCGCACCACGGCGAGACGGCGCTGCCGCCGGCCTGGCTGGCCGAAGTGGAGGGCCGGCCCACGCTCCTCGAAATCGCCGACGACTTCGCGATGGAGATGACCCAGGGCCCGGCGCTGCACAGCCCGGCGGTCGCGGCCTCGGGCTGGCTGACCCGCTACCCGCGCGGCTGACGGACCCCGGCGCGCACACCTGCCCGCCCGCCGCCAGTCGTAGTTACGTCGGCCAGGTGGTGCCCGGACCCCCGCGGCGAATGCGGCGGCCCGCGGCGGGCACGGCGCCGGTGGTGGGTACTGGCGCCTGCGGTGGGTACGGCTGCCTGCCCGCGGTGGATTCGGCTGCCCATGGCGCACCGCCCGTGGGCTGGTGCAGGCTGGCGGGATGAGGCATACCGACGACAAGGCGACCGCGCAAGCCTGGGCCGCCCTCGGCGGTCCGGCCGGACTGGTGGAGAGGGTGTCGTACGAGGGGGCGCGCGGCGTGTTGCCCGCACGTCTGCCGGTACGGGAGCTGGCGCGGGCCACCGTGGGCGTGTGCTCGCTGGCAGCCGCGGAACTGCTGGCGGTCCGGGGCACCCGGCCGGTACCGGCGGTGCGGGTGCACGAGGGAGCGGTGGCCACCGCGTTCGTCAGCGAACGGCACCTGCGAGTCGACGGCCGGATCCCGGTGTCCTTCGCACCGCTGTCTGGCTTCCGGCGTGCGGCCGACGGCTGGGTACGGACCCATGCCAACTACCCCCACCACCGTGCCCGCCTGCTGGGCGCGCTCGGCATCCCCGACACCGGCGACGACCGGGCGACGGCCGAGCTGTTGTCGGACGAGCTGGCCACCCGCTCCGCGCGGTCGGTACAGGAGACCGTCTACGCGGCGGGCGGACTGGCCGTGGCCGTGGCCCCGCCCAGGCCCACAAGCGCCGCACTCCCGCTGGTCGAGACGCGGCTCGTCGGGCAGAGCGGCCCACGGGCTGTACCGGTGAGACCACTGCCCGCTTCGTCGCTGCCGGCCAGTGGTGTGAGGGTCCTGGACCTGACCCGGGTCATCGCCGGCCCCGTCGCGACGCGCACACTCGCCCTGCTGGGCGCCGATGTCCTGCGCGTGGACCCGCCCTGGCTTCCGGAGGACCGGGACAGCCACGCCGACACCGGCTTCGGGAAGCGCTCCACGCTGCTGGACCTCTCCGCTCCCGGAGACCGGGCCGTCTTCGAAGATCTCCTGGACTCCGCCGACGTCGTGGTCATGGGCTACCGGCCCGGCGCGCTTGACCGGTACGGTCTGGCCCCGGACGCGCTGCTGGAGCGGCGGCCCGGCCTGATCGTCGCCCAACTGTGTGCCTGGGGCTGGTCGGGACCGTGGGCTTCGCGGCGCGGCTTCGACAGCCTCGTCCAGGCCGCGAGCGGAATCGCCGCGGCCGAGGCCTCCGCCGACGGCACCCCGGGAGCGCTGCCCGCGCAGGCACTGGATCACGGAACCGGCTACCTCCTCGCGGCCGCGGTCCTGCGCGCGCTGACCGACCGGCAGGCGACCGGCGACGGGAGGCATCTACGGCTGTCACTCGCGGGCACCGCGTCCTGGCTGTTGCACGACATCCTTCCCGCGCCGATCGAAGGCGGCCTCCACGCGTCACGGCCTTGGCGGGCCAGGACCACGTCGCCCTATGGGATCCTCGACCACGCGCTTCCCCCGGTGCACTACGACGGAGCACCCCGGAACTGGGACCGTCCGCCCGCCGAGTGGGGCAGCGACCGGCCGGTCTGGACCTGATCGCGTACGGGGCGGCAACAGGCCGCGGCCGACAGTGGGCCACAGCGGTACGGGCACCACCCGGCACCCGGCACCGGCATCCGCCCCTGCGCCGACCCGCCGTAGCGCACACAGCCGTACGGGCGCACAGGCCGGCACCGCACCCGTACGCCCGTACAGTCGCTCCGCAGCGGACCCGAGCCGGCCGGCCCGTACCGCCGCCGCTCCTCAGCCGTCGGAATCCTTCCGTCCCGGAAGCTGCCCCGGACGCCCTCCCGGAAGCTCCGCGTCCGACGCCCCCGCCTGCCCCGGCACCCGCAGCGACGCCGCCGTCAGGTCCGAACCGTCACCGTCGCCCTCCCCGTTGATCCGTGCCAGCAGCACATCGCGGTCCTCCGAGGGCTCCGGCTTCACGTAGCCGATCACGATGTACAGCACCAGCGAGACCGCGAGCGGGATCGAGACCTGGTACTGGAGCGGGACGCCGCCCTCGACACTCCAGTTGATCGGGTAGTTGACCAGCCAGAACGCCAGCAGACCCATGGCCCAGCTCGTCAGCGCCGCCGTCGGGCCCGACCTGCGGAACGGCCTGAGCAGGCCGAGCATGAACGGGATCGCGATCGGGCCCATCAGACCGGCCACCCACTTGATGACGACCGTGATGATGTCCTTGAACGTCGGCGAGTTGACCTGGGTGGCGACCCCCATCGACAGCGCCAGGAACGCGATCGTCGACAGCCGGGCCGCCAGCAGCCCCGCCCGTTCCGACCAGCCGCGCGCCGCCTTGGACAGCGTCGGCGCGATGTCCCGGGTGAAGACCGCGGCGATGGCGTTGGCGTCCGACGAGCACATCGCCATGGTGTGCGAGAAGAAACCGACGATGACCAGCCCCAGCAGACCGTGCGGCAGGAGCTGTTCGGTCATCAGGGCGTACGAGTCGGACGCGTCCGGCTTCTGCGCCTCGACCAGCAGCGGCGCGCACCACATCGGGAAGAACAGGACCAGCGGCCACACCAGCCAGAGCACCGCGGAGAGCCGGGCCGAGCGGGTGGCCTCGCGGGCGCTGGCGGTGGCCATGTAGCGCTGCGCCTGGTTCCACATGCCGCCGTTGTACTCGAAGGTCTTGATGAAGAGGAACGCGAGCAGGAAGGTGACGGTGTACGGCCCGGCCGTCGGGTTGGCATGCCCCTCGGGCAGCTTGTCCCAGACCGTCCACAGCGCGCTGAAGCCGCCCAGTTCGCCCATGACGGCGACGAGCATCGCGATCCCGGCGAAGAGCTGGATGATGAACTGGCCCAGCTCGGTGAGGGCGTCGGCCCACAGTCCGCCGACCGTGCAGTAGATGCCGGTGATGACACCGGTGATGAGGATGCCCTGGTTGAGGGAGATCCCGGTGAAGACGGAGAGCAGGGTGGCGATGGCGGCCCACTTGGCGCCCACGTCCACGATCTTCAGCAGCAGCCCGGACCAGGCGAGGGCCTGCTGGGTCTTCAGGTCGTACCGGTTCTTCAAGTACTCCAGCGGGGACGCGACATGGAGCCGGGAGCGCAGCCGGTTGAGCCGGGGCGCGAAGAGCTTCGCGCCGATCCCGATGCCGATGGCGATCGGCAGCGACCAGGTCACGAACGAGGTGATGCCGAAGGTGTACGCGATGCCCGCGTACCCCGTGAACATCACCGCGCTGTAGCCGGACATGTGGTGCGAGATGCCCGACAGCCACCAGGGCATCTTGCCGCCGGCGGTGAAGAAGTCGCTGACATTGTCCACACGCTTGTGCGACCAGAGGCCGATCGCGACCATCACACCGAAGTATGCGATGAGCACGATCCAGTCGAGGCTGTTCATGTGCCCCCTCCAGGGGTCCGCCTTGTGAACGATCGGTGCTCTTCGTCAGTACGTCCGGTCAGCGGTGCCCCCGTGCGGGAGCGGGGACTTCGGGGATTGAACCGCCTGGCGCGGCGGGTGGTCAAGAGTCCTTCCGGTCATAAGTGTGAACCCAGGTCAGAAAGCAGAACGATTTTACGTGTTCTTGACCTTCGGGGGCGTTGCCGTGAACGTGACGGCGACCACACGATGAGCGAGCACTTCGTCAGGAGTCCGTGTACACGCGTGGATTCGTGTACGCGCGTAGGACGGAAGCGCCGTGTACGTGCGTAAAACAGAAGCGACCGCACGGGATGCGGGTCCCTTGCGGTCGGGAGAGGCGGTGGGTGGTCGGTCCGCGTGCCGGAGGTGTCCGGGACGGCCGAGTGCCGGAGGTGTCCGGGATGTCGGGGCCCCGGGTGTCCGGGCATGGCCGAGCCCCCTCGGCCAGGACGGCGGACCGGTCGAGAGGGCTCTATCAGTGGTGCGGAGGCAGGGCGTCGAGCGACCTCAGCCGAGGTCGAAGGCGCCCTTGTTCATTTCCTGTACGAAGGCATTCCATGACGAGGGGACGAAGGAGATCGAGGGGCCCTCGGGCGCCTTCGAGTCCCGGACGGCAATGGACTGGACGACGGGGGACTTGACCTCTACGCACGCGCCGTTTCCGCCGGAGTACGAGGACTTGGTCCACGTGTCCGTAGCGCCCTGAAGAATTGCCATGTTCGCTCCGGTTCACCGAGTGGTGGGACATCGCGCCAACGACTTGCTGGCATGATCGACGCTACTCGCCTCACTCGATGGGCGGGACAGTCATTCACTCGTCCTGATGGCTTCTCCCGCTGGAGCCTTACGTGCCACGGCGGTTGAGGTGTACGGTGTCCTCTCCTCGGGCGCGGCCGGGTCAACGGCGCCTCGATGGTGCCTTCGGAGGCGTGTCAGTGGCGGCTCAGCGATGGCCCGGATGGTGGCCTCGGCGGTGGCTTCAGTGGTCGCTCAGCGGGCGTATTCCTTTGCGATATTCGCGATGAACTGCCGGGTCTGCTCGACATTCAGGGCCTGGGCGCGGAGATGCTCGTACATCACGCTGTACCGCTGCACATCATTCGCCTTCTCCAGATAGAGATCGCTGGTAACGCCCTCGATATAGACCACGCTGGAGTCCGCGGTGTCCGGGAATTCGAGAATCGCGTAGTGCCCGCTGATCCCGGGGTGCGCGCCCATGTCGAACGGCAGCACCTGCACGGTCACATGGGGAAGCTGCGACTGCTCGACGAGATACTCCAGCTGCTCCCGCATGAGCTGCCGCCCGCCGACGGCCCGGCGCAGCGCGGACTCGTCGACCACGGCCCAGAGACGGAGCGGGTTCTCGGCGGAGTTGATGCGGTCCTGGCGCCTGATCCGTACCCCCACGCGCTTCTCGACATCCGGCGCGGCGGACTCCGGCAGCGCGCCGTTGATCAGCGCCTCCG
Organism: Streptomyces odonnellii; assembly: GCF_000981895.1. Classification (GTDB taxonomy): domain Bacteria; phylum Actinomycetota; class Actinomycetes; order Streptomycetales; family Streptomycetaceae; genus Streptomyces; species Streptomyces odonnellii. Next base: position 625 of record NZ_LATD01000380.1, on the reverse strand, counting down.
CGTAGGCGCGGGTCTGGAGCAGTCCGGGGACCACCTGCGGTTCGAAGACGCGGAGCGAGGCGGCGTCCGTCTCCAGGCCGATGTAGACGCTGTACGGGATGTCGCCGAAGGCGTGCCACCAGCCCTGCTGGCGGGAGTCCTTGGCCATTTGCATCAGCGAGTCGACGATGCGGTGGTCCTCGACCTCGTACACCCCGCAGAGGTCGCGGACATCGCGCTGGCTGATGGAACGGCGGCCGTTCTCCAGACGGCTGATCTTCGACTGGGAGACCAGCAGGCGCTCCGCCACCTCCTCGGCCGTCATGCCCTTGATCTCCCGGAGCCGGCGCAACTCCTGGCCCAATCGGCGTCGCCTGACGGTGGGGTTGACGTTGGACGCCACGGAAACTGCACCTCCGACTGGGTAGCCGTACGTATCTACTGCTCAGCAGACTGCCACCAAAGGTCCCAACTGCGCTGGAAAACGGCGACAGTGGCCATGGACTCCCGCGCGCCGGTGTGCGCTCCCCGCCGCGTGCCGGGGACCGTCCGGCAGCGCGAGGGCGGGCCGGGCTCGGGGCGGGGCCCGGGCGGGACTGTCACGGACCTGTCACGGACCCGTCATGGGGCTGCTACGGGACGGCTA
>NZ_LATD01000038.1 GCF_000981895.1 Streptomyces odonnellii | reverse complement strand
CGGGGGTGCTGGTGGAGCGGGTGGTCGAGGGGGCGGCCGGCTGTGGCCAGTACGGCGCGTGGGCAGGCGCCGGGGCACCGTTCGTATTCGAGAGTGGTCTCTTCGTCCCAGTCCCGCCATCTCCTGAGCGCGGCCTCGTCGAGGTGAAAGACGAGCCGGCCGTGGCCGTCACTGTGAGCGAGTTCAACGCGCGTTTCGTCGTTGCCGGGAAGGCGCCGGAGCCCGGGTTCCCCGGTGCCGTGCTGATCGAGAACCGGGATCAGTCTGTCGAGGACGTAGGGGAAGAAGGAGTCGTCGACGGTCAGGTGGAGGCAGGCAGGCCCGGCGAGTGCGTGCGTGATCTCCATGAACTGCCCCGGCTGTGTTGGGTAGTCGTTATCGCTGTGATAGGCGGCGAAAATCTGGACGAGGTGATGTTCGAGCCGCTGCTGCCCCGGGCAGCGTCCTCACCGAGACCATCGATGCCCGGCTCCTGCACGAGCCCACCGGCCGCCGGATCCCGCTGCAGGAACTGCCCTCCCAGGATCAGTCTCAAGTCCGTGGCATTTCCTCGTCCGACACCGGGCAGGTCAGCGGTCGTCCAGCCCAACCGCCGTTGGCCCATTCCAGGGTGCTCAGGGGCGCACGCGAATGACGGTCTTGCCCTTGCGCCGCTCGGTCGGGTTGAGCGCGGGGACGGCGTCGTCGAGGGTCGCGACGGTTCCGATGTGCGTGTGAAGGCGCCCGTCCCGCACCCGGTCGACGATCTCCACCAGCTGACTCGGAACGGACTCGACGACGAAGTCGACTGCCAAGCCGTCGACAGGGCGAGCCGCAACAGGCCCGACCACCGACACCAGCGTCCCGCCAGGCCGGATGATTCTCGCCGAGCGCCTTTGGATGTCAGCGCCGATGACATCGAAGACCACGTCGACCCCGCCGATGTCGTCGAGATCCTCGGTGGCGAGGTCGAGGAACTCGTTCGCGCCGAAGTCGAGCGCCGCCTGGCGGTCCGCCGCCCGCCCGGTACCGATGACGTAGGCGCCGAACTCTCGGGCGAGCTGCGTCACCACAGACCCGACCGCGCCGGCGGCGCCGTGTGCGAGGACACTCTGCCCCGTCTGGAGACGACCGTGCTGGAACAGGCCTTGCCACGCCGTCAGACCGGAGATCGGCAGGCTCGCGCCCACCGTGAAGTCGACGTTCCCCGGCAGCGGCGCAAGGTTGCGTGCCTCCACCGCCGCGTACTCGGCCAGGGTTCCATCGCGGTGCCAGTCCGTGATCCCGAACACCCGCTGTCCCAGCGAGAGCCCCGTCGTGCCGTAGCCGAGGGAGGCGACCACTCCGGCGAACTCGTGACCGATGATCGCCTGGGCTCGATCGCGACCGGCGCGATCGACCCACGTCGAAGGCCACTCCCACTCCGCGGGGACGAAGCCCGACGCATAAACTCCAACGACGACGTCGTTGATCGCCGGCGTCGGCTGAGGCCGCTCCGCGAGCGTAATCCCGGCTGCTTCCGCGGCCTGATCCGTCACGACGATTGCCTTCACGCGTACCTCCGTTTATCTCGTACCCGCCGACTCTGTGCGCTGGTGTGTGGCGCTCGTCGACTCCGGTTGGACTCGACGCGTTTCAGTGATCCATCCGTCTGTGGTGACGGAAGCGAATCGGCGACACCACACGAACGGCGCAGGGCAGCAACACCCACCCACGCGCTAGTCTCACGACGATGTCGTATACGACATCGGTACGACACGGCTCGTGAGATTACGAAATCAGCCCCAAGACCCTACACCTACGCTGTAAGACCCCGCAGCTCGTGTCACAGAGCACAGCTCTGACCAGCGGATTTCTGCGTTGTCCCAGGTCGTGTCGTTGAGCTCGACTCTCACGGACGTGTCATTTCCTCAGATCGCCGGGCTGCGATCTGCCGACAGCCAGGGCCCCGGACTTCGTCCCCAATGCCGACCGAGGTGTGAGTGCTGCGGCTTGCCTATGCCTGTGGGCCGGTTGACCCCGGGGGCGCCCGGGCCCGCGGAAGGTGACGTTCTGTTTGAGAAGGGCAATCCGGACTGCTGCTCTGCTGATCGCGTCGGATTCTCTGTCGGCGATGGCCTGGAGGGAGAGCCCGTCCCGTTCGTCCCATTTCCGCCATTGGTCGACGCGTTCGATGGTCTGCTGGGTCTGCCGGTAGCGGGGCGGGCTCCAACGGATCCGCAGTCCTCCCGGGTGTGCAGGTCCTTCCCGAGGCCGTGGAAGTACATGGCGGCGTCGAAGAAGGCGATAACGGAGGCGTAACCGTCTTGGACCGCCATGCCGTCCAGGCCGTGCGGCGAGCAGCAACGCTGGCAACCAGCGCGGCCAACGCAGCGGCCCCCACCGTGGCTAAGGGCACCCATTCGGTGAACTTCATCTCGCTACAGTGCGGCAGGCGACGACAACAGGCTGCGCGTTTGAGGAACTTCTGAGAGCGTGGCTGGGCGAGAAGCGAGAGAGCTTGTCGCCTGGCCGGAGGTCCAGCGATCGGAGACCTCGGGTGGCGGCACAGCCGTTGCCTACTCCCACCCGCGAAACCACCGACGCAACCAACATCGGTAGTTCGGACAGGAGCATCCGGGGTCGGGGGCATCGTGGTCGGACCCGTACGCCCGCCGCCGCACCTCGCGGGTAACCTCCCACAGTGACCCGGACCGAATAGGCGATCTAACACACGCAACAACCCCGACACCGGAACCGCGAGCATCTGCTGCCGCTCAGGGTGTCGATTCGCATGACAGCAGTCTGTCTGCCCGGCGGCCAGTCACGCCCCGTGTGCTTCCGGGCGTGAGTGGGAGTTCGCGGAGATACGCGGGGCGCGGCTGCCGGATGAGGTGATTCCGGCGATGGGTGTGCCTGCGGGGGTGGCGGTCGATGTGGCGGATCCTGAGGGGGTCGATGCTGTTTCCGCCGATGGCGGGGATTGTGCCGGTCGCGGTGGACGCGGGGGTGCCGGGGGCCGTGGCTGTGGATGCCGGTGTCGTGGACGTACCGCTGCCGCCGGCGCGGCAGCTGCTGGCGTTCGCGTCGTGAGCCATCCGGCGAGCAGGCTCGGTGACGGTGAGACGCCGGGTGGCGTGCCCTACTGCGGGTGAGTCTCCTCGACCACCCAGGACAGGTACGCCTCCGATCCTCCGGTCACGGGCAGCGTGACCCACTGGGGGGCGTCATACGGATGCTTCTCGTGCAGCCACGCCTCCAGTGCCGGGAGACGGTCCGTTGAAGTCATGTACGAGATCCGCCACTCCTGCGCCGTCTCGACCTTCCCCTTCCACCAGTAGAAGGCGGTGATAGGCGCATCGATGTGAACGCCCGCTGCCAGCTTGCTCTCGACCGCACCCCGAGCCAGCGCCTTCGCCTGATCCTCGTTGTCACTGGTCGTCTGCGCGATCACAATCTCGTGGGCCATGCAACTACCTCTCCAGCTCGGGTGCCGCGACCCTACCCAGCCGTTCAGCGCACGCCGACAGTCGGTGGCTACCGGTCAAGATGGGAGGGACTCACCCACCGGCCTGGATCAGTGAGCCGGCAGCCCGTCCTCCAGGGTGGCGCGTCGCTTTCGGCAACTCGGTGAAGGTCCTCTTGTCGACGAGACACGGGCAGCGGCTTCATGACGAAGGCGCCGGCATGTCTTGCGCCTCAACGCCCCCGTGACAGAAGGGCTCCACGCAGCTGTCGGCATGCATTCGCCGACGGCAGACAAGAAAGAACTCCAAAGGACTGGAAACCTCCGCCGGGAGCATGTCAACGTACAACGTCCCGGGAAACACCAGGTCAGAAGTACCGCCCACACCGGGCTTCTTCTGGCGTCGTCCCTTGCTGGGAGCTTGGTCTGTCGGATTCCGCTATTTGTTCCGCTCGCTTTCCTTCCCCTGTCCTCTTCGCGTTCGGCGCACTGCGCTTGGTCCGGGCATGGCCGGTGACTACGGCACCGTGTCCACTGGGCTGGGAGTTTGCGTCTTTGCGGCCGGACTGTTCGGCGAGGATCTACTGCAACGCAGCCATCGCCGCGACCGAGCAACGCACCCCGGATCTGCAACTTGGCACGTGGCCCCGGCCATTAGGGCTCCTGAGCATGTCGCAGCGCGAATCTTGACAGACTCACTGATGAGGGTCTGCTGGTAATCGTCCCGGACGGCGCGACCCCCGCACTGCGCTCATACCGGTTGGCTTCCTAGCTGAGGCCAGCGCGGGAGCATCCGGACCCTGGCGATGCGGCACGCAACATAGACCACGATCGCCGGTTAGCCAAACCGGCGATCGTCGCGACCATTGAGAAGTTCGCAGCGGCTGCGCTTGGCGGTGGAGCTGTGCGGATGCGGTGAACTTCCATGCCAACGCTCAACTGAGTTAGCTCTGTTGCGCCGCCCAGCGTCTGGTGACTCGTTCAAATCTTCAGGGGAAAAATGGCTCGCCCTCCTGCGCTCAAACTCGCCGAGGTCCTGGCGGAAATCCGAATGAGCGCGTCAGCGTTCTACCGCTTGCGCGCTCGCGGTCAAGCACCCCGAATGATCAAACTTCCGAATGGTGAACTCCGCTGCCGCCGCGTCGATCTAGACGCGTGGTGGGAAGCGTGTGAGAGGGATACGCCTGAATGGCGATGAGTTACAGAGTTCGATTTTGGGACACACGCGAGCGGCCAGACCGTCGCAAGGGGTTCGAGGTTCGATGGACGGTCAATGGGCGGGAGAAATCCGAGTCCTTTCTCACGAAGGGGCTTGCGGAGAGCCGACGTTCCGAACTCGTGACTGCCGCGCGCGACGGCGAGCCGTTCGACACAAGGACGGGCCTGCCGGCCTCCGAGCTCCGGGCCCTGAAACAGCGCACCACCTGGTATGTCCTGGCGCAGGAGTACATCGAGCAGCGTTGGGACCGTACGCCGGGAAACACACGTCGAACACTTGCCGACGCTCTCGCGACCATCACTCCAGCCTTCGTCGAGCCAGAGCACATGTCCCGGGCACCTCATGAACTGCGGAGGGCACTGTATTCATGGGCTTTCAACAAAAAAGCCTGGGAGGAGGATCCACCCGAGGAGTGGCAGGCAGCACTGGATTGGCTGCAGCGTCATTCGCTGCCCGTGAGTGAGTTGGCGGAGCCCGATGTTCTGCGCCGGGGACTCGACGCTCTGTGCCGCAAGGTTGATGGGGCAGCCGCTGCAGCGAAGACGGTGAAGCGCAAGAAAGCTGCCGTCAACGAGGTGTTCGGGGTCGCAGTGGAACGTGGGTACTTCACCCAGAACCCGCTGAGCGGCTTGCGGTGGTCTGCGCCGGAAGTTGCCGACGAAGTCGATCCGGACTGCGTGCCCAATCCGGCGCAGGTGGGCCGCCTGCTTGCTGCGGTCAGGGCGCTGCCCGGTCGAGGCCCACACCTGTACGCCTTTTTCGGGTGTATGTACTACGCCGCGATGCGTCCTGCTGAGGTTATTCACTTGCAGAAGTCTCAGTGCCGACTGCCAGCGACCGGATGGGGGCTCCTCAACCTGAAGGGCGGGGTGGTCACGGCGGGGAAGGGGTGGACGAATGACGGTGCCGTTCACGAGGTCCACTCACTGAAGCGACGGGCGGCCAAGGCGACGAGGCCCGTGCCCATCCCGCCTGTGCTGGTGCGCATGCTGCGCGAGCACATAGAGGGTTTCGGTGTCGCGCCCGATGGACGTCTGTTCCGCAATGCAGCGGGAAACTACGTCGATCCTTCCGCATACGGCATCACATGGGGACGTGCGCGTGAGGCCGCACTGACTCTCGATGAACACGCCCTTGAGCTTGCGAAACGCCCCTACGACCTGCGCCACGCAGGAATCTCATTCTGGCTAGCCTCCGGTGTCGACCCGGCAGAGTGTGCGCCGTGCCGGACAAAGCATCCAGGTTCTCTTCCGCTACTACGCCAAGTTTCTGGCCGAGGCACGGAACCATGCCAACAGCCTGATCGAGGAGTCGATGCGAAGGTGGGTGGGGCAGGACGGCAGTGCAGAGGACGCATGAACCGAGCCTTGGCCCGGAAATTCCCCGGAGCAGCTGGTCAGGGGTGGGATAGCAGTGGGACATATCAGGAGTTACTCTGCACTTCACCCCGTGGCTTAGATGCAGGCCGGGAAGGGCGCCTGTCAGCTGAAATGCCTGGTCAGGCGCCCTTTTTTGGCGTCTAGAAGAAGCCCAGTTTCTTCGGCGAGTACGACACGAGGAGGTTCTTCGTCTGCTGGTAGTGGTCCAGCATCATCCGGTGCGTCTCGCGGCCGATGCCCGACTGCTTGTAGCCTCCGAAGGCCGCGTGGGCCGGGTAGGTGTGGTAGCAGTTCGTCCAGACGCGGCCCGCCTGGATCGCGCGGCCCGCGCGGTACGCGGTGTTCATGTCGCGGGTCCAGACGCCCGCGCCGAGGCCGTACGCGGTGTCGTTCGCCGTCTTGACCGCGTCGTCGAAGTCGCTGAACGAGGTCACCGCGAGGACCGGGCCGAAGATCTCCTCCTGGAAGATCCGCATCCGGTTGTTGCCCTGGAAGATGGTGGGCTGGACGTAGTAACCGCCGGCCAGTTCGCCGTCGTACTCGATCCGCTCACCGCCCGTCAGGGTCTTCGCGCCCTCCTGCTGCCCGATGTCCAGATAGGAAAGGATCTTCTCCAGTTGGCCGTTGGAGACCTGGGCGCCGATCATCGTCTCCGTGTCCAGCGGGTTGCCCGCCACGATCGCCTCGGTGCGGGCCACGCCCGCCTCCAGGAACTCGCTGTAGTGCCCGTCCTGGATCAGCGCCCGTGACGGACAGGTGCACACCTCGCCCTGGTTCAGCGCGAACATGGTGAAGCCTTCGAGCGCCTTGTCGCGGAAGTCGTCGTCCGCGGCCCAGACGTCGTCGAAGAAGAGGTTCGGGCTCTTCCCGCCCAGTTCCAGGGTGACCGGCTTCAGATTCTCCGAGGCGTACTGCATGATGAGCCGCCCCGTCGCGGTCTCGCCGGTGAACGCGATCTTGGCCACACGCGGGCTCGACGCCAGCGGCTTGCCCGCCTCGGTGCCGAAACCGTTCACGATGTTGACGACACCCGGCGGCAGCAGATCCGCGATCAGACCCATCCACAAGTGGACCGACGCCGGGGTCTGTTCGGCCGGCTTCAGTACGACGGTGTTCCCCGCAGCCAAGGCGGGCGCCAGCTTCCAGGTCGCCATCAGGATCGGGAAGTTCCACGGGATGATCTGCGCCACCACCCCCAGCGGCTCGTGGAAGTGGTATGCGACGGTGTCCTCGTCGAGCTGGCTGAGCGAGCCCTCCTGGGCACGCAGCGCACCCGCGAAATACCTGAAGTGGTCGATGGCCAGCGGGATGTCGGCGGCGAGGGTCTCCCGTACCGGCTTGCCGTTCTCCCAGCTCTCCGCGACCGCCAGCTCCTCCAGATGCTCCTCCATCCGGTGCGCGATCCGGTTGAGCACATTGGCGCGCTCCGACACCGGGGTCCGCGCCCAGCCCGGCGCCGCGCCGTGCGCCGCGTCCAGCGCGCGCTCGACGTCGTCGGCCGTGCCGCGGGCCATCTCGGTGAAGGCGCGGCCGTTGACCGGACTGGGATTCTCGAAGTACTGGCCGCGCGCCGGCGGGACGTACTCCCCGCCGATCCAGTGGTCGTAGCGCGACGCGTACGAGACGATCGCGCCCTCGCTGCCCGGCGCTGCGTAACAGGTCATGTCTGTGGCCTTCCGGTTGTTGTCGCGCCGCCCGTCGTCGGACGCCGCGGATTCGACAGTGGGAACGGGTACGGTGCGAACGGGTTGCTGCGGTCGCGGCAGTTCGGACGTGGGGTGCGGTACGGCGGGTGCGCCGGCGGGGGCCGCTGCGCCGTCTGTGGCCGGTGCGGCGCCTGTGGTCGGTGTGGCAGCCGTGGGCGCGTTGGCGTGCTCGCGCCGGACGAGCCAGTAATACGTACAGGCGCCGGTGACGACGACCGCGACGAACAGGACCCCGCCCCAGCGCAGATACCAGTGGAACGGCGGCACCGCGTCGTACACCTCGGAGCGCGGCCAGGCGAGGTTGACCGTCATGCCGAGCCCCCACAGCACCGCCAGCAGATTGACGGGCAGTCCGAACCGGCCGAGCGAGAAGGCCTCATCGCCCCGGGAACGCGTCTCGGTCTGCTCGCCCGGGGACCGTTCCTCGGTCAGACTGCTCAGGGGCCGCCCCTCGGCCGGCCGCCAGGTGCCGCGCAGCCGCCGGACCAGCAGCGGGACCGTGACCAGCAGACAGGCGAGCTGGATCACGATGACGGCGATACTGCTCAGCACCGGGAAGATCCGCGGCTGCTGGGCATTGACCGCGAGGATCACGATGGCGAGCAGACCGGTGACGGCCGCCGCGGTCACGGGAGTCCCGGAGCGCGGACTGATCCGGGCGAGACGCGCGGACGCCGGAAGGGCGGTGTCGCGGGCCAGCGCGACCGTCAGCCGGATCGCGGCCGCGTGCACCGCCAGCGCGCAGAGGGTGACCGCGATGATCACGCACCACAGCACGATCTCGCCGATGTCCGGACCCAGGGGGGAGAGCACGACAAAGCGGAGGCCGCCCTCGGACAGCCTCATGGAACGCAGTTCGGGCACGGACAGCAGCGCGTAAAGGAGGACGAGCCCGCCGGCCAGGAAGACGGCCACGAGCGGTCGTAGAATCGCGCTCAGTGTGCTGTGGGCGGGGCCCGAGCCCGAGCCGTGGGGCTCCTCGTCCGACGCGGACGCCGTACCGGATCCGTACAGCAGATACGCGGCGGCGAGCGCGGCCGTCAGCAGCGCACCCGCGTGCCCGAGCGACTGGCCGACATCGAACCCTTCCGTCCGGGTGGTCGCACCTGGTCCATGGGTGAGGTATGCGGCCAGCAGCCCGACCAGGGTGAGGGCGGCGACCAGTTCGACCACCACTCCGGCGGAACTGATCCGGGACATCAGCCCCGTCCCGAAGGCATGGACGAGCGTGGTGAAGAGGATCAGGACCGAGCCCAGCAGTACGGCGTTCTCCGCCGCGTCGTTACGCCCCGTACCGTTCCCGACGAACTGGAAGAAGTCCGAGATCGGCGGCAACGCGATCTGGTACGCGAGAGCCGCCGCGGTGAGGGCGAACACGGCTGCCGCGAGAGCGGCCCAGCCGCCGAGCCGGCCGGTGCGCGCCCCGCCGAGCACCGTGGACCAGTGGTGGACCGAACCGGCGGCGGGATGGCGGGCGGCCAGCTCGCAGAAGCACAGCGCCACCATGAGCTGGCCGAGAAACACCAGCGGCCAGGACCACCAGTGGCCGGACCCGGCGAAGGCGACACCGAGGGGGAAGAGGAGGAAGAGACTGAGAGTACGGGTCAACTCGGGTGTGATGGCAGAGGACTTGACCGCCTCCTCGTTGTCCCTGGCGTCCCTGGCGTCCCTGGTGTCCCTGCTGTCTTGGTTGTCCCTGTGGTCCCTGCTCTGCTGTCCGAGCGACAGCTCAGGCATGACGGCTCCTCCGGTTCCGGACAGCACACGACGCGGTCCGGCCCGGCTCGGACACGTACCGTAGTTCTCCGGTACCGACAGTAATGAGCACGGGGCGGGTCCGCACCGTGAGCGGAGCGGGCGGGGCACGCGCCCGGCCGGATCCGCTCATCGTCACGGCACCTGGACCGCCCGACAAGAGCCTCCGTCGGCCAGACCCGGCTGGCGCACGAGCAGTCCCGCCGCCGTCACTCCTCAGCCGTCAGCCGTCAGCCGTCATCCCTCAGCCGTCATTCTTCGGCCGACATCAGCCTCATCCCTGGGTCGGCACCTCCGCCAGGGCTGCCGCCGGGTCCTGGTCCGGTGGGCCCGCCGGGGTCCAGTGGCCGTCAGGGGTCTCGCGGTAGGGCCACCAGCGGCCGTCTGGGGCGTAGCGCAGTTGGGCCGATGTGCCGAGGAGGGACCAGCGCGCACCGCCCAGGGGCAGCAGGCGGGGGCGGTCGTCGTCCTCCCAGGCCGAGTGGAGAACGGCTTCCGCCCGTGCGAGGGCCGCGGGTTCCGGGGTCCACTCCTCCTCCAGTACGGCGAGGCCCGCCGCGCCGCCGTACCGCCAGGCCCGTACGGCGCGGTCAAGCTCGGCGCGCTCCCGGCCGGTGCCGGAGGCGAGGCGGGCGAGGAGCCGGGTGTCGGAGGTGGCTGCCGCGAGCCGGACGGCATCCTGGCGTACCGTCAACTCGGGTTCCAGTGGCTGATGTTCATGCCCCGGTGCCAGCGCCTCGGACAGCATCCGCAGCGCCCACGCCGCCGCGTCGGCCGCCAGGAACTCCAGCGCGTCCGCATCCGCCCCGCCCGCCGGATCCGTGTCGCTGTCGGTGTTGCTGTTGGTGTCGAAGGCCGGGGCCTGCCCCGGCTCCCCGGGCAGCGGCGGGGGAGCGGGCAGCGGCGGCAGGCTGTCCCGTACCGCGAAGGCCGTCGCAGCGGGCACCCCTGGAGCCTCGGGAGCCGGTGCCTCGGCGTCCTCCGCCTCCTCGTCCGTACCGGCGGCCCGGGACGCCCGCGCCACACTGCGCACCTGGAGTTCGTCGAGCAGCCGGCGCTCGCCCCTGCCCCGCATCAGCAGCAGGACGAACGGATCCTGGTCCAGCAGCCGCGCCATCTGGTAGCAGAGTGCCGCCGAATGCGCGCAGTGGTCCCATGCCTCACAGCCGCACTCGGGCTCCAAGTCGCCGATTCCGGGGAGCAGTTCGACTCCGGCCGCCGCTGCGTCCTCGACCAGGTGGGGCGGCATCTCCCGGTCCAGCAGCGCCGCGATATGGCCCGCACGGTCCACCGCCATGTCCAGGAAGCGGTCCCAATCCTCCTCACTCAGCGGCTGCCACAGCACATCGCTGCGGTAGGCGCTGCCGTCCCGGTCCTGGACGACCGCGGTGATCCGGCCCGGTCGTACGGACACGGCGCCGACGGCGCCCGCGCGGGCCTGCCTGCGCCCCTTCGTCAGCGGCTCGCCGTCGAGCGCGGTCTCCTCCAGCGCCTTCAGCCAGGCCCGGCCCCACCAGGTGTGTGCGAAACCGCGGCCCCGCACAAGTGCGGGCGCGGCGAAGGTCCGCTCGATGCCGTCCCGGCTGCCGCCGCCGTCCCGGCCATTCCCGCCGTTCTCGCTGCCCCGACCGTCCCCGCTGCCCCGGCCGCCCCTGTCGTCCGTACCGCTCATCGCGCGCCCCCTCGCAGCTCCACCAGGTCCGCCAGCTCGGCGTCGGTCAGTTCGGTCAGTGCGGCCTCGCCGGAGCCCAGCACCGCGTCGGCCAGCTCCTTCTTACGGGCGAGCATCCCGGCGATCCGGTCCTCGACCGTGCCTTCGACGATCATCCGGTGCACCTGTACGGGCCGGTGCTGCCCGATGCGGTACGCGCGGTCCGTCGCCTGCGCTTCGACAGCGGGGTTCCACCAGCGGTCGAAGTGGACGACATGCTCGGCCCGGGTGAGATTGAGCCCGGTGCCCGCCGCCTTCAACGACAGCAGGAAGACCGGCACTTCACCGTTCTGGAACCGGTCCACCATCGCCTCGCGCTCGGCGACCGGCGTACCTCCGTGCAGAAACTGCGTCGGCACTCCGCGCGCCGCGAGATGCTGTTCCAGGAGCCGCGCCATCCGCACGTACTGCGTGAAGACCAGCACACTCGCGCCCTCCGCGAGGATCGTGCCGAGGAGTTCGTCCAGCAGCTCCAGCTTGCCGGAGCGGTTGGCGATGCGCGGGTGCTCCTCCTTGAGGAACTGCGCCGGATGGTTGCAGATCTGCTTGAGACCGGTCAGCAGCTTGACGATCAGCCCGCGGCGCTCCATCCCGTCCGCCGCGCCGATCGCCGCGAGGGTCTCCCGTACCAGCGCCTCGTACAGGCCGGCCTGCTCCGCGGTGAGGGAGACGGCCCGGTCGGTCTCCGTCTTGGGCGGCAGCTCCGGCGCGATGCCCGGATCGGACTTGCGCCGGCGCAGCAGGAACGGGCGGACCAGCGCGGCGAGCCGCGCGGCCGCCGCCGGGTCGTCACCGCTCTCGACGGAACGCGCGTACTGGGTACGGAAGGTGCCGAGGCGGCCGAGGAGCCCGGGGGTCGTCCAGTCGAGGATCGCCCACAGTTCGGAGAGATTGTTCTCCACCGGAGTGCCGGAGAGCGCGACCCTGGCCCGGGCGCCGATCGTCCGCAGCGCCTTGGCGGTCGCGGAGTACGGATTCTTGATGTGCTGTGCCTCGTCCGCGACGACCATGCCCCAGTCGGTGCCGCCGAGTCCGGCCGCGTCGAGCCGCATCGTGCCGTAGGTGGTGAGGACGAACTCGCCGTCCGCCAGGGCCTCCAGATCGCGGGTCGCGCCATGGAAGCGGCGTACGGGCGTGCCGGGCGCGAACCGTTCGATCTCGCGCTGCCAGTTGCCCATGAGCGACGCGGGGCAGACCACCAGGGTCGGACCCGCGGCCGAGGCGTCGGTCTGCCGGTGGAGATGGAGCGCGATGAGGGTGATGGTCTTGCCGAGGCCCATGTCGTCGGCGAGGCAGCCGCCGAGACCGAGCGAGGTCATCCGGTGCAGCCAGTTGAGGCCGCGGAGCTGGTAGTCGCGCAGTGTCGCGTCGAGCCCGGCGGGCGCGTCGATCTCCTGCTCCGCCCCGTCGGTCCGCTCGGGATCGGCGAGCCGGTCGCGCAGCCGGGCGAGCCAGCCGGATGCCTCGACCTCGACCCGGCGTCCTTCGACCTCGGTGGAACCGGTCAGTACGGCGCCGAGCGCGTCGAGCGGAGTGATCTTGCGGTCGCGGCTGTCCCGGGCGCGCCGGGCCTCGGCAGGGTCGATGAGGACCCACTGACCGCGCAGCCGGACCACGGGACGGTTGGCTTCGGCGAGCCGGTCCAGCTCGGCGGGGGTGAGCCGCTGATCGCCCAGTGCGAAGCGCCAGTTGAAGGCGAGAAGGGCGTCGGCCGAGAGGAAGGCGGGCAGGTCGGCACCGGTCCGGTGCTCGCCCTTGCCCTGGGTGCCGGCGCGGGCGTCGGCGTTGGTGTCGTTCTCGGCACGGGCGTCGGTGTCAGCGTGGGTGTCGGTCTCGGAAGGTCCTATGACGGCGCGGGCCGTCAGGGTACGGGCCAGCTCCCTGGGCCAGTGCACCTGGACGCCGGTCGTGGCCAGCGCTGTGGACGCCTCGCCCAGCAGCTCGGTGATGTCCTCGTCCGCGAGTTCGATGGCGTCCGGTACGGCGGCCGAGAGCAGCGGGGCGAGTGGCGGCCAGGCGCGGGCGGCGCGGCGCAGGGCGAGCAGCGCGTCCATCCGGGCACGCGGGCCGAAGACCCTACCGGTGCCGGCGGAACCTGTGCCGGCGCCCTTGCCCGCCGTACCCGTAGCCGCACCCGACCATACGGTGGCGGCGTCGGCGACGACCGTGGGATCCGCGGCGCTGTGCATCTGGAGTACGGCACGGAAGGCGGGCAGCGCGAAATCCCCCGCGAAGTCCCCTGCGCCGTCCGGGAGTTCGGGGTCCGGCGGCACGGCGTCCGCGAGGCCCGGCAGCTCGACGCGCAGCGACAGCCGTACGCCCGCGTCATGACCGGCGGCCACATCGGCGGCCCAGCCTCGCAGTTCGGGAAAGCGGCGCGAGGGCCAGGCGGCGAACGCGGGACCCGCGGCAGCGAGTTCGGCGGCGGGCGTCCGGGGCAGCGTGTCGATGACCGCGTCCAGGAAATCCCGCAACAATCCCTCCGGCGCGGGCAGCATCAATGGCCCCGGCCGTTCCGCGGGGAGCGGGACAGCGTGCGCGGACGGCGGCATCGCGGCGGCCAGTGCACGGATCCGTTCCAGATCCTCCGAGGTCAGCGGCCCGGCCCGCCAGGCGTCATGATCCGTACCGGTGAGCCCCGGCAGCAGCCGTCCACGCGCCGCGAGGTGCAGCGCGAGCAGCGCGGCCGCGCCCCAGAAGGCCGTCGACGGCGAGGCGTCCGCGTGCCTACGGGCCCTGGTGAGCAGCGGCAGCGAGGCGGACACGGGCATCAGCAGTGCTCTGACGGTGAGGGGGCGGCCATTGGTGTCGACGACGGCCAACTCCTCCACGGAGCCCGGTGCGGACGGTGGCTCCGCGCCGTCGGGGTGCCAGTGGGCTGTCCGCCCGGTACGGGCCGGGTCCGCGGGGAGAAAGACCGTGGAGCAGCGGGCGAGTTCGGAGATCCGGGAGAGCGTTGCCGCGGGGAGCCTGTGCACAGCGAAGACGCATTCCTCAAGTTTGACTACTGCGGGTCGGGGCCGCCGAGGGTACCCCACCGTGACGCCACGCGGGAGCGGCACCACCGTGACCCGGCTCACGCCAAGACCGGCCGGGTGTAGCCAGCACCACCGTCGGCCCCGGGGTAACCCCCACCCCTCCCGGGTGGTGGCCGCCATCCCTTCCGGGTGGTGGCCGCATGGTCGCCGACGTCCCCTCCCCGTACGTTTCAAGAGGTCAGCGCGTTGCGCGACCTTTCCCCGCTGGACGTCGGCCGACAGACCGGAGACCCACATGCCCCACACCGTCACCGCCACCGTGGCGGAGCCCCTACCCGATGCCGCGCCGGGCCGCGCGGGCGGCAGCGACTTCGCGCCCCTGCTGCGGACGGTCAGGGAACAGGGTCTCCTGGAGCGCCGGGTCGCCTGGTACGCCCGGGGCATCACCGTCAACTTCCTCTTCCTGGGCGCGATCATCGCCGGAATGGCACTCCTCGGACCGTCCTGGTGGACGCTGCTCCTCGCGCCGCCGCTGGCTGTCGTATCCGCGCGCATGGCGTTCATCGGCCATGACGCCGGGCACGCCCAGATCACCGCCGACCGGCGCCGGGGCCGTCTGGTGCAGCTCGTCCACGCCAATCTGCTGCTCGGAATGAGCCAGGAGTGGTGGAACGACAAGCACAACCGGCACCACGCCAATCCCAACCACATAGACAAGGACCCGGATGTCGCCGCGGACATCCTCGTCTTCACCCAGCACCAGGCCGTGGGGCGCTCGGGGATACGCCGCTGGCTCACCCGGCACCAGGCATGGCTGTTCTTCCCGCTGACCACGCTGGAGGGCGTCGCGCTCAAGGCATACGGCTTCCGGGCCGTCTTCTCCGGCGGCGACGGCTCGATGGCGCCCAGGCGCCGCGTGGTGGAGGGCCTGCTGCTCGCGGCTCATGTCGCCGCGTATCTCACGCTGCTGCTGACCACCATGACCCTGGCCCAAGCGGTCGTCTTCGCGGTGATCAACCAGATGCTGCTCGGGCTCCACCTCGGGATGGCCTTCGCGCCCAACCACAAGGGGATGGAGATGCCCGACTCCGAGAGCTGCGCGGACTGGGGCCATCTGCGGCGGCAGGTGCTCACCTCGCGCAATGTGCGCGGCGGTGCGCTCACCGACTGGTTCCTGGGCGGGCTGAACTACCAGATCGAGCACCACCTCTTCCCGAGCATGCCGCGCCCGCATCTGCGGCTCGCCCAGCCACTGGTACGCGCGCACTGCCGGGCGTTGGGCGTCCCGTACACCGAGACCGGGCTGATCGAGTCGTACCGACAGGCCCTCGGACATATGCGCGACGTCGGCGAACCGCTGCGCGCGGGCGCATAGTGGAACTGGCGGACGCCGGTGCGCGTTCACCGAGCAGAGCGGCTCTGCCGCGAAGGAGGCGTCGAATGTCGACAAAGGCGAAGATCACCATCGGGGGAGTGGCCATAGGCCTTCTTCTGTGGCCCGTGATCGGATTCTGGTTCTCGCTGCTGGTGGTGCTCGGAGTGCCCACGGCTGCGTATCTGATGCTGGACCCGTCGCAGCGCCGCAGGCTGCGCAGGATCAATCGCAAGGAGATAGGCCGCTGAGCCGGCGGAGATCCGTACGGGCTCCTTGAGCAGGGCGGTCTTTCCGGGCTGGGCCGGCTCGCCGGGCGGGCTTGTCGGGCGGGCGGGTCAGGTC
>NZ_LATD01000379.1 GCF_000981895.1 Streptomyces odonnellii | reverse complement strand
TTCCTGGACCCGCCATGCCTCCCGCCCCTCGTACTCGCGCGCCCTCGGCCACCACCGGGACCGACGCGCTCCTCTGCCTCCTCTTCGGCGTCCTCGGCGCTGCGATCGCCGTCGGCTCCCTCGCCTGGCTAACAGGCAACCTCACCAACGCCCTTGCCGGTACGGGCCCCTGGGTGCCCTTCGCCGCTACCGACGCCCTGCTGCACCCCCACGAGCTGTGGCCCCGCCTGAGCCCCACCGCTCTGCTGATCAGCACCCGGATCGTCCCGGGCCTGCTCACACTCGGGCTCACCGTCACCGGGCTGGTCCTGTGGGCACGCCGGCGCGGTCCGCGCAACGGGCTTGCCCGCAAGGCCGATCTCGCCCCGCTGCTCACCAAAGAGATCACGGCCAAGGCCCGGAGCCTGCGGCCGAGCCTGGTCGACCTGGACTGTAAAAGAGGTCGCCCCTGACGACCGCGGCATCCTCCTCGGCACACTCTCCCCCGGCAGGGCCGAGGTCCGTGCAAGCTGGGAGGACGTCCTCGTCGCCATCATGGCCCCACGCTCCGGCAAGACATCGAGCCTGGCAATCCCCGCGATCCTCGCGGCACCCGGCCCGGTCCTGCTGACGAGCAACAAAGCCGCGAACGATGCCTTCACCGCCACGGTCGACGCCCGCGCCGAGGCCGGCACAATCTGGACGCTCGATCCGCAGCAGATCGCCCACCACCCACGCCAGATGTGGTGGGACATCCTGGCCGACGCCCGGGATCTGGCCGGCGCGAAGCGTCTGGCCGGGCATTTCGTCGCCGCGTCGGTGGACGAGTCCGCCGGCTCCGACTTCTGGTCGACGGCCGCCAGCAACACTCTCGGCGCCCTGTTCCTCGCCGCCGCCGACCACCACCGCCCGATCACCGACGTCCTCGCCTGGCTCGCCTCGCCCGCTGACCGCACCCCGGTGGACCTGCTCACCGACGCCGGCCACGACGCGGTCGCAGCCCAGCTCCAGGGCACCGTCAGCGGCGCCACCGAAACCCGCGACGGCATCTACGAGACCGCCCGCCAGTACGCGAGCTGCCTCCTCGACCCCGACGTCGCCGCCTGGGTCACCCCCGCCAAACACCTTCCCGAGTTCCGGCCCTCCACGTTCGCCACCTCCCGCGACACCCTCTACCTGCTCAGCAAGGACGGCGGCGGTTCCGCGTCGGCGATCATCGCGGCAGCAGCGGACGCGGTGATGCGCGCGGCCGTGGTCGTCGCGGAGCGCTCGGGCGGGAGGCTCGACCCGCCCGCGCTGTGCGTCCTGGACGAGGCCGCCAACGTGTGCAAGATCTCCGATCTCCCCGACCTCTACTCCCACCTCGGCTCCCGGGGCGTCATCCCGATGACGATCCTCCAGTCCTACCGGCAGGGCCAGAAATGCTGGGGCGAAGCCGGGATGGACGCCCTGTGGTCCGCCGCCACCGTCAAAATCATCGGCTCCGGCATCGACGACAGCGACTTCGCCGACCGGCTCTCCCGACTGATCGGCGACCACGACGTCCAGACCACCTCCGTCTCCACCAGCGACAGCGGCAAGTCGACCTCCGTGAGCATGCGCACGGAGCGAATCCTGCCGCCGGACGCGATCCGCGCGCTGCCCAAGGGGCGGGCGCTGCTGTTCGCGACCGGCATCCGGGCAGCCATGCTGGAACTCCTGCGCCCCGACCTGCCCGCCATGCGCGAACGCACCGACCAGGTCGTACGACACCTCCGCGACCGCGGAGCAGCCATATTCGTCGACGACCGGCCCGAACCGGCCGGCGAGAAGTTCCGCTATGCCAAACTCCTCGGCCTCCCGTACGCCTGGGTCATCTCCCCTCATCAGGGCGGGGACGAGGTCGAGTTCATCGACCGGTGGACCTCCAGGGCGCACCGAATGCCAATCAGCCAAATCCCGGACGCCCTGAATCTGTCTTAAGCCAGCCGCATCCCCAGCTAAGGTCACCACAATCGGCCACTAAATAATCACCGCACAGCGCATCGAAATCCCCCTGCCGAAAAATAAAGAAGACGAACGACCAGGGAAAGGCAAGGGCGTGACTCGAATTCACCTCCGACACCGATCGTGGCATTGACCGCACTTACCCCCTTCCGTAGCATCGAAGTCATCAACGGGTCGTAGCTCAAGGGCTGGAGCACGGCATAAGTTTTGCCGAGGAGCTGGTTCGAATCCAGCCGACCCGACAAATCCTGTAGCGGGTATCGCCCGGACACCCTGATCACAGTGCCGGGCGCCGCAGCAATGAAACCCTGAAGCAGCCCTTACGATAAATCGCAACCACACAGGCCAGGTGCACTTTAGATGAAAATCGCAATCACCGGAGGCGGAAGCGCCGGACATGTCGTCCCCGCCCTTTCCGTGGCGGCCCGGCTTCCCGAACAAGGCGTGAAAGAAGTGGTGTTCTTCGGGCGACCGGACAGCATCGAGCACGAATACGCGGAGAAGGCAGGAATCCCTTTTTGCCCGGTCCCATCTGCGGGCCTGAAGCGCTATGGTTCATGGAGCAACCTGCTCATGCCGCTCACAGTGCTGCGCGGCATCGGTGTGGCCGCAAGGGCTATGCGACGCGAACGCCCCAACGCCCTGTTCTCGAAGGGCTCATACGTATCCGTGCCTGTCGGGATCGCCGCCTGGCTTTGCCGAGTCCCCATCGTGGTCCACGAGTCGGACCACTCCCTCGGCCTCGCCAACAAGATCGTCGCCCGGATGGCCACCCGGGTCTGCCTGTCCGTCGCCGCGCCCGCCAGCACACCGCGATGGCTCGCCCGGAAATCCGCGGTCACCGGCCTGCCGTTGCGCCACGACCTGGCCTCCGGTGAACCAGAGCGACTGCGGCGGCGACTCGGTATCCCTGCCAGCGCTCCGGTTCTGCTGATCTTCTGTGGCAGCAGCGGATCCCAACGCATCAATGACGCCGTAAAGAGCCAACTTGGGGCCCTGTGCGCGCGGTTCGCGGTCGTTCATGTCCGAGGGAAGGGCAACCTCGACCGCTCGCTCGAGGGGGTACCGGGGTATTGGCAACTGGAGTACCTGCACGACGAGATGGCCGATGCCCTATGGCTGGCAGACCTGGTGATCGGGCGTGGCGGCGCAACGACACTTGCCGAACTCGAAGCGCTCGGCAAGCGGGCCGTACTTATCCCCCTACCCGCGACGGTCAGCCGTGGCGACCAGCTCGACAACGAAGCCGCCTACGCGCGACGACACCCCGGGCAGTGCATCGTGGTACCTGACGACGACAAGCTGCACGGCGGAGCGTCTCTGGCCAAGGCGTGCATGGAACTTGCCGCCGGCCTCGGCCGGACCAATCGGGAGCAGCCCGGCCCGGAAACCATCCATCGCGCCGCCGACCTGATCGCACAGGAGACCGTCGCCGCAGCCAAGCCGGGTCGCACCCGTCGCACCCGGTAGAACTCAGCCGTCGTGGTGCCCGTACATCGCGAGGATCTGCTCGTCGGACTCTCCGCGGTGATAGACGTGGAAATGCAGATGCTGCGACTCCTGATAAAGCCCGACATTCGTAGTGACAGAAGCCGCGCCGTGCTCTTCCTTGATCTGCACCGCGACCCGCTGCACCACCGCCATAACCTTCGCCAGCAGTTCCTCGCCCCCGTCACCGAGGTCGATCAGCGACGGGATATGCCGCTTCGGTACCACCACGACGTGCACCGGATGGGCGGGGTTGGTGTGCTCAAACGCTAGCACATCCTCCGTCTCCACCACCACCTTGACCGGCGTGAGCCCAGGGATGGCCTGATGGCAGTAAAAGTCCGAAGTCGACGGGGCTCCAGCAGCAGGGTTCACAGTAAGTATCTTTCCATGTCGGGCAGTGATACCGCGATACATTACCCCCGACCTCATCTCGCCCGCAGCACCCAGTTCGTTAAGAAGTCCTGACCTCACTCTTTCGCGACGGGCCCGGCACCGCGGGGCACCAGGCCCATCGGTCTCGCTGCTATATCCATGTGTCAAGCCACATCCGGTCCCGCCGCAGGTCTTCCGGGAGCAACGTCCCCGTACACAGCGGCCAGAAGCCTGAGATCTCATCATCCCCGATGCCTCTCTTGAGCGCCTCGGCGACGGCCATTTCGTGCGGACTTCCATTCGGCATGTTTCGGCCACTTCGCGCCCGTCTAGCTACTCATGAAAGCAGGTCCTTCGAGTGGCTGCTACAGGTGGGATGGCGGGAGCGGGCGGCTTGCAAGGTGATCTTGGAGTTCGCGATGCCGGAACTGCCAAGCCGTTCCTGAAATCCGCAAGATTCCCGCATGGTATGCGGATTCGAGGAAGCGGCCAAGTCGCAGGGGCACCTTTCCTGGCGAACAAACCAGGAAGATCCAATATCGGAGCGAAGCCTGCCCCGCACCGAAGAAGAAGCCCAATAGCGCGCCGTACAGCGTGACGATCGGCAGCCAAGTAGGGTGACTCTCGCCATTCGTTATAAGAAAACAGCCAACAGCGAAGCCGGTGAACGCATAGAGGGATAAGACGAGTGAGTCTAAACGGATTATTTCGCGAGGGTTCGCGACGGGCCGACCGCGTGAAGCGAGGATCTTTTCTCGAAGTGTCTCACTAATCGACATCACAAAGCCCAAAACTAGGCCAAGCACCCCGCTTGATTTCAGCGCTTGACCGAACGGCGTACCGGTCAACCACTCAAAGGTTCCATATCCGAAGGCAACCGCGCTTGAGGTTCCGAAAGTGATTATAATGTCACGAACCAGGCGACGCCGGTGAGGGCGGATGCGGAACCAGCGAAGATCGACGTGCTGCGGCAAGGGCCAGGGCTTCCCTGCGGATAGGAAGGTCAGGATTAAACCTCCAAGAATTGAAATCGCAAAGTATGACCCGATTGGAAAGCCACGACGGCTAACGAAATAGAGCCATAGCGTGATTCCGACCACCGTGGCGAGAGCTGCCATCAGGACGCGCTCCAGCACTCTGGGCAGCCTCAAGCCGCACGCTGGCCATAGTTCATGCAGGATGATGTCTGTACTACTCAGAGGGCGGCCCGCGAAAGTTCGTTGAATTCCAGCCGTGCTATTCGAATTCAGGTAGCGGGCAATGATGGCAAGACACTTCCAAGTTCCCTTGGAATCCAATTGATGAATACGAGCGATAGTTGCGGAGCTTACCTCCTCTCCCGCTTCGAGATCATCGACCTCCAGCCCTGCCGTTGTGGCGCCTATGAATCGGTCGAGCAGAAATTCGTAGAGCTGCCCGCTCGCCGCCAACTGCAGCAGGTCGGCTGGGTCCCGAAGATAGGTTCCATCCGAACCGCGTTCTTGAAAGACCGTTGCTACCAAGGTGAGCCGCCAAGGCGTATCCAGTGCCTGGGCTAGTAATGTGGGGATAAGCTGGGGCGCTTGGCCAGGAGATGCGGCGATGCCTAGTGCCGTCAGTACAGGGCTCCAGCGCTGTGAGCTGATCGGCGTATTAGCGACCCGCTCCTGCAGATATTGTCGAGCTCGTGCCGCATTCACAGGCAGGATGCTGAGATGTGTAACCTTACGAGGTTGAACATCAGCAGAGACGAGTTTCTGATAATGCGCTTCACGACAGGTAATGACGATACGGCAATGATTTCCGCCGGTCTCATACCGCTCAATCGCCCGAATAAGGCCGACCGACCGCGATCTGTAGCTGACGCTGTCTTTTGATTCCATCTCATCCAAGCCGTCGACGATCGGGAAAACGAGATCCGCTGCAACGACTTGCAGGGCGTCTCGCTGACTGAATCCGTAGTCGCTCACGAGATAGCTGACGAGCCATGCGCGGATCTCAATTCCTGACCACGAAGAAGCGGTTAGACGAATGGGTACTGGGTCTGCAGATTTGCGTTCACGCGCGAGGTCGAGAAGTAGCCTAAGGGCGAGAACTGTCTTACCGGCACCGGCATCGCCCCGAGGAGCTCCATTAGCTTGGGCGATAGGCGCACCTGTGACTACCAACCTTCCCGGATTAAGCTGACGATAGAAAGAGGAAACCGATTCCAGACTGCCAGCCACCGAAGCGCCACTGAAATTCGCCGAGGTCGCCGTGAAGGCCAGATCGATCCGTCCGTGAGGGGCTTCGCGACCGCTGCGCAGGAGTTGCTTGTACTGGCGCCCCTCTGTTTGTAGGACAATCCGGGCAATCTCTTCGGCGATGACCCCCGGCGTGCGCTGGGCGCGCAGGCCTTGCACCCCCACCCGTACCCCCCAACCGCCCAGCACGGCTCCCGCAATCCCCGGAAGCACCGCGAGCACGCCAGCGGTGTCCGCGTCCTCAAGTTTGACTCGCAGCAAAGCGAACACGGTCCAGGCGAGACCGACCAAGCACACTGTGCCCCAAAAGATCAATACTCCAACGCGCTTCACACGCCCACGACTTGCCATGGTCGATATCTTGCCCGGAGCGTATCCGTTCTGTCGCCGATCGGACTGGCCCGTCAGTGCCGGAAGTGGCCTAAGGTGGTACGAGGAAGGAGCTTGCTCTGTAGACAAGCACACCGGGAGCGGACCGCGCCGCCTGAGGCTGTCGTGACACAGGCCATTTCCGAAAGTGGACGGCAAGTGGTGTCAGGCGACCCACTCCGGGACGATCCTGTCGAGGATCGGCGTGTGGTCGCCCCCGAATCGGGCGGGAACAATCGTGAGGGACTTGAGCACGCAGCCGAGGAGCATCCGCCTGTCCAGGAGTGACGACTCCGCCCAGGCTTCGGCCAGGGCGTCGCCGTCAGCGAAGAAGACCAAGAGGTCAGTCTGCCGTGCGAGTTCAGCGGCCTCCTGTTCGAGCGAGCCGATGACAGAAGTCTGATCCGCGGACAGCGTCTTGAAGCGCTCTTCCGACAGCGCGCCCTCGACGTAGAAATCGTGCTCCAGTTTGTCGCGCCGCGCCTTGGCAGCATCCAGTCCCGCCATGACCTCCTTACGGCGTGCTTCCTTCTCCACATCGTGCAGAACCGCCCACCGTCGGACAATGGCATCCAGCCCAGCATCTCCATGTTCAAGTGCCGAGACATGACTCAGCCACATCGCTTCGACCGCGGCGTCCAGTCGCGGGGTTCGCACCACTACCCCAGGGCACGCTTCCTTGCCGTACATCGCCCGCGTACGGCACCGGTACATCCGGCCACGCTTCACTCCGCCGCTGCCGGACATCGTGACGTAGCAGTGCGGGCAGCGCAGGATGCCCCCGAGGAAGGTGGTATGCGGTCGCCTCCCCCTCGACCCGCCTCCGATCTTCGCGACCCGGGCATCGATCGCCGCAAGTATCCGAAGCCGCCCCCCCGGTGTCACAACGCCGACACCGATCACCACGGGCTTGCCCTCTGAGTCCCGGACCGGCTCGTCAGAAGACACCCAGACGTCGAGTGGAAGGCCGTGCTCGTCGTACTGCCTCTCTTTGGCCGGCAGCAAGCCCGCCCATGCGGGCGAACGGACCATCCTCGTTATCGCGCGGGCCTGCCACTGGGCACCAGCCCGGGTCCTGATGCCAACTGTCTGAAGATCGTGGGCCACACGCATCGCGGATTTCCCCTTCAGGAGTTCATTCGCGATACGACGGGCATGTGGATACTCAGCCGGCTCCCGCTCCAGCCGTCCGGATCCCTTGGGCGAGTAGACGCCGTAAGGCGTTCGGCCACCGGGCCATTTGCCCGCTGCCCGTGCTCCGATCTTCCCCGTGGTGACGCGCAGGGTCAGATCCTTGATCTCCTCCCTGGCACGCTCGGCCAGAATGGCGAAGACGATACGCGTGCCCGGCTGGCTGGAGTCCAAGTTCTCCTGCAGCACGTAGAGCCGAGCCCGACGGCGGTCGAACTCGTCCAGCGCCGCGCCGATGACGGCCATCCCACGACGGTCGAAGCGATCCGTCTTCCAGACCGCGAGCGTCTTGACCTCACCAGCCATGACAGCATCCATGGCACCTTCGAGCTTCTCGCGCCTTACATGCGACTTGGAGGCGCTCCGCTGCTCCAACCAGACTTTGCGGACCACCAGACCTTGCCGGTCCATCTCCCGGCGAAGATCCCTCGCGTGTTGCTTGAGGGTGTCGACCGTCTCCCGCTTCTTGCTGCGCCGGAGATACAGGTCGGCGAGATCTCGCGGCTCCTTGCCCACGAGTTCCTCGGGAGTCGCGTCCCGGAACTCCTCTGCCACACGCTTTGCCATGATTCCCTCCTACAACACAGATCCGGCCGCTCCAAGCGGCATCTGTGCAGGTGAGGGCTACTGTGCTTTGCTAGGCGCTCTCCCAGCCGAGTGCCAGAAAGCGTTCGACACGGCCGAGATCGAGTTCGACCGCGAGTGATACGGCGATGATCGCGTGGTCGACATTCGCGGCCAGAATCTGCCCCTCGGAGCGCTGGGAGGAGGTGGACCGTACAAACGCGGTGCGCCGTGGCAGATACTCCCGTACGAACCGGGGGTCGCCGCCCGCCGGATCGACGGCGGCCCAGTCGCCGGTGCAGATCACCCGCAGCGGATCGTGCGGTGTGACGAAGGCGGTGTCGGCACGGATCACACCGTCGGCGGTGACGACATCACACTGCCCACGGTCGACACGCACCACCCGCCCGGGCAGCAGCCCTTGCCGGGCGTACGGTGCGAACTCCGCGTCCCAGCCGTCGTCCCAGCCGTACGGGGCGAGCGGATGCGAAGCGGACGAAGCCTCGAAGGAGGCGAGATCGAAAGACAAGGGGAAACCCTTCAGAGGTGGCAAGGGTGGCCCCGGCACGCGCACTTGGGCGCGGAAGGAGGGAGAGAGTCAGCCGGAGAACGGCAGGCCGGGGACCACGGGAGTGTTTTCGATGAACTTCTGGATGCGGGCAGCGCCCATCACAACGACAGCCATCGGTCACACCTCCCTGGTCACACACGACTGAACGCGGCAGCGGGCCTGTCGGCCACTGCCCACCGCACGGAACGGCCACACTTTAGCCCGGCGGCCCAGGGGCTGTGCCAAGGGATTTTCCCCGCCTGCTCATCATGCCGACGCGACGGCATCGAGCCAGGCGTCGCCGGGCGGGGGGACGAAAAAGTAGCCGCCACCGGTGGTGAGCAGGTACTTGGCCATCGCTTCCCCTTCGAGCCGCTTCTGTACGGCCTCGAACCCCTGGGCGAGGTCCCGCTGGAAGCAGGAGAAGACAAGCCCGGTGTCGCCGTCGCCACGGTCGTAGCTGTAGCTGCGGCGCACGAGGGGCGGCGGGTTGCGACGGTCGGGCGCGGCGAGCCGTACATGCGAGTCGAGCGGAGTGAGCCGACCTTTGGGATCGGCGGCGAAGTTCGGCTGTTCGTCGGTGGGCGCGCCATCGAGCCAACGCCCGTCGCGTCGCCGCCCGATGATGCGTTCCTGCTCGTGCACGGAGTCCTTGTCCCACAGCTCGGTCGCGAACCGGATGATCCGTACGACCTGATAACTCCCGCCCACGGCCCAGTCCGGCTCACCCTGACCGTCCCGTACAAGAGCACGCTCGGCGGTCTCGCGCTCCCCGGCGGGATTCCCGAATCCTTCGGTGAAGTGAAACGGATTACGGGCCAGCCCATGCCCGTCCTCAACCCGGTTGTCAGCCCGAAACCCCTCAACCCGCCACCGCACCCGCCACCCGGTGGCGACACCCAGGAGCCGTTCGACGGCGTCCGTCACATCGCCAGCCCGCTCCCCGGCGATCTGAACCAGCACATCGCCGTGCGACTGGGCGGGATCCAGCAGATCGCCGGCGAAGGACGGCATAAGCCGAAGCAGCCGAGGCGACCGCCCGCCCACCCCGAACACCCCGCTCCCCAGCGCCAACGAGGCGGTCGTGCCGCCCGTCCTCGCTGAGGCCACGGCACGAGCGAGCACCCGAAGCTCGGCAGCACCCCCGCGAGCCGGAGAAACCCGATCAAGCGCCACGATCCCAACCCGCCCGGGTGCCGCTTCCCCCCGAAGCGGCCCAGGC
>NZ_LATD01000378.1 GCF_000981895.1 Streptomyces odonnellii | reverse complement strand
CAGCCGGGGAGGGCGGCGGGGGACGACCGGTGCGTGGCCGGCGGACGGCCGCCGCGCGGGTCCGCCGCCGCGCGGGTCCGGGTACGGCGATGGGGCACCTCTCGCGGAAAGGTGCCCCATCGCCGGCCCGCTGTGGCGGCAGCGGTGACCGTGATGCCGAGCGCCGGGCGGCGGTGTCCTCCGTACCGCCTCCCGTGCGGCGGTCGCGGTGCCGGGCCCGGCTCGGCTCAGAACGCGGCTTCGTCCAGCTCCATCAGTGAGCCGTCGACCGACTCGGCGAGCGCGCGCTGCGTCGAGACCTCCGGCAGGACGTTCGCCGCGAAGAACTTCGCCGCCGCGATCTTGCCCTGGTAGAACGCCACGTCCCGCGCGGTGGCCGTCTCCAGCTTCTCCGCGGCCACGGCGGCCCCGCGCAGCAGCAGATAGCCCACGACCACATCGCCCGAAGCCATCAGCAGCCGGGTCGTGTTGAGTCCGACCTTGTAGATGTTCCTGACGTCGTCGCCG
The DNA here is from genome assembly GCF_000981895.1 of Streptomyces odonnellii. Lineage (GTDB taxonomy): Bacteria > Actinomycetota > Actinomycetes > Streptomycetales > Streptomycetaceae > Streptomyces > Streptomyces odonnellii. The sequence continues at coordinate 6,680 of NZ_LATD01000378.1, read as the reverse complement.
GTGGCGGTGAGATCCGCCAGCATCCGGCCGACGATGGCCTCCAGGTCGGCGGCGGCCTTGGCGAGCGCGTCCCGGGCCGGCGCCAGCTCCGTACCGCCCGTGGCGACGGCCAGGAACTTCTTGATCTCCTCGGCCAGCGAGTTCAGCGCCTGGCCCTGGTCGCGGACGATCTTCCGGAAGAAGAAGTCCTGGCCCTGGATCGCGGTGGTGCCCTCGTAGAGGGTGTCGATCTTGGCGTCCCGGATGTACTGCTCGACCGGGTACTCCTGGAGGTAGCCGGAGCCGCCGAAGGTCTGGAGGGCCTGCGCGAGCTGTTCGTACGAGCGCTCCGAGCCGTAGCCCTTCACGATCGGCAGCAGCAGGTCGTTCAGCCCGTGCAGTTCCTTGGCGTTCTCGCCCCCGGCCTCCTTGACGGCGATCTCGTCCTGGACCGAGGCGGTGTACATGACCAGGGCGCGCATGCCCTCGGCGTACGCCTTCTGCGTCATCAGCGCCCGGCGCACATCGGGGTGGTGCGTGATGGTGACCTTGGGCGCGGCCTTGTCCATGAACTGCGCCAGATCCGGGCCCTGGACGCGCTCCTTGGCGTACTCCAGCGCGTTCAGATAGCCGGTGGACAGGGTGGCGATGGCCTTCGTGCCGACCATCATCCGGGCGAACTCGATGATCCGGAACATCTGCCGGATGCCCTCGTGCTTGTCGCCGATCAGCCAGCCCCTGGCGGGGTGGCGGTCGCCGAAGGTCAGCTCGCAGGTGTTGGAGGCCTTGAGGCCCATCTTGTGCTCGACGTTCGTGGCGTACACACCGTTGCGCTCGCCCAGCTCGCCGGTCTCCCAGTCGAACTCGTACTTCGGTACGAGGAAGAGCGACAGGCCCTTGGTGCCGGGGCCGGCGCCCTCGGGGCGGGCGAGGACGTAATGGAGGATGTTCTCCGACATGTCGTGCTCGCCGGAGGTGATGAAGCGCTTCACGCCCTCGATGTGCCAGGTGCCGTCCTCCTGCTCGACGGCCTTGGTGCGGCCCGCGCCCACATCGGAGCCGGCGTCGGGCTCGGTGAGGACCATGGTCGAGCCCCACTGCTTCTCGACGGCGATCGCGGCGGCCTTCTTCTGTGCCTCGTTGCCCTCCTCGAAGAGGATGCCGGCGAAGGCCGGGCCCGAGGCGTACATCCAGACGGCGGGGTTGGCGCCGAGGATCAGCTCCGCGTACGCCCAGATCAGGGAGCGGGGGGAGGTGGTGCCGCCGATCTCCTCGGGCAGGCCGAGGCGCCAGTACTCGGAGTCCATGTACGCCTGGTAGCTCTTCTTGAAGGCGGCGGGCACCGGTGCCGTGCCGGTCTCGGGGTCGAAGACCGGCGGGGTGCGGTCGGCTTCCGCGAACGACTCCGCCAGATCGTTCTCCGCGAGGCGTACGACCTCTTCGAGGATGCTCTTCGCGGTCTCGACGTCCATGTCCTCGAACGGTCCCGTGCCGTACAGCTTGTCGCGCCCGAGCACCTCGAAGAGGTTGAACTCGATGTCGCGGAGATTCGACTTGTAGTGCCCCATGGCGACGACTCCGTAGGTTCCGTAGGTGAGGAAAAGACCAGTAGGCGCGGGTACCAGTAAGTAGCTCCGATGATGCTACCCATGGGTAATAAGATGCAACCCCGATCCTGCCGGTGTGACGAGGGCGACGGGGCTCCCCGGGGCGGTATTCCTCAGTACTCTTGCGGTCATGTACGGCTACGACCAGACTCCGGGCGCTCAGCAGCAGTACGCGCACCCGCCGCAGCAGCCGCCACCGCAGCATCACCATCAGCAGATGGGCGGCGTCGGCGCGGGTGTTCCTGGGTACGGCGAACAGCCGCTGTATCCGGAACCGTCGCCTCCGTCGCTCGGTGACGCGGTACGGGCGTTCACGACGGGGTCGCTGTCGGCCGAGGACTTCCAGCAGATCTTCGCGACGTCGAAGGTGTACTGCCCGCGGGGGGACAATCCGGGGTTCCTGGCGCTGCACAACACGCAGCAGCCGGTGATCCCGATGTTCAGCACGCTGAAGGAGCTGCGGAGGTACGCGGGCAAGGAGTCGAAGTACTTCGTGATCACGGGCGCGGAGGTGATCGATCTGCTGCCGACGGGGTATGGGTTCGTGCTCGACATGGAGGGGGACCACCGGATGGTGTTCGACGCGAAGGCGGTCGAGCAGATGGTGGACTTCGCGATGAGGCGTATGTACGGCTGAGCCGTACGCCGTATGTACGGAGCCGTACGCGCGCCTGAGCCGTACGCGCGGCTGGTTGTTGAGTTTTCGTATTGAGTTTTCGCGGCCCGAGGCCCGTACCGGATTCGGTACGGGCCTCAGTCGTGTGCGGATCCGGGCGGGGAGTGCGGTCCGGGTGCGGGCGGGAATGAAGGGGGCCTTGCCGGATGTTCACCGTTCAACTAAATTGAGACGTGACAAACCGAGGAGGCTCTCATGCCCGCAGTGACCGTCGACAACCCGCTGACCCTGCCCAGGGTGGCGGCCCCGGCCGACGCCGTGGCCCGTCCCGTGCTCGCCGTCACGACCGCGCCCAGTGGATTCGAGGGCGAGGGTTTTCCGGTGCGGCGCGCGTTCGCGGGGATCGACTACAAGTACCTCGACCCGTTCATCATGATGGACCAGATGGGCGAGGTGGAGTACGCGCCGGGGGAGCCCAAGGGGACGCCCTGGCACCCCCACCGCGGCTTCGAGACCGTCACGTATCTGATCGACGGCACCTTCGTCCACCAGGACAGCAACGGTGGCGGCGGGACGATCCAGAACGGTGACACCCAGTGGATGACGGCGGGCTCGGGCCTGCTGCACATCGAGGCGCCGCCGGAGTCGCTGGTGATGTCGGGCGGGCTGTTCCACGGGCTCCAGCTCTGGGTGAACCTGCCGGCGTCCGACAAGATGATGGACCCGCGGTACCAGGACATCCGCGGCGGCCAGGTGCAGTTGCTGACCTCGCCGGACGGAGGCGCGCTGCTGCGGGTGATCGCGGGCGAGCTGGACGGGCACGAGGGTCCCGGCATCACGCACACCCCGATCACCATGATCCACGCGACGCTGCGGCCGGGGGCGGAGGTGACGCTGCCGTGGCGCGAGGACTTCAACGCGCTGGCGTACGTGCTGGCGGGGCGCGGTACGACGGGAGCCGAGCGGCGTCCGGTCCGCACCGGGCAGACGGCGGTGTTCGGCGCCGGCGGCACGCTGACGATACGGGCGGACGAGTCCCAGGACTCGCACACGCCGGACCTGGAGGTCGTGCTGCTGGGCGGGCGGCCGATACGTGAGCCGATGGCGCACTACGGGCCGTTCGTGATGAACAGCCAGGCGGAGCTCAAGCAGGCCTTCGACGACTTCCAGGCCGGCCGCCTGGGCACAATCCCGGTCCCGCACGTCTGACACCCCACGGCCCGAGCGCCTTCCCCGCGCTCACCCGCCATCGATGTGTGGGGGGACAGTGTCCCCCCACACCCCCGCCACGCCGACCTCCCTGGCGCGCGTCGGGGACGTGCCGGTATAACTTGCAGGACATAGCTCTTGCAAGGCATAATTTCCGTGTGAGCTGGGAAATCATCCTGTGTGAAGAAGTCCACGACTGGTATCTGGACCTCGCTGAGAAGGATCCCGAGTCCGCGCATCTGGTGGAACAGGCGATTGATCTGCTCGCCGAGAGTGGGCCGACGCTGGGTCGGCCCATGGTCGACCGGGTCGGCCGGTCCCGGCATCACAACATGAAGGAACTGCGGCCCGGCTCCGCCGGCAGTTCGGAGATTCGTATGCTGTTCGCCTTCGACCCCGAGCGGCAGGCACTGATCATGGTTGCCGGGGACAAGAACGGCACGTGGAACGGCTGGTACGACCGCAACATCCCGATCGCGGACGAACGGTTCGACCAGCACCTCGACGATCTGGACAATACCGGCGGCTCCGGCACCTGAGCCCCCGCCATCGGAGAACGACCGCATACGCGTGCGTCAGCTGGAGAGGACTGATCATGCACAACTGGAAGGACACCAAGGCCGAAGCCGCTGCCATCCACGAGGCGAACGGTACCCGGATCAGCGATGAGCGGAAGGCCGCGATCCGGGAGGGGATGGAGAGCCGGATCCGTGCCTACCGTCTCGCCGAGATCCGTGAGGAGCAAGCGCTGACGCAGACCGACGTCGCCAAGGCCATGGGCACGACCCAGTCCAACGTGTCCCGCTTCGAGCGGGGCGAGCTGGGACGCTCGGAACTGGCGACCATCGCCGCGTACGTCGAAGCCCTCGGCGGCACGCTCCGGCTGGTCGCCGATTTCGGTGACCGTCAGTTGCGCGTCGGCTGACCCTCGGCAGCTCCTGCCCACCCCGGCCGGCGTAGTCGGGGAGGACAGCCGTGGCCGGGCGTGGTCGGGTGGGAGGGTGACTGGGGGTTCTGTGACGTCCTTGCTGCCCGAGGGGGTCCGGCGGCTGGCCGCGTGGTGTGCGGTGGCGCTGGCCGTCTCCGGGGTCGGAGCCGTGGGCATCTGGCTGGCCATCACCTTCAAGACCGCCGTCACACCCGTAATGCTCGCCATCCTCGGTACCGCCCTGCTCGGCCCGTTCTTCCGGCGGCTCCTGGCCATGCGGCTCAACCGGTCGGTCGCCGCCGGGCTCACTTGTGTCGCCGTCGTGGCCGTCGTCGGCGGTGCCGGGTACATCGTGGTCAGCGCGCTCGTCGACAGCGGCGACCAGATCGTCTCCTCGCTCAAGCAGGCCGCCCAGGACCTCAGCAAGCACTTCGGCGCCGCGGGCACCTCGCTCGACGATGTCGCGGCCAACGCCAAGTCCCTGCTCGGCAAGTTCGCCGCCACCGCCGCCACCGGCGTGCTGACCGGGATCAGTGTCGTCGGCGAGCTGATCGCCACCGCCGTGCTCGCGCTGCTGCTGATGTTCTTCTTCCTGCGGGACTCGCACAAGGTCGCCGACTCGCTCAGGTCGTTCGCCCCGAGCGAGACCGGGGAGACCGTCGAGGCCATGGCGGGCCGCGCGTTCGAGGCCGTCGAGGGCTTTATGCGCGGCACCACCGTCATCGCCCTGATCGACGCCGTCTGCATCACCGTCGGCCTGCTGTTCCTCCAGGTGCCCGGCGCGGTCGGGCTGGGCGCGCTGGTCTTCGTCGGCGCGTACATCCCGTACCTCGGCGCCTTTCTCTCGGGTGCCGTCGCCGTGCTGGTCGCGCTCGCAGACCGCGGCTGGGTGACCGGGCTTTGGGCGCTGGGGGTGGTGCTCGCGGTGCAGGTGCTGGAGGGGCATGTGCTCCAGCCGATGATCCAGAGCCGTACGGTCCAGATGCACCCGGCCGTGGTGATACTGGCCATCACCGCGGGCGCCAGCGTCGCCGGGATCCTGGGCATGCTGCTCGCCGTACCGCTGACGGCCGCCGTGTTCGGCGTGGTCTCCGAGCTGCGCACCCGCTACGGCCCGGCGGCGTAGGCTTGGGGGCACGCCCGGCCCGGACCGCGCACGGCTCAGCCCTGGGCCGGACCCCGCCCCGCGCGCAGCTCAGCCGTCCGCCGTGTCCTCGGCCCCCCGCTCGTACAGCTCGAACCAGATCGACTTCCCGTCGCCCCGCGGGTCCACCCCCCACGCGTCCGCCAGCATCTCCATCAGCAGCAGCCCGCGCCCGCTGGACGCCAGCTCTCCGGGGCGCCTGCGGTGCGGCAGTTCGTCGCTGGTGTCCGCGACCTCGACCCGGAGCCGCCGCCACCCGGGCTCGCCGCTCGCCTCGGCCAGCAGCAGGGCGTCGTTGTCGGTGTGGACGAGTACGTTGGTGAGCATCTCGGAGACCATCAGCTCCGCCGAGTCGACCTGCTCGCCGTCCGCCCAGTCGTGCAGCAGATCGCGCACCTGCCGCCGTACCCCGGCGATGCGCTCCGGCTCGGCCTGCGCGATCGTCAGCGCCGTGCGCCGCGCGGTGCCGCCCGCCGTGAGTACGGGCGTACGGTCCCGGGAGAGCAGCAGCAGCGCTATGTCGTCCTCGCGCCGGTCCGCGAGCGGCCCGGTCGTGTAGTGCGAGGTCGGCCCGTGCACGGCCTGGACGAGCGCGTCGGCGAGCTTCTCCAGGGATTCGCCGCTGTACTCCTCCAGCACCGGCCGCAGCCGCGCCCAGCCCGACACCATGTCGTGCCCGCCGGTCTCGATCAGCCCGTCCGTGCACAGCATCAGCGTCTCGCCGGGCTCCAGGCCGAGCCGGGTCGTCGGATAGTCGGAGTCGGCCTCGATCCCGAGCGGCAGCCCGCCCGCGGTCGGCCGGACCACCGCCGTCCCGTCGGCCGCGCGGATCACCGGATCGGGATGACCTGCGCGGGCGATGTCGAGGGTGCCGGCCTCCGGGTCGACCTCCAGATAGAGGCAGGTCGCGAAGCGCGGACCGCCTGCGGAGTCTTCGTCGGAACCCATGGCCGCGCTGCCCGCCCCTGGACCCTGCGCGCTGCCCGCCCCCGGACCCTGGTAGTGCTGGAGCCCGGCCAGAAAGCGCGAGGCCCGCGACAGCACCGCGTCGGGCCTGTGCCCCTCCGAGGCGTACGCGCGCAGCGCGATCCGGAGCTGTCCCATCAGCCCGGCCGCCCGCACGTCATGCCCCTGGACATCCCCGATGACCAGCGCGAACCGTCCGCCGGTCCACTCCCCGCCGCCCCACTCCCCGGC
>NZ_LATD01000377.1 GCF_000981895.1 Streptomyces odonnellii | reverse complement strand
CCCCCGAGATCCCCCCGGTGTCAGCCACCCAACCCGCTGAGCCCGGTGGGCATATGGGTCTCCCGTACGGTCCTGCCGCCGCCGACGTACATATGGACGCCGCAGGGCAGACAGGGGTCAAAGCTCCGCACGGTCCGCATGATGTCGATGCCCTTGAAGGAGTCCGGCGGGTTCTCCTCGAAGATCGGGGTGTTCTGCACCGCGTCCTCGTACGGGCCCGGTGTGCCGTACGAGTCGCGCACACTGGCGTTCCACGGAGTCGGCGGGTACGGATGGTAGTTGGCGATCTTGCCGTCCCTGACGACCATGTGGTGCGAGAGCACGCCCCGTACCGCCTCGGTGAATCCGACACCGATGGACTCGTCGGGCACCTCGAAGCTCTCCCAGGTCTTGGTACGGCCCGCGCGCACCTCCTCCATCGCACGCTCCGCGAAGTGCAGGGCACAGGCGGCCGCGTACGCCTGGAAGTAGGTCCGCGCGCGGTTGCGTTCCAGGGCGTTGCTCCACCGGGGGATGCGCCACTCGAAGCGGGTCTCCGGCTTCGTCATGGTGCGCGGCAGATTGATCTCGACGCTGTGCCCAGTGGCCCGGACATAGCCGAAGTCGACCAGTCCGGACAGGGCCGTGGACCAGAGCCGGGCGAGCGGACCGCCGCCGGTGTCCAGGGCGAGATGGTCCGTGCCGTCGAACCAGCGGGGGGACATCACCCAACTGTATTTGTCCGCGAAGTCCCGCTTCTGCGGGGCCGGAAGGGTGTGCTGGTTCCAGGGGTGGCGCGGGTCCACGGGATTGCCGAGCGGATCGTGGTCGACGAAGGTCCCCTGCCCCTCCCAGTCGTCGTAGTACGAGCTGCCCAGCAGGATCCGGATGCCGAGGTTGATGTCGACGAGGTCGTTGGTGACCAGCTCGCCGTCGACGATGATGCCCGGGGTGACGAACATGTGCCGGCCCCAGCCGGACATCCGGGCGTACGTGAAGTCGCAGTGCTCGGGGTCGTTGAGGGCGCCCCAGCAGCCGAGCAGCACCCGGCGCCGGCCGACCTCCTCGTACCCGGGGAGCGCCTCGTAGAAGAAGTCGAACAGGTCGTCGTGGAGCGGGACGACGCGCTTCATGAACTCCACGTACCGCGTCAGGCGGGTGAGGTAGTCCGTGAAGAGCTGGATGGTGGCGATGGTGCCGACACCGCCCGGGTAGAGCGTGGAGGGGTGCACATGGCGGCCCTCCATCAGGCAGAACATCTCCCGTGTGTAGCGGCTGACATGCAGCGCCTCACGGTAGAACTCGCCCTCCAGCGGATTGAGCGAGCGCATGATGTCGGCGATGGTGCGGTAGCCGTGGTCGCCCGCGTGGGGCGCCTCGGTGCGCTCGGCCAGGTCCAGGACACCGGGGTTGGTCTCGCGGACCATCTTCTCGCAGTAGTCCACCCCCACCAGATTCTCCTGGAAGATGTTGTGGTCGAACATGTACTCGGCCGCCTCGCCGAGATTCATGATCCACTCGCCGAGGTGCGGGGGCTTCACGCCGTACGCCATGTTCTGCGTGTACACCGAGCAGGTCGCGTGGTTGTCCCCGCAGATACCGCAGATGCGGCTGGTGATGAAGTGGGCGTCGCGCGGGTCCTTGCCGCGCATGAAGACGCTGTAGCCGCGGAAGACGGACGAGGTGCTGTAGCACTCGGCGACCCGCTTCTCCCGGAAGTCGATCTTCGTGTGGATGCCGAGGCTGCCCACGATCCGGGTGATCGGATCCCAGGACATCTCCATCAGGCCGCTGCCGTCCTCGGTCTGCTTCGCCGTCGCCATGGACCGCACACCACCTTCCTCAACTGGGGGCTCGCGAACGTGCTCCGCCGTTCCGGCGGGCGCTTCACCACGGGGGGTGGTAGCCGGTCATGACCTTGTCGCCCTTGCGGCGCCACTTCGGTTCCTTGTCGACGGTCCTCGCCGTGACACCGCGCAGCCGCCGGATGACCTTGCCGTACGCACCGCTGGCCCCGGTGGACACATGACTGCCGGGTGGTTCGTCCATGAACGGCATGAACTTGTCGGGGAATCCGGGCATCGTGCAGGCGATACAGATGCCGCCGACATTGGGGCAGCCGCCGACCCCGTTGATCCAGCCCCGCTTCGGCACATTGCACTTGACCACGGGACCCCAGCAGCCCAGTTTCACCAGGCACTGCGGTGAGTCGTACTCGGTCGCGAACTGGCCCTGCTCGTAGTAGCCGGCACGGTCGCATCCCTCGTGGACGGTGGCGCCGAACAGCCAGGCCGGGCGGAGCTGTTCGTCGAGCGGGATCATCGGCGCGGACCCGGCGGCCTGGTAGAGCAGATAGAGCAGGCTCTCCGAGGCGTTGTCCGGGTGCACCGGGCAGCCGGGGACGCAGACGATCGGGATGCCCGCCCCCGACGTCCAGTCCCAGCCCAGATAGTCGGGCACGCCCATCGCCCCGGTGGGATTGCCCGCCATGGCGTGGATCCCGCCATAGGCCGCACAGGTTCCGAGGGCCACGACAGCCAGTGCTTTCGGCGCGAGCCGGTCGATCCACTCACTGGTGGTGATGGGCTGGCCGGTCTCGGGATCGTCCCCGAATCCGCACCAGTAGCCCTCGTCCTTGACCGCCTCATTGGGAATGGATCCCTCGATGACCAGGACAAAGGGTTCGATCTCTCCGCGGTCCGCCTTGAAGAACCACTCGATGAAATTGTCCGCGCCCTGGACGGGCCCGCATTCGAAATCGATCAGGGGCCAGTGGACGGCCACTTTCGGCAGTCCTGGCAGGGCGCCGAGGGCTATTTCCTCGATGCTCGGCTGACTGGCCGCGGTGAGCGAGACGGAGTCTCCGTCGCAGCTCAGGCCCGCGTTGATCCAGAGAATATGGACCGTGGGGGCGTCCTCGGTGACGGGCGCGGCGGTATCCATCGTCTCCTCCTCTGCCGGGGGAAGAGTTTCTCTCCGCTTCCTTTCCTGGATAACCGGCGCGGACGGGGCTCGGTAAGTGCGGGGCGGCCTTATGAACCCCTGGGGCGGCGTCCTCGCGAACCCTGTTGAACCTTCGGCGAACAACAGCACACGGCCCGGCGAAGTGGGCGGTCCTTCGCACATCACGACCGTACGGTGACCGGACAATTCTTCGTCGGTCGCACGTTCGAAACGTCGGGGGGCGTACAACCGTGGAATGGTTCAGCGCGGAAAATGTCATCGCCGTGGTGACCGCGGTCCTGGGCATCGCGGCCTCACTGGGGGTGCTCTGGTACGAGCGCCGGGTGCCGCGCCGTACCAGGATCGGCTACCGGGTCCAGCTCGACACCCCGGTGAGCAGCGCGGAGCGGAGCGGCAGGGCAGGCGTACGGCTCGGTCTCTTCCAGGAGAACCGGCAGCTCTCCGAGCTCCCCGACGCCACCCTCGTGCTGCTGCGGATCGAGAACGACGGCTCCCAGAGCATCGCGGGCGACGATTACACCGGGCGTGAACTCCATGGTCTGACCGTCGAGTTCAGCTCCCGTACCATCCAGGGAATCGCGGTCACCGCGCCACTGAACGCCGATCATCTGCTGGACCACTTCACTCCGGCCGCCGGACTGCGGTACACCAACGACACCGTCTTTCTGCCGCGCGTGCCGCTCAACCGTGGTGTGCACTTCAAGCTGCTCGTCCTGCTCTCCGGCGGGACGGTCGGTGCCCCGGTCCGGGTCAGCGGAGGCATCAGGGACGGCGGGGTCTTTCCCAACCGCAGTACGACGCCCGACGACATACCGCCCCTGTTCAGCAGGGCCTCCCGGCTGATCACGGTCCTGCTCACGGTCTCCGTGGTCGCGCTCGCCTCCATCGTCGTCGTACGGGACGACACCCGGCCGCCGATGGGGTGCGCACGGGGGGAGATGACCATCACCGGCTCGACCGCGTTCAAACCGGTCGCCGATGAGCTGGCGGCGAAGTACGAACACGACTGCGCCGGTTCCACCATAAAGGTCGAGGCGCGCAGCAGCGGCGAGGGCCTCCAGGAACTGGACGAGCGCGGCGCGGCGGCGAAGGGCGGCTCGCCCGCGCTGATCGCGCTCTCCGACGTACCCGGGACCGAGAACCAGACCGCGCTGCAGGCGAGCCATGTCGCCGTCGCCCTCTACACCCTTGTCGTCCATGAGGGCGTGCCCCGGCGCGATCTGACGACCGATGAGGTCAAGGCCATCTACCGCGGAGACGTCCGGAGATGGAACGAACTGCGCGGGGTCCCGGAGAACTACGACCTGCCCATCGTCCTTGCCAGCCGGAAATCGGGCTCCGGTACGCGTGACATCTTCGAGCGCACCGTCCTCGGCGGTGACATCGAGGAGGCCTACTCCTCGCCCGACTGCGAGACGAAGATCGACCCGTCCGCCAAGGTCTTCCGCTGCGAACTCGACAGCACCGCCCGCGTCCTCGCCAAGGTCGCCGCGACCCCGGGCGCCATCGGGTACACGGAACTGCGCTCCGGCAGCACCGCGAAGGGGGTGCACACCGTGAGCCTGGACGGGCGGGTCCCCCTCCCGGACGCCATCGCCGGCAGTGACTATCCCTACCGGGGCGTCGAGTACGCGTACACCTACGGACGCCCGCCCACCGACTCCCTCGTCTTCAGCTTCCTCAACTATCTGCTGCGCGGCGGCGGCCAGGAGGTGGTCCGTAATCACGGCCATCTGCCGTGCTCCTTGCCGACAGCACGGGCCCTCTGCGCCCCCGACCCGGCCGAGCCTGCTGACCGGGCCCAGTGAGACGGAGGGCCCGGCCGCTCAGTGGAACTGCGGAATGATCAGGTACAGCCCGTACGCGACGGCCGCCGCGCAGAAGAGGAAGCACAGCCCGGCGACGGCCCGCGCCGGCGCCGATGCGCGGCGGCGGCCCCCGCCCAGCCTCGGGCGGCCGTCGGGCTCCTCGTCCTCCTCCCGGTGCGAGAGGAGGCGCACACCCAGCGCGAACACGAAGACGACCCCCACGGTGGCGCCTACGCTGACCAGGGCCACTTCGCCCAGGCCGCTCCAGTTCAGAGCCATCAGGCTCCCGCCCCTCATACGTTCGCCTTCGCGGCACTGGAGCGGACCCTGACGGTGCGCTCGTCGTTGACATTGCCGGCGTTCACCGGGTGACGGCGGGAGACGATCACGATGAAGGTCGCCATGGCCGTGGCGGCCAGGGCGACCACGACGGTGCCGATGGTCCCGCCGTATACGACCATGACGGCGGCGAGCGCGCCCACGGCCGCCGCGGCGGGGAGGGTGACGCACCAGCCGATGGCCATCCGCGCGGCGATTCCCCAGCGCACCTCCGCCAGCCGCCGGCCGAGACCGGCGCCGAGGATGGCGCCCGAGCAGACCTGGGTGGTGGAGAGCGCGAAGCCGAGATGGGCCGAGGTCAGGATCACGGTCGTGGCGGACGACTCGGCGGTGAAGCCCTGCGGGGGGCGGATGTCGGTGAGGCCCCTGCCCATCGTCCTGATGATGCGCCAGCCGCCGAGGTACGTCCCCAGTGCGATGGCCAGACCGGCGGAGATGATCACCCACAGCGGGGGGCCCGCGTCGGGCGCGAGCACGCCCACGGAGATCAGGGTGAGGGTGATGACGCCCATCGTCTTCTGCGCGTCGTTGGTGCCGTGCGCGAGGGAGACCAGCGAGGCGGAGACGACCTGCCCGAGCCGGAAGCCCCGGTTGACGGAGTCCTCCCGGCCCCGGGTGGTGATCCGGTAGGCGAGATACGTCGCGAGGAGCGCGGCCAGACCGGCGACCAGCGGCGACGCGACGGCCGGAAGGACGATCTTTTCGAGGACCACGTCGAAGTGCACACCGTGCCGTCCCGCCCCCACCCACACGGCACCGATCAGCCCCCCGAAGAGGGCGTGCGAGGAGCTGGACGGAAGCCCCATCAGCCAGGTCGCCAGATTCCACAGGGTCGCACCGATCAGCCCGGCGAAGACCATGCCCGGTGTGACCAGGCTGTCGTTCACGATGCCGCCGGAGATCGTTCTGGCGACCTCGGTGGAGAGGAACGCGCCCGCGAGATTGAGTACACCGCTGATCAGGACCGCGACCTTGGGGCGCAGGGCCTCGGTGGCGATCGAGGTCGCCATGGCGTTGGCGGTGTCGTGGAACCCGTTGGTGAAGTCGAACGCCAGAGCGGTAAGGATCACCACTCCCACAAGAAACGTGATGTGGTCCATTCGCCTCATACAAGCCTGTCGGCGGGTGCCCCGCCGACAGGCGCCGTGAGGACACCGGGTCCTTCCTTCCAACGGATGAGTGGATCAGCCACTTCACGATGCCTTCACGACGTGCGCATGGTGTGCGGTGCGGGGCGCGCCGGTGTCCGGTTCCGGGATTTTGACATTGCCTTGACAAATTAAGATCCCGTTGCCAGGCTGCAAAAACTCCACCGAGATCTCGCAATTACGTTGACGCCGCATCGAATCCGTTCCGCCAGACCGGTATGGCTGTTGCTCAGGTGACGGGACATCACCAGAGCGCAGAGCGCAGGTTCTTCCACGAGACACGGCAGCCGCTGTCGTGCGCTCACGCCTGACTCAAAACCCCCCAAGGTCAGGAAGGATGCTCCATGTCAGGACCGTCAGAAGTTTCACGGCTGTCTGGGCAGAGGCCGAGACGACGCCTCTGGTCACGATGGCTCACCGCGTTGGCACTGATCGTCGGCGGCGGCGCCGTCGCGGTGCCGGCGGCCGGTGCCCCGGCAGCCGTCGCGGCCCCCGCCGCGCCCGCGGTCATTCCGCCGGGTGACTACCAGCAAGTACAACTCGCCCTGGGCGGCGCCGAACTGGGCGAAGCGATGTCGCTCGCGGTGCTCCCCGACCGAGCCGTCGTCCACACCGCCCGCGACGGCACAGTCCGGTTCACGGACGCCGCCGGCAACACCAAGACGGCCGGCAAGCTGGACGTCTACACGCATGACGAGGAAGGGCTCCAGGGCATAGCCGCCGACCCCGGCTTCGCCACGAACCGCTATATCTACCTGTACTACTCGCCCAAGCTGAACACCCCCGGCGGCGACGCGCCCGTCACCGGCAGCGCGGCCTCCTTCGAACCGTGGAAGGGCCACCTCAACCTCTCCCGGTTCACCCTGAAGACCGACGGCACCCTCGACATGACGAGCGAGAAGGTCGTCCTCGAAGTGCCCAACGACCGTGGCCAGTGCTGCCACGTCGGCGGTGACATCGACTTCGACGCCGCCGGGAACCTGTACCTGACCACCGGCGACGACACCAACCCGTTCGAGTCGGCCGGCTACGCGCCGATCGACGAACGGACCGACCGGAACCCGCAGTTCGACGCCCAGCGCTCCTCGGGCAACACCAACGACCTGCGCGGCAAGGTCCTCAGGATCAAGCCCACGGCCGCCGGCGGCTACACCGTCCCGGCCGGGAACCTGTTCGCCCCCGGTACGGCCAACACCCGGCCCGAGATCTACGCGATGGGCTTCCGCAACCCCTTCCGGATGTCCGTCGACAAGGCCACCGGCATCGTCTACCTCGGTGACTACGGCCCCGACGCCGGAGGCACCGACGGCGGCGGGCGCGGCCCCAGCGGCCAGGTCGAGTTCAACCGCATCACCGCGCCGGGCAACTACGGCTGGCCGTACTGCACCGGCACCAACACCGCGGCCGAGACCTACGGCGAGTACACCTTCCCGAGCGGTCCCTCCGCTGGGAAGTACAACTGCGCCGGCGGCCCGGCCAACAACTCCTTCCGCAACACCGGCCAGGCCACGCTGCCCGCGGCCAAGCCGGCCTGGATCAAGTACGGCGGTGACGCCGGCTCCCCGCCCGAGTTCGGCGGCGGCTCCGAGTCGCCCATGGGCGGCCCCGTCTACCGCTACGACCCGAACCTCAACTCCGCTGTGAAGTTCCCGCAGTCGCTCAACGGTTACTTCTTCGCCGCCGAGTACGGCCGGAAGTGGATCAAGCCCATCGAGGTGAAGGCCGACGGCACCCCCGGTGTCATCGAGAGCTTCCCCTGGACCGGTACCCAGGTCATGGACCAGGCCTTCGGCCCGGACGGCGCGCTGTACGTCCTCGACTACGGAACCGGCGCCAACAACCAGGCCCTGTACCGGATCGAGTACATCGGCGGCAGCAACCGCAACCCGGTCGCCGCCGCGGCCGCCGACAAGACCTCGGGAGCCGTCCCGCTCACCGTCCAGTTCTCCTCGGCGGGCAGCTCAGACCCCGAGGGCAAGGCGCTGACGTACTCCTGGAACTTCGGCGACGGCACCACCTCCACCGCCGCCAACCCGACCAAGACGTACACCACCGCGGGCACCTTCCGGCCGACCCTCACCGTCAGGGACCCCGAGGGGCTGACCGGCACCGCGAGCCTGGTGGTGACGGCGGGCAACACCGCGCCCACCGTCAATCTCACCGGGCCCAAGGACGGTGAACTGTTCTCCTTCGGTGACACCGTGCCCTTCACGGTCAGCGTCAGCGACCCCGAGGACGGCGCCATCGACTGCACCAAGGTCAAGGTGACCTACCTCCTCGGCCATGACGAGCACCGGCACGCGATCACCTCGAAGAACGGCTGCACCGGTACGATCGCGATCCCGACCGACGGCGAGCACGACACCGCCGCCAACATCTACGGGGTCTTCGACGCCGAGTACACCGACGGCGCCGGACTGACCTCGCACAGCATCCGTGTCCTCCAGCCCCGCCACCGCCAGGGCGAGCACTTCGGCGCCCAGAACGGCATCCAGGTCGCCGCGCACGGCAACGCCGAGGGCGGCGCCACGGTCGGCTTCACCGACAACGGCGACTGGATCTCCTTCAAGCCCTACGCGCTCGGCAACGCCAACAGGTTCACCGCCCGCGTCTCCTCCGGCGGACCCGGCGGCACCATCGAGGTACGGGCGGGCTCGGCCACCGGCACCCTGCTCGGCACCGCCACCGTGGCGCCGACCGGCGGCTGGGAGACCTTCACCGATGTCTCGGCCACGCTGACCAACGCCCCGGCCGCGTCCACGGAACTGTTCCTGGTCTTCAAGGGCCCCACGGGCCAGGGCAACCTCTTCGACATCGACGCCTTCACCTTCGCCACCGGCACCACCCCCTCCGGACAGACGGTGGAGGGCGAGTCGTACACCTCGTCCGCCGGTGTCCAGGCCGCCGACCACGCCGCGGCCAGCGGCGGCAAGACGCTCGGCTACATCGAGAACGGTGACTGGGCGGGCTACGCCAACGTCCCCACCGCCGGGACCAAGACCTTCAGCGCGAAGGTCTCCTCGGCCGGGGCCGGCGGCACCATCCAGGTCCGCTCCGGCTCGGCCACCGGACCACTGCTCGGCTCGGTCGCCGTACCGGTGACCGGCGGCTGGGAGACCTTCACCAATGTCTCCACCGCCCTGACCGGTACCGGCAGTTCGGGAGCGCTGTTCCTCAGCTTCACCGGTGGCGCCGGCTCCCTGTTCGACATCGACACCCTCACCCTCACCAAGTGACGAGCGGGAAAGGGACAGTGATGTTTCATCAGCTACGCCGGCTCCCGTCGGCGGCTGCCTCGGCCTTCGTGGTCGCGCTCGCAATCGTGGGAGCGTTCCTGACACCGGCGGTGACCGCGCAGGCCGCCGACCCGGCCTACAAGGTCCTCGTCTTCTCCAAGACGGCCGGCTTCCGCCACGACTCCATCCCGGCGGGTACCCAGGCCATCCGTGACCTCGGCGCGGCCAACAACTTCACGGTCACGGCCACCGAGGACAGCGCGGCCTTCACCACGGCCAATCTGGCCCAGTTCAAGACGGTGGTGTTCCTCAGCACCACCGGCGACGTGCTCAACGACACTCAGCAGTCGGCCCTCCAGTCGTACCTCGACGGTGGCGGCGGCTATGTCGGGGTGCACGCCGCGGCCGACACCGAGTACGGCTGGCCGCAGTACGAGGGGATCGTCGGCGCCTGGTTCAAGAGCCACCCGGCGATCCAGCAGGCCACGCTCAAGACCGAGGACCGCACCCACGCGGCCACCTCGCACCTCGGCCAGACCTGGTCGCGCTCCGACGAGTGGTACAACTACCGCACCAACCCCCGTGCCAACGTCCATGTGCTCCAGAGCCTGGACGAGGGCAGCTACAACGGCGGGGAGATGAGCGGTGACCACCCCATCACCTGGTGCCACCCGCAGGGCAACGGCCGGTCCTTCTACACCGGGCTCGGGCACACCACCGAGTCGTACGCCGACCCCGCCTTCCGCTCCCTGCTGCTCGGCGGCATCCGCTACGCGGCCGGCTTCGCCAAGGCCGACTGCCGCGCGGAGACCGGCTACACCCCGCTCTACAACGGCTCCACCACCGGCTGGTCGCAGGCGGGCCCCGGCAGCTTCACCAACACCGACGCCACCCTCACCTCCACGGGCGGCATGGGGCTGTACTGGTACCAGGCCAAGGAGTTCAAGTCGTACTCCCTGAAGCTGGACTGGCGGATGCCCGGGGACGACAACTCCGGTGTGTTCGTGGGCTTCCCCTCGTCCACCGACCCCAACTCGGCGGTGAACCAGGGGTACGAGATCCAGATCGACGCCACCGACACCCCGGACAGGACCACCGGCTCGATCTACGGGTTCAAGTCGGCGGACCTCGCGGCCCGGGACGGCGCGCTCAACCCGCCGGGGGCGTGGAACACGTACGAGATCCGGGTGGAGGGGGAGCGGCTTCAGGTCTTCCTCAACGGTGTGAAGATCAATG
This sequence comes from Streptomyces odonnellii, assembly GCF_000981895.1. Taxonomy (GTDB): domain Bacteria; phylum Actinomycetota; class Actinomycetes; order Streptomycetales; family Streptomycetaceae; genus Streptomyces; species Streptomyces odonnellii. The sequence goes on along the minus strand of NZ_LATD01000377.1, from coordinate 1,608 downwards.
ACTTCACCAACACCGACCCGGTGCGCTCCCTCCAGCAGGGATACATCGGCATCCAGAACCACGGCACCGGCGACGACGTGTCCTTCCGCAACATCCGGATCAAGGAGCTGGGCGGCGGCAACCCCAACCCCGGCCCCTCGACCTACGAGGGTGAGGCGTACACCTCGTCGGCCGGTGTCCAGCCCGCCGACCACGCCTCGGCCAGCGGCGGCAGGACCCTCGGCTACATCGAGAACGGCGACTGGGCCGGTTACTCCCAGGCGCCCCTCAACGGCGCCACCAACTTCACCGCGAGGGTCTCCTCCGGCGGCTCGGGCGGCACCCTCCAGGTGCGGTCCGGCTCGGCCACCGGAACGGTGCTCGGCTCGGTGACCATTCCGAACACGGGTGGCTGGGAGAACTTCCGAACCGTCTCCACGCCGCTGGCCGGCTCGCCCAGCGGACCGGTCTTCCTCACCTTCACCGGCGGGGCGGGCTCGCTGTTCGACATCGACACCTTCACGCTGGACAGGCCGGCGGCGTTAGATGCCCCGGCGGCGAAAGCCGCTCTGTCGAACAACGTCCATCTCTTCTACTACCCGTGGTACGGCAGCCCCGCCAAATACGGCAGCTACCGCCACTGGCAGCAGGGCGGCCGCACCCCGCCGCAGGACATCGGCGCCGACCTCTACCCGAAGCTCGGCGCGTACGACTCCGGCGACTACACCGGAGCCGTCGCCCAGCACATGAAGTGGGTCAAGCAGTCCGGCGCCGGCGTGATCGTCTACAGCTGGTGGGGCAGGGGCGGTTACGAGGACACCCTCGCCAGGGGCGTTCTCGACGCGGCCCAGCGCGAAGGCATCAAGGTGGCCTGGCACATCGAACCCTACTCGGGCCGCACCGCGGCCTCGGTGGTGTCCGACATCCAGTATCTCAACGCCACTTACGGCAGCCACCCCGCCTACTACCGCGACGCCGAACACAACAACCGCCCCGCGTTCTACATCTTCGAGAGCCTGAGGATCACGGACTGGACGGCGCTCGACCAGGTCACCCGGACCAACTCGGTCCTGGCACAGACCACCGACACCAGCAAGATCGCGCACTTCTCGGGGCTCTACACCTATGACGGCATCGCGGGCGCCACGGCCCCCGGCTGGAAGCAGGCCGGAGACTACGCGCGCGCGAACGGACTGATCTGGGCCCCCTCGGTCGCCCCCGGCTACATCGACGACCGCGCGGTACCGGGCAACACCACGCCCACCCTCGGCAGGGCCAACGGCGCCACGTACGACAAGGAGTGGAACAACGCGCTCGACACCGCCATCGGCGGATCGCCCACCTGGGTCTCCGTCACCTCCTTCAACGAGTGGCACGAGGGCAGCTCCATCGAGCCGGCCTCGTCCGCACCGCCCGGCGGCTTCGGCTACCAGACCTTCTCGGGCGCGTACGGCAGGACCGGCGCCAACGCCGAGAACGCCTATCTCGACCGTACGAAGTACTGGGTGGACCAGTTCAGCGCACGGCGAGTGCGCTGACGCGCGAAGGATGCCTGACACCAAGTGACAGACCCACGCAGTGAGATGGGCCCCGGCGACCCCGGGGCCCATCCCCGTTCTCACCCCTGTC
>NZ_LATD01000376.1 GCF_000981895.1 Streptomyces odonnellii | reverse complement strand
CGAAGCAGACGACGGCCCCGGCCCGCTTCACGGTCGGCGGCCCCCTGCCGGCCCGCGGCCACACCCCCATCGCGTGATCGACCGCTGAAGCGCGTGCTGTGGACACCGGAGCCCGGTGTCCACAGCACGCCACACCCGGCCGCCGCACCCGGTCCACGGCCCGGCAGCGGCCTTCCGCCCACATTTCACTCCCGATCCGATACGGAATGCCACCTTTGTCACCCTGCGCCATGGCTGCGCCCGGAGCCGGTCGCCCGGTAGGCTTTCCGTGTGATCTTCAAGCGCATCGGTAACGGGCGGCCGTATCCCGACCACGGCCGGGAAAGCACCCGGCAGTGGGCGGATGTCGCGCCGCGCCCGGTCCGCCTCGATCAGCTCGTGACCACCAAGGGCCAGCTGGACCTGGAGACGCTGCTCGCCGAGGACTCCACCTTCTACGGAGACCTGTTCGCGCATGTCGTGAAGTGGCAGGGCGATCTCTATCTGGAGGACGGGCTGCACCGCGCCGTCCGCGCCGCGCTCCAGCAGCGCCAGGTGCTGCACGCGCGTGTGCTGGAGCTGGACCTGGGCTGACGCGGGTCCGATCGGGTGCGGACTGCGCCTTTCGGGGCCTTTCCCGCTCCGGACAGCCCAACCCATTGATCGTTTAATAGGACCTGGCCATGGGCGCGCACTACGCTGCGCTCATGAGCATGCTCACTCCCCCTGGCCTGGGCGGTAAGTACCGCATCACGGGTGACAAATATCCCCGGATGCGCCGCCCCCGACGCCGTCGCAGGCTGCTGCTCGCGGGTACCTCCGCCCTCGTCGCCCTCGGACTGGCAGGCTGGGGGACCACTCAGCTCATCGATGTCTTCTCGGGCAACGCCAAGAAGCACGCCGCTGGCCGGAAGGCGGGCTGCGAACCCGAAACCTCCGCGTCGGCCCTCGCGCTTCCCAAGCCCGGCCAGATCACGGTCAACGTGTACAACGCGACACCGCGCGGCGGTCTGGCCAAGACGACCGCCGACGAGCTGAAGAAGCGCGGATTCCGCATCGGCAAGGTGGGCAACGCCCCGGCCCAGTACGACAAGAAGATCACGGGCGCCGGGATACTGCTGGGCTCCCCGACCGTCTCGAACGACGCGCTCACCGTACTGGCCACCCATCTGAAGGGCGCCACGCCGCAGGCCGACGCCCGGAAGACCCCAGACGTCGATCTGTTCATCGGTACGGGCTTCACCGCGCTGAACGACCTGAAGGCGGCCGACCAGGAACTGGCGGTCCTGGCGAGCGCGAAGACCGAGCCGGGCTGCGAGGACACCGCCCCCAAGGAGCCCGGGAAGCCCGCGGCCGAGCCCGCCGCCGAACCGCAGGGCGAGGCCCAACCGCAGGGCGAGCCCGCCGCCCAACCGCAGGGCGAGCCCGCCGCCGAACCACTGGGCGAGTCCGCCGCCCAACCGCAGGACGAGTCAGCCGCCGAACCGCAGGAGGAGTGACGGGGGCGACGCTACGGCGGGACGGCAAGGGCCGGGGGAGTACGGGACGGCCCGCCGGCCCCTGAGCAGGCCGACGAGGACCTCGTACGTACGAAAGGCCGGAGGTCCCGCGCCCGGACAGGGCCTAGAGGCCGGCCGTCCCGTACATCCGGTCGCCCGCGTCGCCCAGCCCCGGCATGATGTAGCCCTGGTCGTTCAGCCGCTGGTCGACCGCCGCGGCCACGACCGTCACCGGCGTGCCCGCCAGCTCCCGTTCCATCACCTCGACGCCCTCGGGCGCCGCGAGCAGCACCACGGCCGTCACATCGTCCGCACCCCGCTTGATCAGCTCACGGATCGCCGCCACCAGCGTGCCGCCGGTCGCCAGCATCGGGTCCAGGACATACACCTGGCGGCCGGAGAGGTCCTCGGGCATCCGGCTCGCGTAGGTGGACGCCTGGAGGGTCTCCTCGTCGCGGATCATCCCGAGGAAGCCCACCTCGGCGGTCGGCAGCAGCCGCACCATCCCGTCCAGCATGCCGAGCCCGGCCCGCAGGATCGGGACGACCAGCGGACGCGGGTGGGAGAGCCGTACCCCTGTGGTGCCCGTCACCGGGGTCTCGATGTCGACCTGCTCGGTCCGTACGTCCCGGGTCGCCTCGTACGCGAGCAGGGTCACCAGCTCGTCGGCGAGCCGCCGGAAGGTCGGGGAATCGGTGCGCCGGTCGCGCAGCGTGGTGAGTTTGTGCGCCACCAGCGGGTGGTCGACGACATGAATCCGCATGGCGACACAGTAACCGGGGGCCAAGGCCCTACGCGCTGCCACCAAGGCCCGGGCATCAACCCCCGCTCGCGAGGGAAGAGGCAACGGGTGGAACCACGGTCTGGGGCGGGGAGGCGTCGATGCCGGACGGGGATCAGCAGAGGCAGGAACAGAAGCAGCCGACAGACACGGAGCCGGCCGAAGAGCCGGATCAGCCTACGGCGCGGAATCAGCCTACGGAGCGGGACCAGCCTGAGGAACGGGACCAGCCCGGGGAGCCGGATCAGCCCGGGGAGCCGGACCCTTCCGGCCCCGACACGTACGAGAGCGAGCGGCGGCGGCGCCGCGCCCAGTTCCTGCGCGAGCTGAACGAGGCCAAGGCCCTTCGTGAGCGCGTCAAGCCCCGCACGGCCCGCGCCGCGCGGATGCGCCAGCAGATGCGGATGCGCACCTTTCGCTGGTAGGCAGGGAGGAGCCACGCCGGTCCGGGCGGGTGGCGTGCGCGCCGATGTGCGGGCCGCGTGCAGGGGGACCAACAGGGTCCTAATAAAATGGGCTGACGACGCAACGGTGGAAGACCTCTCGCGAAGCTCTCGTTTCTGCCACGATTCCGAGTAGGCGGGGCAGAGCAGCGCACCGCCGGATCGTCACACCTCTGACCAGTGGGAGAGTCACGGTGTACTTCGCCGCACTGCTCGCGCGCACCGAAGACGGGTGGGAAGCGAGCGATACAGAGCTCGACGATGTGGAGACCCTGTCGGATCTCACCGACTTGGCCCGCGAAGCCTCGGTGGACGAGGACACGGTGCTCGTCTTCATCGAACAGGAGGATGCGTGGTTCGGCATCGTCCGTGTGGAGGGCGAGGAAGACCCTCGTATCTATGTCTCCGACGCGGCCGCGGCCGCACGCTCCTCGTACGGGGAGATCCTCATTGATGAACTGCTCGGCAGGGATGACGACGACCCCGCCGACGACCTGGACGCGCTGGACCTCGACGGTACGGAGGACGGCGAGCCGGAAGCGCAGGACCAAGACGACAAGGACGACGAGTACGACGACAACGACGACAGCCCCGTGACCGACGGGGAGACCGTGCCGGCGGGTGCCGTCGGCGACCGTGAGATTCTGAGCGACCTCGGCCTGTCCGAGGCGGATCTGCTGGCGCTTGATTCGGACGCGATGGCCGAGATCGCGGAGGCTCTGGGAGCCGCCGAAGTGCTGGAGACCGTCCGCTAGTGACCGGGTACGGCCCGGTGTCAGGACCGGTGTCCGGCTCCCCGGACCCGGTGAGCGATCCCGTACGCGATCCGTGGCGGGCGTCCATGCGCCTCGCCCTGGACGAGGCGGCACGGGCGGCCCGCTCCGGTGATGTGCCGGTCGGCGCTGTTGTGCTGTCCCCGAACGGTACGGTGCTCGGCGCCGGCCACAACGAACGCGAGGCGACCGGCGACCCGACCGGCCATGCGGAGATCCTGGCGATCCGCAGGGCGGCCGGGAAGGTCGGTTCCTGGCGGCTGACCGGCTGCACGCTGGTGGTGACCCTGGAGCCCTGCACGATGTGCGCGGGCGCGCTCGTGCTGGCCAGGGTGGACCGGGTGGTGTTCGGCGCGCGCGACGAGAAGGCCGGCGCGGCCGGCTCGCTCTGGGACGTCGTACGGGACAGACGCCTCAACCACCGCCCCGAAGTGATCCAGGGAGTGCTCGCCGACGAGTGCTCCGCCCTGCTGACCACCTTCTTCCGCAACCGCTGACCCCACCGCCCGCCCACGCCCCGGCCGCCCCGCCCCGTCTCACGCGGCTCCGATCCCCGTACCGCGATACCGATTTCGAACCTTGGCCCTCTGTGGGCTAAGCTCTCTCTCGGTAGCGTGTCCGAGCGGCCGAAGGAGCTCGCCTCGAAAGCGAGTGTGGGGAAACTCACCGAGGGTTCAAATCCCTCCGCTACCGCTCTCACACCCTCCTGACCTGCGGAAACGCAAGCCAGGGGGGTGTTTTGCGTACGACACACGAGTCGGCGGAAGCCCACGGAGCACAACTGTCCGGCACTCGAGGCACGTTGCGCCTCCCCACGGCGGGATCCGCCACCCGCGTTCGCTCGCACGGCTCCACCCCAGCCAGGCCACCAGGCGCCGGCCCCGCGCCCGCCGTGCCGGTGCCGGCCCAGGGCGTGGACCGCGCTGCGTGCCGGGGCCTTTCCGGGTGGGTACGGGTCCGGGCGGTGGGGGTCGGCGTTCATACGGTTAGACTCTCGCGCGATCGCACTGGGCACAGCAGGGGAGGAAGCGGCCCATGGGGCAAGCGAGAAGGATCGTGCTCTACGCGCTGGCCGTATTCGTGCTGTACACGATCATCACATCCCCGGCCCGGGCCGCCGATCTCGTCCAGGTGGGGTTCGAAGGCATTTCGAGCGCCGCCCAGGGTGTTGGCCAGTTCATGACCGAACTCATCAATTAGCCGTCCCCCAAGGAGTGATCTTGATCCGCCACCTGGTCCTCTTCAAGCTCAACGAGGGCGTCTCGCGTGACGAGCCGCGGGTGACCGCCGGTGCGCAGGCCTTCGAGCGGCTCGGTACGCAGATCCCCGAGCTGGAGTTCTGGGAGTGCGGCTGGAACATCAGCGACCGGCCGATCGCTTATGACTTCGCCATCAACTCGGCGGTCTCCGACCGGGATGCGCTCCAGCGTTATCTGGACCACCCGGCCCATCAGGCGGGGGTCGGCCAGTGGCGGGAATTCGCCACCTGGGTGATCGCCGACTACGAGTTCTGAGCCGGCCCCGAGTCGGCCGCCCCTGGCGGCCCCGTACCCCGCACCCTTGAGGTGTGGGGTTTTTGGGTTTATTGCCCCAACTTACCGTCAACACGGTTTTATCCGGTGCTTGCACACAGTGGACATGTCTTGTGATGCTATGACCGCTTTTGCCGGATGAGTTGACGCAGTCGACCGCAAAGGGGTGGCGTGACCGTGACGGCCAGTACTGCGCCTCAAGTGCCGCCCCAGACCGAGACCGAGCCACGCCCCGCGGCGCAGAGCCGGGGTGCCGACACCAGGGCCCTGACACAGGTGCTCTTCGCCCAGCTCAAGGAACTGGAGCCGGGCAGCGAGGAACACACCCGGGTGCGCGGGGCGCTCATCGAGGCCAATCTGCCCCTCGTCCGCTATGCCGCCGCCCGCTTCCGCAGCCGCAACGAGCCGATGGAGGATGTCGTCCAGGTCGGCACGATCGGCCTGATCAACGCGATCGACCGGTTCGACCCGGACCGCGGGGTGCAGTTCCCGACCTTCGCGATGCCGACCGTCGTCGGCGAGATCAAACGGTACTTCCGCGACAACGTACGGACCGTGCATGTGCCGCGCCGGCTCCATGAGCTGTGGGTCCAGGTGACCGGCGCGACCGAGGACCTGACGACGGCTCACGGCCGCTCCCCGACCACCGCCGAGATCGCCGAGCGGCTGAAGATCTCCGAGGACGAGGTGCTGGCCTGTATCGAGGCCGGCCGTTCGTACCACGCGACCTCACTGGAGGCCGCCCAGGAGGGCGACGGGCTGCCGGGACTGCTCGACCGGCTCGGGTACGAGGACCCCGCGCTCGCCGGCGTCGAACACCGCGATCTGGTCCGCCATCTCCTCGTACAGCTTCCCGAGCGCGAACAGCGAATCCTGATGCTGCGCTACTACAACAATCTGACGCAGTCCCAGATCAGCCAGGAGCTGGGCGTCTCCCAGATGCATGTGTCACGGCTGCTGGCCAGGAGCTTTGCCCGACTGCGGTCCGCAAATCGGATCGAGGCATAACCCACGCGGGTAGACCCGCACAGCTTCTTCTCCTCGCACCAAAAGCTGCAAACCCCCTCTTTCCCGGGTGGATCCACCCCATACTTGTCGACAAGTCACTACAGCGTGTTGCCGACATGTGACATTCTGCTGGAACCGCGTTTGCCGCAGTCGCACCGCCGGTATTCAGGTGGAGGCTGCGTTCCTCCGACGGGAGCGGCCGACGCGACCGTCCGCGACCTCAAGGGGGTGGCATGTCCGTAGAACAGGGCAGCTCGAAGGTGCTCACGCTCACGAAGAGCGCTCCCGTGACCGATGCTCTCGACCACGTGGCACAGCCGCGTGTGTCCCAGCCGGAAGCCATCGACACCCGCACTCTGTCCCGCTCCCTGTTCCTGCGGCTCGCCGTACTCGACCAGGACAGCCCGGAGCGCACCTATGTACGCGACACCCTCATCGAGCTGAACCTGCCGCTGGTGCGGTACGCGGCGGCGCGGTTCCGCAGTCGCAACGAGCCGATGGAGGACATCGTCCAGGTCGGCACGATCGGCCTGATCAAGGCGATCGACCGGTTCGACTGCGAACGGGGCGTGGAATTCCCGACGTTCGCGATGCCGACGGTCGTCGGTGAGATCAAACGCTTCTTCAGGGACACCTCCTGGTCGGTGCGGGTGCCGCGCCGGCTCCAGGAGCTGCGGCTCGCGCTGACCAAGGCCAGCGACGAGCTGGCGCAGAAGCTGGACCGCTCGCCGACCGTGCCCGAACTCGCCGCCGTGCTGGGGGTGTCGGAGGAGGATGTCGTCGACGGCCTCGCCGTCGGCAACGCGTACACGGCGTCCTCGCTGGACTCGCCCTCCCCCGAGGACGACGGCGGCGAGGGCTCGCTCGCGGACCGGCTCGGGTACGAGGACATGGCGCTGGAGGGCGTGGAGTACCGCGAGTCGCTCAAGCCGCTGCTCGCCAAACTGCCGCCCCGCGAGCGGCAGATCATCATGCTCCGGTTCTTCGCGAACATGACGCAGTCGCAGATCGGCGAAGAGGTCGGCATCTCGCAGATGCATGTCTCGCGCCTGCTGACCCGCACGCTCGCGCAGTTGCGCGAGGGGCTCATCTCGGATTGAGGTTCGGGGACCCCGCCCTTCGTCCGGCATGCTGGACGACGCTCCGGAGCAGGCTCCGGGTGAAGCTCGCGGGCGGGGTTCCGGTCCGGTGGACGGTACGGCCGCGGCCGTACCGTACGTAAGGGTCGAGAACGGCCGGTACGACCGGCGTGCGCACGTACGGCCGACGGTCGGCTGAGCCCGTACGGCCGGCGTCAGCGCGTACGGCCGGTACGGTCAGCCGAAGGCCAGCCAGGCCACGACGGCCAGGACCACGACCACCGCGACGACGCCGACGATCACTCCGGTCTTCGGCCCGCCCTGCTGCTGGGGCGCCGCCTGCCTGCGCTGCGGCTCGCCGTCGTCGACGAACGCACGGAACATCTGAGTGCTGCCCGCGGGGTCGGGAGTGCCCTCGGGGCCCTGTGGGGCATGGGGGTTGTGTGCCATACGCCAGGACCCTAGCGAACGCCGGGTCCCCGCCCAACCCCGGGCCCGTCCCCAGGTCCGCCGCCACCCGCCCGACCTGCCGCCACGCAGGACGTTGACCCGGACCATGCGAAGCCTTTCCGGTTCCTTTACCCCCACTCCGCCTGATTTAGCTTGCCTGTAGCAACCAATGACTTCTATGGTTGCATGGTTGCCCCAAGCAACAAGGTATCGGGAGGGTCCCATGGCCGCACAGAGTCAGTACGCGGAACTGGCCCGGCAGCTCAGCGCCGTCGGCGCCGTCAAGCGCGGCCTGGAACGCATCCTGCCTGCCGACTGCCCGGGCGGCTCCGCCACCGTGCTGACCATGCTGGACCGGCATGGCGAGATGCGGATGAGCCGCCTCTCAGAGCTGCTCTCCGTCGACATGTCCGTGACCAGCAGACATGTCGCCCATGCCGCGGAGCGCGGCTGGATCGAACGGTCCCCGGACCCCGACGACAAGCGCTCGCGCATCCTGCGGCTGACCCCCGCGGGACAGGACCTGCTCGATGAGCTGGCCCGGCGGACGACCGAGATGTTCGCCCGCACGCTCGACGACTGGACCGACGAGGAGGTCGGGCAGCTCAGCGCGCTGCTCGACCGGCTGCGCCGCTGCTTCGACGACCGCAGGGACCGGCGTCTCGAAGGCTCGTACGCCCTGACACCCCCACCCCCGGTCCGGCAGCACGCGGCCCTGCGGCAGGAAGCGCCCGTACGGCACGACACGGCCGTACGGCAAGAGACGTAACGACGTAAGGCAAGGAATCCAATGGCTACGACCACACCAGCGGGTGTGCGGGGCGGCCACGCCAAGCATGGAGGCGGCCCCGCCGCCGCGCCCGTCGCACCCGGCACCCCGATGACACACCGTCAGATCATGGAAGCCCTCTCCGGGCTGCTTCTGGGCATGTTCGTCGCGATCCTCTCGTCGACGATCGTCTCCAACGCCCTCCCCGAGATCATCTCCGACCTCGGCGGCGGGCAGAGCGCCTACACCTGGGTGGTGACCGCGTCGCTGCTCGCGATGACGGCGACCACCCCGCTCTGGGGCAAGCTCTCCGACCTCTTCAGCAAGAAGCTCCTGGTCCAGATAGCCCTGGTCATCTATGTCGCGGGCTCGGTCGTGGCCGGTCTCTCGCAGAACACCGGAACCCTGATCGCCTGCCGGGTGGTCCAGGGGATCGGGGTCGGCGGGCTCTCCGCCCTCGCCCAGATCGTGATGGCCGCGATGATCGCGCCGCGCGAGCGGGGCCGCTACAGCGGCTACCTCGGCGCGACCTTCGCCGTCGCCACCGTCGGCGGCCCGCTCCTCGGCGGTGTCATCACCGACACCCCGTGGATGGGCTGGCGCTGGTGCTTCTACGTCGGCGTGCCCTTCGCCGTCATCGCGCTGATCGTGCTCCAGAAGACCCTGAAGCTCCCGGTCGTCAAGCGCCAGGTCAAGGTCGACTGGGCCGGTGCCTTCTTCATCAGCGCGGCCGTCTCGCTGCTGCTGGTCTGGGTCACCTTCGCCGGCAACAAGTACGACTGGATCTCCTGGCAGACCTACGCCATGGTCGGCGGCTCGGTCGTACTCGGCCTGCTCTTCGTCCTCATCGAGTCGAAGGCGAGCGAGCCGATCGTCCCGCTGCGCCTCTTCCGCAACCGTACGATCACGCTGGCCTCGCTGGCCTCGCTCTTCGTCGGTATCGCGATGTTCGCGGGCACGGTCTTCTTCAGCCAGTACTTCCAGCTCGCGCGCGACAAGTCACCGACGATGTCCGGGGTGATGACCATCCCGATGATCGGCGGTCTGTTCATCTCGTCCACCGTCTCGGGCATGGTCATCACCAAGACGGGCCGCTGGAAGGCCTGGCTGGTCAGCGGTGGTGTGCTGGTGACCGCGGGGCTCGGGCTGCTGGGCACGATCCGGGTCGACACCCCGTACTGGCACATGGCCGTCTACATGGCGCTGATGGGCCTCGGCGTCGGCATGATGATGCAGAACCTGGTCCTGTGCACACAGAACCAGGTCGACCCGCAGGACCTCGGCGCCGCCAGCTCCGTCGTCACCTTCTTCCGCTCGCTCGGCGGTGCGGTCGGTGTCTCGGCGCTCGGCGCGGTGCTCGGCAACCGGGTCACCCACTACGTCAAGGACGGTCTGGCCGACCTCGGCCCGCAGGGCGCGGCGCTCGGCCACGGCGGTACGGGCGGCGGCGCCATCCCGAATCTGGACACGCTGCCCGGCCCGCTGCGCGGCGTCATGGAGGCGGCGTACGGGCACGGCGTCGGCGATGTCTTCCTGTACTCGGCACCGGCGGCGCTGGTCGCGCTGCTGCTGACGCTGTTCATCAAGGAGGTCGCGCTGAAGACACGGTCGGGCGGCGAGGCGGCTGCGGCTTCCGCGGCGGCTGAGGCGCCGGGGACGGCCGGTGCTGCTGTGGCTGCCGTGTCCGCCGGTGCTCCTGTGGCGGTCGAGGCTCCGGTGGCCGTGGGTGCGCCCGCCGCCCCCGTGACCGCCGCGATACCCGCGCAGGCCGGCGCGCCCGCGGCGGCCGTGTCCGCGCCGGTGTACGGGACCGCCGTACGGGGCGTGGTGCGCGGTGCCGAGGCCGCCGCGGTGCCCGGCGCGGCCGTCACCCTGATCTCCCTGGGCGGACGCCAGCTCGCCCGCTCGGTCGCCCAGCCCGACGGCGGCTACGTCCTGGACGCCCCGGGCCCCGGCTCGTACGTCCTGATCGCCTCCGCCGACGGCTTCCAGCCGCAGGCGTCCACGGTCGTCGTCGGCGACGACCCGCTGGCGTACGACATCCTGCTCTCCGGTACGAGCGGCCTCGCCGGGTCCGTACGGGCCGCGGACGGCGGGCTGCCGGTCGAGGGCGCGATGGTGATCGTGACCGATGTGCGCGGCGATGTGCTGGCCACCGGAAAGTCCACGGAACAGGGCGACTTCGCGTTCGGCGAGCTGGTGCCCGGCTCGGTGACCCTCGCGGTGAACGCCACCGGCTTCCGGCCACTGGCCCTGCCCGTGGAGATCGGCGGCCAGGGAGTGACCCGTATCGAGGCGCTCCTCCAGTCCGGCGCCACCGTCCAGGGCACGGTCAGGGCCGGCGCCGACCGGCGGCCCGCGCCCGACGCCCGGGTGACGCTGGTCGACGCGGCCGGCAATGTCGTCGCCACCGCGACGACCGGGGACGACGGGGCGTACGCCTTCGCCGACCTGGACGCGGGCGAGTACACGGTCATCGCGACCGGCTACCCGCCGGTGGCCGGCGCGCTGACCGTGACCGGGCGCGGGCTCGACGGCTACGACATCGAACTCGCCCACCCCGGCGAGTAGGCCGGGCGAGCCGGCCAGGCAGCAGGGCGAGCCGGCCGAGCGGCAGGGCGAGCGGGCCGGGCACGCGGGCGCCGTCCGTCGTACGGGATGCGGCGGGCGGGGCCCGGCGGAGGCGCCGGTCGGCCGAGTGCGGAGGGCCTCGGTGGGGGGC
>NZ_LATD01000375.1 GCF_000981895.1 Streptomyces odonnellii | reverse complement strand
GGAGGCACGGGGGCACGGCAGGGCAAGAGGGCGTGGCGGGGCAAGGGGGATACGTCACAGTCCCCACATCTCCTTGCGGAAACGCGCCAGGATCTCCTTCGTCCGCCCCGCGGACTCCGCGTGCGCGACCATCCGGTCCATCGCTTCCTTGTGCTCGGACAGTTCGCCGGCGTTGTCGAGATACAGCGCGCCGGTCAGATACTCGATGTAGACGATGTCCGGCACCTCGGGTATCGCGAAGCGGAAGAGGACGAACGGGCTGTACGTGCCGGGGTGGTGCCCGGATGCGAACTCGGCTATCTGGATGGTCACATTGGGCAGGTCGGCCATCGCCAGCAGGTGGTCTATCTGGCCGCGCATCACCTCGGACGACCCGACCGGCCGGTGCAGCACGGTCTCGTCCATGACGACCCAGAAGACCGGTGGCGACTCCGCGCGCGTGAGCAGCTTCTGCCGCTCCAGCCGCAGCGCGACACGTCGCTCGACGCGCGCCGGATCGGACCGTCCGACCTCGCCGAACTTCAGCACGTAACGCGCGTAGTCCTCCGTCTGGAGCAGCCCCGGTACGAAATGCGGTTCGTAGCAGCGGATGGTCTTCGCCGCTCCCTCAAGGCTCACATAGCCGCCGAACCAGTCCGGCAGCACGTCGTAGAACCGCTGCCACCAGCCGGGCTTCACGGCTTCCTCGGTGAGCCGGACGAATTCGGCGCGCTCGGTGTCCGTGAGGCCGTACGCGGACAGCAGGATCTCGACGTACGGGATCTTGAGCCCGACCTCGGACATCTCCATACGCCGTATGGTCGCGGCGGTCACATGCAGCAGTTTTGCGGCCTGGTCACGCGTGAGACCCGCCTGCTCACGGAGGGTCTGCAACTGTCTGCTGAGGACGATCTGTCCGATGGTAGGCGCAGAACGCGGTTCGCTCACACCCCACCACCGAACACCAGCGCCATAGGAGCAGTCTCCCACAGGGGCCGGGTCCAGGACATGGGGGCTTGGGGCGGACGGGCCGTGAACGTACGGGAGTTACGGGCGGTCGCGCCCTGGTCATATCGCACTAAAGCGGGCTAAACATCCCTCCATTCGGAGGCAAAGATGAACTTACGACATCGCACGGGATACCTTGCAGTGGCCGCTGAGTGTCCATCGGCGGTTAGCATCGAGTTCCGCCGTACCGCTGTGCCCGCTGTTCCGCCGTACCGCTTGTGCGCTGTTTCCGCTTGTCCGCTGTTCCGCCGTTTCTGCTGTTCCGCTTGTGCGCTGTTTCCGCCGTCGACCGAGAGCTGGGTGATCCGGACGTGTCCCGACCGCGCGTGGGTGTGGCCGTGCTGACCATGGGAACCCGGCCTGTGGAGCTGCGGGCCCTGCTCGATTCCGTGGCCAAGCAGCGGGAGCCCGCCGCGCGGATCGTGGTCGTCGGCAATGGCGCACCGCTGCCCGAGCTGCCCGCCGGGGTCGTCGGGATCGAGCTGGAGCGGAATCTCGGGGTGTCCGGCGGGCGCAATGTCGCCCTGCGCGAGCTGCGCGCGGCCGGGGACGTGGACGTACTGGTGGACCTGGACGACGACGGCCTGCTCATCGAGGCCGATGTGATCTCACGGGTCGCCGATCTGTACGAGGCGGACGCGCGGCTCGGCGTCATCAGCTTCCGGATCGCCGACGAGACGGGGTTCACGGCGCGGCGGCACGTACCGCGGCTGCGGGTGGACGATCCGATGCGGGGCGGGGAGGTGACCACGTTCCTGGGCGGGGGTCACGCGCTGTCCATGCGGATGCTGGACGAGATCGGCGGCTGGCCGGATCAGTTCTTCTTCACGCACGAGGAGACCGATCTGGCGTGGCGGGCGCTGGACGCGGGCTGGACGATCCGGTACGAACCGGAACTGGTCCTCCAGCACCCGCGCACCTCGCCCGCGCGGCACGCGGAGTTCTACCGGATGACCGCCCGCAACCGCGTCTGGCTCGCCCGCCGCCATCTCCCGGCCCCGCTGGTCCCGGTCTATCTGGGCAACTGGATCCTGCTGACGGTGGCCCGTACCCGTTCGGCGAGCGGCCTGCGGGCGTGGTTCGGCGGCTTCTACGAGGGAATCCGCACGGCCTGCGGCACCCGCCGCCCGATCCGCTGGCGGACGGTGGGCCGGATGACCGCGCTCGGGCGCCCGCCGGTGATCTGAGGGGGCCGCCCCTGGCGGTACGGGACGGCCCCGGCGGTACGACCGGCCCGCGCTGTCCGGGTTCACCCAGGACTTGCAGACATACGCCGAGCGAGAGGCCCTGGCCCCTGTCCGGACCTAGTCCAGTTCGCGTTCCCGGGTCTCCGGAAGCGCGCGCACGCACAGCAGCGAGACCACGGCCATCGCGCTGACGTAACAGCCCACCGACGCCGAGCCGAAGCCGGACTGGAGGCGTGGCACGACCAGTGGGGAGACCGCGCCGCCCAGGACGCCGCCCAGGTTGTACGAGAGGGACGCGCCCGAGTAGCGGACACGGGCGGGGAACAGCTCCGGCAGAAACGCGCCCATCGGGCCGGACGTCACACCCACGCAGAACACCGCGCCGCCCATGGCCACCGCCATCACCACCGGGTGTCTGGTGTCGAGCAGCGGGAACAGCAACAGGCCCCAGACCGCGGCCAGTCCGCAGCCCGTCAGCACCAGTTTCCGCCGGCCGGCCGTGTCGGAGCGGGTGGCGGCGAGCCAGATGGCGGTGGCGAGGAAGAGGCAGGCGATCAGCGACAGCGCCAGCATCGTATTGCGTGGCATGCCCAGGATCGTCGTGGTGTACGACAAGCCGTAGGTCATCGACGAGTAGAAGAGCGTGTACACGACGGCCATGGCGCCCGCGCCGAGCAGCAGTTCGCGCGGATGGCGCCGCAGGAGTTCCGCCATGGGTGCCCTGCTCGTCGTCCGGTGCGCCACGGACCGTGCGAAGACGGGGGTCTCGCTGATCTTCAGCCGTACAACCAGTCCGACCGCGACCAGCAGGAAGGACAGCAGGAACGGAACGCGCCATCCCCAGCTCGCGAAGGCCGCCTCGTCGAGCGACGCGGACATCAGCCAGAAGACGCCGGTGGCGGCGGAGAAGCCGACGGGCGGGCCGAGTTGGGGAAACGCCGCGTACAGCCCGCGCCGCCCGCGGGGCGCGTGCTCCACGGCGAGCAGCACCGCACCGCCCCACTCGCCGCCGATCCCGATCCCCTGGAGGAAGCGGAGCAGCACGAGCAGCGCGGGTGCCCAGCTCCCCAGCGTGGCGTAGCCGGGCAGCAGCCCCACCATCACCGTGGACAGCCCCATCAGCAGCAACGAGGCGACCAGGACGGACTTGCGTCCGACGCGGTCGCCGAAGTGCCCGAAGACGACCGAGCCGATCGGGCGGGCCAGGAAGGCGACCGCGTACGTGGAGAACGACGCGAGTGTGGAGTTGAGGGGGGAGAGGTTGGGGAAGAAGACGTCGTCGAGGACGAGCGCCGCGGCCATGCCGTAGATGAAGAAGTCGTACAGCTCGATGGTGTTGCCGATAAAGCTCGCGACGGCCACCCGACGCGGACTCTCCCGCTTTCCCGGACCGCCGGCGGCGGGCCTTGCGGGAGTGCGTGCGGGGGCGGGTACGGGGGACGGAGGCCTGGTCGCTCTCGTCGCTCTCGATCGTGCGCGTGGGTTCACCACAGGATGTGCAGCCTTTCGCGTACGCGCTTGATGTTGCCCGTGCGCCAGACCAACCGGCCTGCGGGCAGGGCCGGTCGCGCTCCCAGCGGGCGTTCCATGACCCTCCCCCTTCACGCAAAGCAACACCATCTTTACGGAGAGTGACTTTCCGTATGCGGTACCAGGTATGCGGCACTCCCCCGAACGAGTGATCGCCGCCAGCCCACGGGCCGCCGCCCCCGGCCAAGCGCCCCCGGCACACACCGCGTTGCACGCACCGCCCCGCACCGCCCGCGCCCGCGCAATTCCGCGCAATCGGCAGCCGCACCGCAGGCAGGCACCGCATTCTGGTGTCAACCAGCCAGAATGGAGGACCGCATGACACTCAGGTTCTTAGGCACGACCTCCGAAGTCGGCGAATGCCCCACCCTCTACGAGGTGGCGGAGACCGGCGACATCGTCGTCCAGGGCGAGCGGCTCACCGATCCCGAGCACCTGAAACAGCTCCGCGACGTCAAGGATTCGGAGACCTTCGTCGTGGTCCCGCGCGAGTTGCTCACCCGCTTCGCCCCCAAGGAGTAGACCCGTGACTGATCTGATCCCCTTCGAGGACATCACCCACCTCTTCGAGGACTTCGAACACACCGCCTGGCGCCTCGAAACCCAGCGCGGCTACGCCAGCGACCGCGCGGGCAAGAAGTGGCCGCGCTGGGTCGCGGGCGAGCGTCTCGGGTACGAGCCGCACCACCCCTGGCACGCCATGGTCCGCCGCGCCGCCGAGGCCGGTAAGCGGTTCGAGCGCGTACGGCTCGTCGACGATCCGCCCACCGACGGGCAGCGGTTTCTTCTCGCCAGCGGGCTCGGGAACGTCGAGGCCGGGGAGGACATCCGTAACCTCTACCGCGCCGACGCTGTCCGGCACGGTCTGCCGGACTACGACTTCTGGCTGTTCGACTCCCGGACCGTCGTGAAGTTCGACTTCAACCCCGACGGCGAGACGCAAGGCGTGCACGTCATCGAGGACCCGGCGGAAGTCGTCCGCGCCTGCCAAGTGCGCGATGCCGCCTGGCACTTCGCGATCGCCACGGCCGACTTCCAGGCCCGGGTACCGTCGGCCATGTGAGCACGGACTTCCAGAGCGCCAGGATCGCCCTCGGTGCGCGGCTGCGTGAGCTGCGCACCGATGCCGGGCTCAACGGCAGACAGCTCGCGCTCCTGCTGGGCTGGCAGCCATCCAAGATCTCCCGCCTGGAGAACGGCAAGCAGACCGCCGCCGCGGCCGACCTCGAAGCCTGGGCGCTGGCCGTCGCCGCGCCGCACGCCACCGCCGACCTGCTGGCCCGCCTCCGCAACCTGGAGCTCCAGCACCAGTCCTGGCGGCGCCAGCTCACCGCCGGCCACCGCGCGATCCAGGACCGCATCGGCGCCGAACAGCGCGCGACGACGACCTGGCGCGGGTACGAGGCCGGGGTCGTCCCTGGCCTGTTCCAGACGCCGGACTACGCCCGCCATGTCTTCCTGCACAGCGCGACGGAACACCGTTCCCCGCGCGACACCGAGGACGCCGTCCGCGCGCGCATGAAGCGGCAGGACGTGCTCTACGAGCCGGGGAAGACGTTCCGCGTCCTGCTCTGGGAGGCCGCGCTGCACGTTCTGCTGTGCCCGCGCGACACGATGGCAGCACAGGTCGACCGCCTGGCCGGGCTGATCGGCCGCGACAACATCGAGCTGGGCATCATCCCCCTCGGCGCCCCCATGACCTCCACGGCGAAGCACGGCTTCTGGATCCTCGACGAGCGGCGCGTGACCGTGGAGACGGCCAGCGTCGAACTGCGGCTCGACGCCGCGCACGACGTCGAGCTGTACGGGCGGATCTGGGATCGCTTGAACAGCGCGGCGGTGTACGGGCCCCCGGCCCACCGCCTCCTTGCGCGTGCGCAGGCCGCGCTGGCGCGCTCGTAACCCGAACGCGGCAAGCCGCACAACCCCCGGCGCAATTGCGAGCAATCGCCCGTCGGGCGCGCCGTTGACATCCCTAACGTCCCATTCATGGTGACTTGGAAGCGAGAAGCGGCCCCTCAAGGCGACCCGGACAATACTGACATTGAGGACGGCGACGGCGGTGGGTCCAATCCGTCGTCCGGGTGTGGGGACAACGGCGGGCTGGTCGGGTGAGGAGCGGCGACGGGAGCGCGGGCGTGATGGGGCGGCTGACCGGTGAGGGCAGGGTGACTGTGGTGCGGTTGTTGCAGCGGTGGCCCGGTCGGTATGGGGTTGTCGCCTATACGACCCGGGGCGCGTACGGGGAGACCGCGCTTGTCGGGTACGTGTCCGTGCCCGGCGTTGCCGACCTCAGCCTTATGGACGTCGCCGCGCGGCACCAGCCCGCGCTGATGTACGGGTCGACCGGGACCGAGGGGTTCGCCGAGGCGTGCTGGCTGATCTCCGTCGGGTGGAGCGCGCGTACCGTGCCCAAGCCCGGGACGCTCGAACTCCCGCACGCCGCCTGGGCCATGGAGGTCGAGCGGACCGTCGAACTCGGCGGGGTCATGTACGGCCACACCCGCCTGCACGTCGGCCGCTTCACCCTCGCCGACCCCGCCGACCAGGCCCGCGCCGGTGCCCTCCTGAACCTGACCCG
>NZ_LATD01000374.1 GCF_000981895.1 Streptomyces odonnellii | reverse complement strand
ATCAACGGGACAGCCTCGACCACCGCCACCGCCACCGCCACCGCCACCGCCACCGCCACCGGTTCTGGTTCTGGTTCCGGCTCCGCTTCCACCCCCGCCAAGGTGGTGACGACATGATGGAGTTTCTGCTGGAGCCCTGGCAACTCCCCTTCATGCAGCGTGCGTTCGCGGTCGCCGCGGTCGTCGGACTGGTGTGCGGTGTCGTCGGTGTGTTCGTGGTGCTGCGCGGGATGGCCTTCATCGGCGACGCGGTGGCGCACTCCGCGTTTCCGGGGGTGGCACTCGCGTACGCGTTCAACGGCAGTCTGCTGCTCGGCGGGGCCGCCGCCGGGATCACCACGGCCGTGCTCATCGCGGTCGTCTCGCAGAACCGGCGCCTCAAGGAGGACACCGTCATCGGCGTCTTCTTCGCGTTCGCGTTCGGGCTCGGCATCGTCCTCGTATCGACGAGGGACAGTTGGACGACGGACCTGTCGTCGTTCCTCTTCGGCCAGGTGCTGGCGGTGAGTTCGGGCGACGTGTGGACCGTGGCCGGGATCGGCGCGGTGCTCGTCGCGCTGGTGCTGGCACTGCGCAAGGAACTGGTCGCCGTTTCGCTCGACCGGGAGACGGCGCGGGCGGCGGGACTGCCCGTACTGCGACTGGATCTCACGCTGTACGTCGTCGTCACCGCGACGATCGTGATGTCGCTGGAGGCCGTCGGCAACATCCTCGTCCTGGCCCTGCTCATCACCCCGGCCGCGACGGCACGCATGCTGACGGAACGGCTGTGGGCGATGACCCTGCTGGCGTCGGCGATCGGCTGCGCCGGGAGTGTGGCCGGGCTCTATGTGTCGTACGCCTACGACCTCGCGGCCGGCGGCTCGGTCGTGGTCGTCCTGACGGGAGTGTTCGCGATCGTATGGTGCCTGGCACCACGCCACGGCCCGCTGGTCAGGGTGCTGCGGCTGCGGAGGGGACGTACGGCGGAGAGGCCGGCACCGACCGTGTGAGGCGCTGATCCGGGCACCATCGAGGGGCCCGGATCAGCGCCCGGCCGGGCGCGGGCGGCATGGGTACGGTGTGCCCGTCCACACCCCGGAGGTGTCAACGGAGCTTGGCGCCGTACACGTTGTCGACCGTCATGGTGATCAGTACCCTCCGGTCGGACACCATGACCGACCGGTACTCGTCCCAGTCCGGGTGTTCACCGGCGGCGTTGCGGTAGTAGTCGACCAGTGCCTCGACTTCGGGACCGTGCGGGTCGGTTCCGGGCCCGACGACTGTGGCCGTGCCCTCGGCGGTGGCCCATTCCCAGCCGTCCTGGCTGGTCACCTCCAGCGCGGCTCGTGGGTCCCGGCGCAGGTTGGCGCACTTGGCGGTGCCCTCGGTCGTCGACACCTGGATGACATCCGAGGCCCGGGCGTAGGACGGCATGACAGGGGAGAGTTGGGGGCGGCCGTCGGACTTGATCGTCGCGAGCACACCGAGCCGGCTTTGCGCGAGGAGTGCGCGCGGGTCGAATTGCGTATCCGTCATGCGGATCTCAACCCGTAGCCGTTTCTGTGTATTCCTGAACACGCAGTGTTATCGAGGCGCCCGCGAGTCCACCGCGGCCCTGCTGATAAGCCGGGAGACCGTCAAGACCTTCGTGCCACGAATCCTCACCGAACTCGGCCTCCGCGACCGTGTTTAGGCAGTCGTCCACGCCTAACGCCAGGGCCTGGTGACCTGACGCGCCACGCGGCCGGGCGTCTCAGCCCTTGCCGAAGAGCTGTGCGGGGAAGGCGCCCGCGGCCCTCGCCGCGCGGGTGAAGCTGTCGGCCAGTTCGGTGAGGCGTGCGGTGGCGGCCGGGCCGAGGTGGTCGTACGGGGCGGTGTCGAGGCGGTCGGTGAGCGCCTCGGCCTCACCGCGCAATGCCGCGCCCGCCTCGGCGAGGTCCCCCGCTTCGGTCAGCAGACCGCGTTCGCGCAACCGGTCCCGGGCGGAGGCCCACTGCTCCGTGGACCATCCGCGGGTCTGCCTGAGCACGGCCGATGTCATTGTTCTGCCGGTGGCGTTGTGCATGACCAGCGCCTCGATCCCGCAGAGGCCTGCCACCGTCAGAGCCATGAGATGGCCGTCGCCGCGGTGTTCGCGCAGGAGTGTGGCGGCGTGCCACAGGGCCAGGTGCGGCTCCTCGGGTACGGGAAGGCCGGCGTTCGCGGCGTACAGCGGCCGTGCCTCGCGGCGGCACGCCTCGGTGGCGCGCAGCGCCAGCTCAGCAGCCTCGGCCAGCTCCTTCGACGCGAGGATCTCCTCCCCGAGCAGCCGCCGCAGCGTCCCGTCCACGCCGCGCAGCCGTGCGGCGAGTACCGCCTCCGGCGTGGTGAGCGTCCACGCCGCAGGGATGTGCCGGGCGACGTGCTCGTGGTTGAAGTTGTAGAACGTCGCCGTGACCGTGCCCGCGCCGACTCGTCTGGGCTGCTGAATTCGTCCGGGCCGCCGCGGAGGTCAGTCTTCGCGTTCCGTGCGTACGGTCGGATTCCGGGCGGTATGCAGGATGTGCCGGGTAAGCAGGCCGGCAGCGCGATCGGTGTCCCGGCTCCGGGCGGCCTCCTCCGGAGCGGCGTGTTCCTTCGTGGCGTCCCGCTCCGGGGCGATGGTGCCGGACCACTCGTCGGATACGAACGTACCGCCCGGCTCCTGAAACGGCGTGCGGGCGAGGTGGTGGTGGGCGGCCCGGACCCGTACCTCCGGCGGCTGTCACGCCGTCAAGAAGCTGTCGATCAGGGCGTTGACCAGTTCGGGACGGGTGGCGAAGGCGAAGTGGTCGGTGCCCGGGAGTTCCGCCAGGCGGGCCTTGGTGATGGTGGTACGCAGATACAGGAACACCCCCGAGGGCACCTCCTGGCCGATCGTGCTGCTCATCAGCAGAGTGGGGACCCTGATACCGGCCATGAGCGCCCGGTCGTCGTCCAGGGATATGTCGTTGAAGAACCCGAGAAGCGTGTCGACCCCGGCGTTGTAGCTCATCTCGCGGAACCGGGCGTCCAGTTCGGCGGCGCGCGTGGCGTCGACATCGGCGAAGGCGACATCGGGCCGCAGCACGGCGTCGGTGATGCCCTTGATACCGCCGTCACGCGCGGCGTCGGTGAAGTGGGCGATACCGGTGTCGTCGAAACCGTACGGCCAGTCCCCGCCGCGGCGGAACTTGGGGGAGCCGTTGATGACCGCGAGTCTCCCCAGCAGTTCGGGGTGCTCGGCGGCGAAGCGCAGGGCGACATGGCCGGCGGAGGCGAATCCCACCACGGTCGGCCGGTCGAGGCGCAGATGGGTGATCAGTTCGGCCAGGTCGGCGACGTACAGGGCGGTGACACCGGTCAGCCGGGGCGGCAGCTTGTCGGACGCGCCGTAGCCGCGCAGGTCCAGGAAGACGTTCCGGACGCGGGGATCGAAGTACGCACGCTGTGCTTCCCAAGACCTGGAGTCGAGGGGCAGGCCGTGGACCCAGACGACGGTGTGGTCGCCGCCGCCGGTTTCGTAGTAGGCGACCCTGCCGCCGTCCACATCGAGATGGCGGGCCTGGTCGAGGGTGAGCGAGGGCATGACTGTTGTGTGCTCCTGGTGCTGGTGCTGGTGCTGGTGCTGGTGGGCGAAGGCGGCGACGCCGCGGGCGCCGGGACGGTCACACCGTGAGGATCACTGGACGGTGGGGTAGACCACGCCGTCCAGGCCGGGCACGGTGACCCCGGCCGGGTCGTTGTCGGCGGCGACGAGCTGGCTGACGGCGTAGTCGGTGACACAGCCGGACAGGAGCTGGCGCGGGTCTTCGAGCACCATGCGCAGGCGAGTGGTCATGGAACGCCAGTCGTCATGGCCGTGGATGACCGGCATCTCGCTGATCTCGCCGACCGAGGGGTCGTCGACATCGGGAACGGCCAGTCGGCCGGGGGCGTAGCGCGGCAGGCCGGGGAACATCAGGTCCCCCAGTTCGACGGTGGCGCGGGTGTTGGCCCAGATACGGCGCAGGGGCTCTTCCAGGGCGATGACTTCGGACAGGTCACCGTTCCGGGGGGTGGCGAAGGTCGGGGCGTGCGGGGCCATGTAGAGATGCTCCAGGGGAAGCCGGTAGCCCGAGGCGCCCAGGATCATGGTGGCGACGCTGGAGGTGTTCCAGGTGACGCCGGCGGTGGGCCGTCCCTGCTTGCCGGCAATGACCACCATGGCCCGCTCCCAGTCGATCTCCTGCTCGCCGAACCAGCGCAGGATGCGGTGGGAGATGTCCAGACCGGTGAGGAAGAAGGTGGCGATCATCATCTGGTTGACCGTGCCGTGCCCTTCCTTCTCGCCGTGGTCCAGATAGTCGCTCTGCAGGGTGGCGGCGTTGAAGGTGTTCTCGTTCTCCAGGCCGGCGCGAAGGTAGCGGGCGGTGCGGGCGAAGGTGTATTCGGCCATGTCGGCGATGGCCTGTTCACGTCCGCGGTAGGCCTCCACGGCGATGGTGTCGCGCCACAGGGCCGCGCTGTTGGCCTGCCGGCCGCGTTCCACCTCGTACAGCAGGCGTTCCGTCTCGGCGTGCCATCCGGGGTCGGCGTACTTCGTGCGCAGTTGTACGAGGGTGGCGACGGCGGGCCCGAGGTGGGAGATCCCGGCCAGTTCTTTGAAGCCGCGGGTGGAGAAGCGGAACCCTTCGACCGTGGGGGGCTTGCCATTGCCCGGGTAGAGGGCGAAGTCGGCACCGGTGGCGACGATGAGAGGGGCGTCGGCGTTGTGTCCGGCGGCCGTGGCGGTCAGATGGGAGCCGATGCTGGTGGGACCGGCGGTGTAGGTGGTGAACAGCTTGACGAGTTCGGGGCTTTCGCACGAAGCGGGCCTGGCGGCGCTGGCGGGCGTCGGGCTGGAGGGGTCCGAGCACCAGTATCCCTGGCAGTTGTCCGGTGGCATGCAGCAGCGGGTGGCGATCGCACGGGCGCTGGCCTACCAGCCCGAGGCGCTGCTGATGGACGAGCCGTTCGCGTCGGTCGACGCCCAGACACGGGCCGATCTGGAGGATCTGATCCTGCGGGTCCGAAGGGAGTTCGGCGTTACGGTCGTGCTGGTCACCCATGACATCGACGAGGCGGTCTATCTCGCCGACCGGGTCCTGGTGCTCTCCGGCCGGCCGACCACCGTACGGGCGGTCGTCGACGTCCCACTGCCGGCCGACCGGGATCAGCTCCACACCAAGTCGCTGCCCGAATTCGCGGTTCTGCGTTCGCGAGTGCTGAAACTGATCCAGGAAGGCTGAACTGCCGCCGGCGTCAGCACAGAACGCCGTTCACGGTCCGGTCGCGCGGAACGGAAGCCTGGACGTGCGACGGGATCCGGGGGTGGGGGGAGCGGGCCGGGGCGCGGGCGTGGATGATGAGCGCACCATGAACTGGCCCGGGGCATACGAGTCCGGCCGGCCGCAGCGGCTCGGGCCGGGCGGCCGGTGGACGAGAGCTGCGGTTTTCACGCTGACCAGCGGCGTACTGGCCGCAGTTGGGCATCACCTCGCCTCGGAGGAACCCGTCCCGTGGCTGCGGCTGCTGGCCGTCATGGCGGTGATCGGGTTGGTCTCGTCCCTCGGAGCGGGAAGGGTCCGCTCGTGGTGGGCGGTGACGGCCGTCACGGGTGGAGCGCAACTCGTCCTGCACACGGCGCTGTCCGCACCAGCCGCGCCGGGCCACGGCCATGCGCACGGGCATGCCGGGGCGGGCGCCGGTTACGCGGCGTATCACAGCGCGACGGCGATGACACTGGCACACTGCGGGGCCGCCGTCGCCGTGGCCCTGTTGATGCACCGCGCGGACCGGGCGCTGAGCGGGCTGCCCCGTACGGTCGGCCGCTGGGCCAGAGCCGGGGTCGCGCTTGTCACCGCCGCCTTGGGCCGATGGCCCGCCCCGATTCGTACGGTGGCGTCCATACGCTGGATCCCGCAGCACACCGCGACGGCACCCGGCGCCGAAGCGCTGCTCTCACATGTGGTCGAACGCCGGGGGCCTCCGGGAAGCCGGGCAGGAGACGCGTTCCCCTGACCCGGCGGGCCGCCCGCACGCGGTGAGTCCGCCCGTACCGAGAGAGCCCGATCTTCGTGAACACATCATCCATCAACCTTGTCCTCCGGCGCTGCGGCGTGACGGTGGCCGCCGCCGTGGTCGTCCTGGCCGCGGGAGCCGGACCCGCTGCCGCGCATGCCGAGGTCACCGCTTCCGATCCGCGGGCCCTGGCCGAGAACGTCACACTGACATTCACCTCGGAGGCCGAGAGGAGCGAGGCGGGGATCAAGGAACTCAGGATTGTCCTGCCCGAGGGCATCGCGCCGGGGACGGTGGCGCTCAAAGAGGCGCCCAAGGGGTGGAAACTGACGGCCACCGCCGATGGATACACCGTGGGCGGCACCGCGCTCGCGGCGGGGACGGACGCCGAACACAGCGTTACGGTACGGCAGTTGCCGGATGCGAAGTCGCTGGTGTTCAAGACCGTCGAAACGTACAGCGACGGCGACATCTCCCGCTGGATCGAGGTACCCGGCGACGGCGAGAAGGCGGAGAACCCGGCGCCAGTGCTGGAACTCGAAGCGGCGGCGCCCGGAGCCACCCCCGTCGCCCGGTGCCTCGATCCCGACGCCGGAACCGAGCGCCGGCTCCTCC
>NZ_LATD01000373.1 GCF_000981895.1 Streptomyces odonnellii | reverse complement strand
TCGTACGCCCACCTCACCACCGGATCCCCCTGCGCCTCAGCCCGGCCCGCCGCCTCCGCCGACAAGGTCCACAGGTCCGCCACCGCCCGGTCCGCCACGGCCAGGTGGGCCGGGTCCACAACGGCCGCCGAGGCACCGGTCGCCGAAGCACCCGCCGAACCACGCGCCGCCGCACCACCGCCCCGCCGCTCCGCCCGTCTGCGTGCCCGCAGTGACACCGGTACCGCCCAGAGCTGGAACTTCCCCGCCCCCTCCGTGAGCACCTCGCACGAATACGCCGCCCGTATCTCCGTCACCGTCCGCCACGGCAGCACGATCGTCCGGAACGGGTTCCTGATCCGCAGCCGGTCCTTGCCCGCGAAGACCGCCGGCCGCAGGCTGAAGGCGACGATGAGCGGTACGGAGAAGAGGAGCCCGGCGAGGGCCAGCCACGGGGTGCGGCCCGTACCCCGTACCAGCGCGTCGATGCCGAGCCAGCCGACGACCGCCAGCAGCAGGACGCCCCCGAGGATCCCGCCGGCCGACCGGTAGACACGGTCACGGTAGGCCGGCACGGGCGCAGGCGAGGCCGGCGCGGAGGCAGGCTCGGGCGCCGCCGCGGGCACTCGCGGCTCCGGCCGGGAGGACTTACGCTCGGAACTCGTCATATGGCCGATTCTGCCGCACACGCCCGGCAGTCCTCGAAGCCGGTCGCACCCGGTCACAGCTCGGCCTCACAACGACCCGGCCTCTGTACAGGTCGCTACGCGCGTAGATATGCTCCTCTGGTGACCATGCCCACCATCACCCCCGCATTCGCCGACGTGGCCGCGTCCGACGGCGCGCTGCGCCGTTTCCTGCACGGGCTGCCCGGCGTCGACGCCGTCGGTCTGGAGGCGCGAGCCGCCTCGCTCGGGACGCGTTCGATCAAGACCACGGCCAAGGCGTACGCCATCGACCTGGCCATCTCCATGATCGACCTGACCACGCTCGAAGGCGCGGACACCCCCGGCAAGGTCCGCGCGCTCGCCGCCAAGGCACAGCACCCCGACCCGACCGACCGTACAACCCCCGCCACCGCGGCCGTCTGCGTGTATCCCGACATGGCGCCGACCGCGGTCGCCGCGCTCGCCGGGTCCACGGTCAAGGTCGCCTCCGTCGCGACCGCCTTCCCGGCCGGCCGCGCCTCCCTCGCGGTGAAGCTCGCGGACACCCGGGACGCCGTCGCCGCGGGCGCGGACGAGATCGACATGGTCATCGACCGCGGCGCGTTCCTCGCGGGGCACTACCTCAAGGTGTACGAGGAGATCCGCGCGGTGAAGGAGGCGGCGGGGGCTGCCCGGCTCAAGGTCATCTTCGAGACCGGCGAGCTGTCCACGTACGACAACATCCGCCGCGCCTCCTGGCTCGGCATGCTCGCCGGCGCCGACTTCATCAAGACGTCGACGGGCAAGGTGGGGGTCAACGCCACCCCCGCCAACACCCTGCTGATGCTGGAGGCCGTACGGGACTTCCGCGCGCAGACCGGCGTCCAGGTCGGGGTGAAGCCCGCGGGCGGTATCCGTACCAGCAAGGACGCGGTCAAGTTCCTGGTGCTGGTCAACGAGACCGCGGGCGCGGACTGGCTGGACAGCCACTGGTTCCGCTTCGGCGCCTCCAGCCTGCTGAACGATCTGCTG
Source organism: Streptomyces odonnellii (assembly GCF_000981895.1). Taxonomy (GTDB): domain Bacteria; phylum Actinomycetota; class Actinomycetes; order Streptomycetales; family Streptomycetaceae; genus Streptomyces; species Streptomyces odonnellii. Next base: position 4,375 of record NZ_LATD01000373.1, on the reverse strand, counting down.
ATGCAGCGTCAGAAGCTCAGCACCGGCCGCTACTCCGGCCCCGACTATGTGACGGTGGACTGATCACCATGGGATCCCCATTCGAGTACGCGCCCGCGCCCGAGTCGCGCGCCGTCGTGGACATCGCCCCCGCGTACGGGCTGTTCATCGACGGCGAGTTCACCGAGGCGGCCGGCGGGAAGGTCTTCAAGACGGTCTCCCCGGCGACGGAGGAGGTGCTCTCCGAGGTCGCCCACGGGAGCGCCGAGGACGTCGACCGGGCCGTCGGGGCCGCGCGCAAGGCGTTCGAGAAGTGGTCGGCGCTGCCGGGTGCCGAGCGGGCCAAGTATCTGTTCCGTATCGCCCGGATCATCCAGGAGCGCTCGCGCGAGCTGGCCGTCCTGGAGACCCTCGACAACGGCAAGCCGATCAGGGAGACCCGGGACACCGATCTCCCGCTGGTCGCCGCGCACTTCTTCTACTACGCGGGCTGGGCCGACAAGCTGGACCACGCCGGGTTCGGGGCGGACCCGCGGCCCCTGGGCGTGGCGGGCCAGGTGATTCCCTGGAACTTCCCGCTGCTGATGCTGGCGTGGAAGATCGCCCCGGCGCTGGCCACCGGCAACACCGTGGTGCTGAAGCCCGCGGAGACGACCCCGCTCTCCGCGCTCTTCTTCGCGGACATCTGCCGCCAGGCCGGACTCCCGAAGGGAGTCGTCAACATCGTGACGGGCGACGGGAGTACGGGCGCGGCGCTGGTCTCGCACCCGGGCATCGACAAGGTGGCCTTCACCGGTTCCACCGCCGTCGGCAAGGCCATCGCGCGCGGGATCGCCGGTACGGACAAGAGGGTCACCCTCGAACTGGGCGGCAAGGGCGCCAATATCGTCTTCGACGACGCGCCGGTCGACCAGGCCGTCGAGGGCATCGTCACCGGCATCTTCTTCAACCAGGGCCAGGTGTGCTGCGCGGGCTCCCGGCTGCTCGTACAGGAGTCGGTGCACGAGGAGGTGCTGGACTCGCTCAAGCGGCGGCTGTCCACGCTGCGGGTCGGCGATCCGCTGGACAAGAACACCGACCTGGGCGCGATCAACTCGGCCGAGCAGCTCGCCCGTATCACCGCGCTCGCGGAGACGGGCGAGGCGGAAGGGGCGGAGCGGTGGTCGCCGGAGTGCGAACTGCCGTCGTCCGGCTACTGGTTCGCGCCGACGCTCTTCACGAACGTCACGCAGGCGCACACGATCGCGCGGGACGAGATCTTCGGTCCTGTGCTGTCGGTGCTGACGTTCCGTACGCCCGAGGAGGCCGTGGCGAAGGCGAACAACACGCAGTACGGCCTGTCGGCGGGGATCTGGACGGAGAAGGGCTCCCGGATCCTGGCGGTGGCGAGCAGGCTCCGGGCGGGTGTCGTCTGGGCGAATACGTTCAACAAGTTCGACCCGACCTCGCCGTTCGGCGGCTACAAGGAATCGGGGTACGGCCGCGAGGGCGGCCGCCACGGTCTGGAGGCTTACCTGGCCCCGTCGAGCCCGGAGGGCGAGCACTGATGAGCACTGTTGACGCGACGACACGGCTGAGCGTCCTCAAGACCTACAAGCTGTACGTCGGGGGCAAGTTCCCCCGCAGTGAGAGCGGCCGGGTGTACGAAGTGACCGACTCCAAGGGCGCATGGCTGGCCAACGCCCCGCTGTCCTCCCGCAAGGACGCCCGGGACGCGGTCGTCGCGGCGCGCAAGGCGTTCGGCGGCTGGTCGGGGGCGACGGCGTACAACAGGGGCCAGGTGCTGTACCGCGTCGCGGAGATGCTGGAGGGGCGCAGGGGCCAGTTCGTACGGGAAGTCGCGGACGCGGAGGGGCTGTCGAAGCAGAAGGCGGCGGCAGCGGTGGACGCGGCGGTGGACCGCTGGGTCTGGTACGCCGGGTGGACCGACAAGATCGCACAGGTCGTGGGCGGGGCGAATCCGGTGGCGGGGCCCTTCTTCAACCTCTCCACGCCGGAGCCGACGGGTGTCGTGACGGTGCTGGCGCCGCAGGACTCGTCGTTCCTGGGCCTGGTCTCGGTGATCGCCCCGGTGATCGCGACGGGCAACACGGCCGTGGTCGTCGCGAGCGAGCGGTCCCCGCTCCCGGCGCTGTCGCTGGGCGAGGTGCTGGCGACGTCGGACCTGCCGGGCGGTGTGGTCAACGTCCTCTCGGGCCGTACGGCGGAGATCGCGGCCCCGCTCGCCACGCACCAGGACGTGAACGGCATCGACCTGACCGGCGCGGACGAGGTCCTGGCGAAGGAACTGGAGATCGCGGCGGCGGACAACCTGAAACGAGTCCTCCGCCCCCGCGCCACGGACTGGACCGGGGACCCCGGTACCCACCGCCTCACGGCGTTCCTGGAGACCAAGACGGTCTGGCACCCGACCGGCGCCGTGGGCGCCTCGGGCTCGTCGTACTGAGCCGTCTGGGGACTTCGGGCCCCGCTTTCCCTCATTCGGGGGAAAGCGGGGCCCTTTCAGTGCGCACTACTTGGCAGAGCCGTACTCTTCTGCACATGAGTGACACTTACACCACAACCGAGGCCCGCGTTTACGGCATGACCGAGGCCCGCGCCAACTTCGGCACACTCGTACGACGGACAGCCCACTCGCGCGAACGGATCGCCATCACAGACCACGGACATGTGGCGGCCATACTGATCAACCCGCAGGACCTGGAGGATCTGGAGGACGCGCTGGCAATTGCTGAGTACCGCCAGCGTGTGGCCGACGGGACTGCAGAGTTCATTCCCCACGAGGAAGTCAAGCGGAGGCTCGGCCTGAGCGACTCATGAGCTACGAAGTCGTATGGGAGGCAATCGCCCTTGACGCCGCGACGCGGTTCATGAAATCCGATCCCGAAGGACTGCAGCAGGTCTTCGCCACCACCGACCTGCTCGCAGAGAACCCTCGCCCGGACGGCACGGTCGCGTACGGATCTCCCGACCTCCGCCGTATGCGCGTTGGCCGCTACCGCCTCGTCTACCAGATTCATCAGGCACAGATCCGGGTTGCCGTGATGCACTTGGGCCGTACTTCCTGACCGTCAGGCCGAGAAGGCGGGCAGCAGCGCGCCCAGAAGGGGGCCCACCACGGGGAAGCCCTGGAGCGAGCCCGTGCCCTTGGTCAGGGGAGCCGTCAGGGGTGCGGTGGAGACCGGTTTGAAGTCGGCCACCTGCGTGCCCACCGCATTGTCCAGGGGGTCCACCCCCGTGCCGGACAGCGGGTTGAGACGGAGCTTGGTGATCGGGGCCAGGGCTCCGGTGGTGGAGTGGGTGAGCGCGCCGGTGAGGGCCTGGGTCGAGGCCGCGCCCGCCGCCGCCAACTGACTGTCGTTGTCCGGGGCCGACGACGCCTGCGCCGCCGTGCCGCCCAGACCGAGCGCCGCGCCCGCCGCGGTGACGGTCAGACCGGCGCGCAGCAGAGCGCGGCGCGTGGAGGGGGAAACTGTGTGACGTGCCATGAGATTTCCTGCCTGGCCGGGTGATCGGTCGACTGTTCCGTCACCGTAACGACACGCGGTGTCGTCGAGTTGCGGTACGCCACACCAACGGGCCGTACCCAGGGGGTTACGGGGAACCGTCCATGCCTCACACTGGTGTCCCGTGAGTTCCCCATCCCATCCCGCCCGGGTCGTGCTGCTCGCGGGTCCCTCCGGTTCCGGCAAGTCCTCCCTCGCCGCGCGTACCGGTCTGCCCGTGCTGCGTCTCGACGACTTCTACAAGGAGGGCGACGACCCGACGCTGCCACTGGTCCCGGACAGTACGGACATCGACTGGGACTCCGCCCTCTCCTGGGACGCGGACGCCGCGGTCGCGGCGATCGAGGAGCTGTGCCGTACGGGCCGTACCCGCGTGCCCGTCTACTCCATCGCCACCAGCGCCAGGACCGGCAGCGAGGCGCTCGACCTCGCGGACACCCCGCTGTTCCTCGCGGAGGGCATCTTCGCCGCCGACATCGTCGCGCGCTGCCGGGAGTCGGGCGTCCTGGCGGACGCGCTCTGTCTGCGCGGGCGGCCCTCGACGACGTTCCGGCGGCGGCTGCTGCGCGATCTGCGCGAGGGGCGGAAGTCGGTGCCGTTCCTGCTCAGGCGTGGCTGGCGGCTGATGCGCGCCGAACGCTCGATCGTCGGCCGCCAGACGGCGCTCGGGGCGTATCCCTGCGGCCGTACGGAGGCCCTGACCCGTATCGCCGCTGCAGCGGAAGCGAATCCCGCCGACTCCCCCACTCGTACCGCAAGTTGCAATTGAGCAACCCCCACGGCGAGCAACCACCTCCGCGAGAGCGGCCGCGGTTTAGCGGCAAAGGCAGGACCGTACAGGGCCCCCAGCCCCGTACGGTCCCGCCCCTTCCGTGCTCCCCCGTGATCCC
>NZ_LATD01000372.1 GCF_000981895.1 Streptomyces odonnellii | reverse complement strand
CTCCGTAAGTTGTTAGGCGGCCCGGGAGGGCCGGGTGTGGCTTATGGGTTCTTGCCTTCAGTGGCTTCGAAGGAGTGGCCGCCCGGTTCTCCGGGGCGCCCTGGCTGCTGATTGAGATGTGCGCGCTTCGTGCGGTCGCTGATTACGGAGATGACAGCGGGGTGTTCCTCGGGCCGATGGCACACTGTTGGAACTGGGGAGGGGCGAGTGAGCGAGCGACGGGCCCGGGTCTGGGCCGGCATCGACGCAGGCAAGGGCCACCACTGGGCGGTGGCGGTCGATGAGACCGGCGCAACCTTGTGGTCGAAGAAGATCGACAATGACGAGTCGGCGATCCTGGCCGCGCTCGGCGAGATCCTGGAGCTGGCCGGGGAGGTCCACTGGGCAGTGGACATCTCCGGCACATCCTCCGCCCTGTTGCTGGCTCTGCTCGCCGCCCGCGGCCAGCAGGCCGTCTACGTTCCCGGCCGCACGGTCAACCGCATGTCGGGCGCCTACCGGGGCGAGGCGAAGACCGACGCCCGTGACGCCTATGTCATCGCCGAAACCGCCCGCCAGCGCCGGGACTTCGCCGTCATCGACGTGCCTGCCCAGCTGGCCGCGGACCTCGCCCTGCTGACCGCCCACCGATCCGACCTGGTCGCCGGCCGGGTCCGGCTGGTCAATCGGCTTCGCGACGTGCTGACCGGCATCTTCCCCGCGCTGGAGCGGGCTTTCGATTACAGCAGCCACAAGGGTGCGCTGGTGTTGCTGACCGGCTACCAGACCCCGGCTGTCCTTCGCCGTCGCGGCCGGGCCCGGCTCACGGCCTGGCTGGCCAACCGCGGTGTCCGCGGCGCCGACGCGGTTGCGGCGACTGCGCTGGAAGCCGCGCAGGCCCAGCACACCGCACTGCCCGGAGAAGACGTCGCCGCCCAGATCGTCGCCGACCTGGCCGCGCAGGTCCTGGCCCTGGACGACCGGCTCAAACGGATCGACAAGCAGATCCGCGACACGTTCCGCAGTCACCCGCAGGCGGAGATCATCGAATCCCTGCCCGGCATGGGCCCGGTACTCGGGGCCGAGTTCGTCGTGTCCGCCGGCGACTTGTCGGCCTACGTCGATGCCGGTCACCTCGCGTCGGCCGCCGGGCTGGTGCCCGTCCCGCGTGACTCCGGACGCCGCACCGGCAACCTGCACCGGCCCAAGCGCTACAGCCGCCGCCTGCGACGGGTGTTCTACATGTCCGCGCAGACCAGCATCATCCGCGAAGGACCGAACCGGGACTTCTACCTCAAGAAGCGGGCAGAGGGCTGCAAACACGTCCAGGCCGTCATTGCCCTGGCCCGCCGACGAGCGAGTGTGTTGTGGGCTCTGCTGCGTGACGGACGGGTGTTCACCTCCGCTCCGCCGGTCACGCAGGCGGCTTGACTTCGTCATTGAGACTCCTTCTCGTGCCTCTCACTGCTAGACCGTTACCGCTGGATGGGCTCAACCGGTAACGGTCGTGGTGACTGCATGCTCCCGCACAGGAGGTAACGTCGCAACCATGAATGACAGGCCGTCCGCACCTGGAGGCCTCGCGCTGATCGAGGCCCTGGTGAACACGCTGGACATCGAGACGGGCGCCGACTCCCTCGACACGCCGGACGGCCGCGCCGCCTTCGGCCTCACCGAGCGGGACGCCGTCGCGGCCCGTGAACTCCGGGAGGCCCTGCGTACGGTCTGTCTCGCCCACGCGGGCCACCACCCGCCGGACCGCTCGACCGCCGACCTGGACCGCCTCCTGGCCGACGCCCCGCTCCGGGTCGCCGTCGACCCCGAAGGCGGCGCCGTACTCCGCCCGGCCGGGGCCCGCGACACCCTGGTGTCCCGGGTCGCGGAGGCGATAGCAGCGGCGGTCGCGGAGGGTACGTGGCTCCGCCTCAAGGCGTGCGAGGCCGAGGACTGCCAGTGGGCGTACTACGACCGCAGTCCGGCGGGACGTGGCCGCTGGTGCTCGATGTCGGTATGCGGCGCCCGAGCAAAGATGCGCGCGTACCGCGCGAGGAGGGGCCCAGCCGTATAAGGACGCCCGGACACACCCCGGCCGCCCGGGGGTACGGACATGTCCCGGCCCCGCACGGCCGCCCGGGGGTACGGGCATGACCCGGGCTGCTGGCGGCCCGCCCTGGGGTGCGGACATGTCCGGGCTGCTGTCGTCGGCCCGGCGAGTGAGCCGAAGGGGCGCGGTCGGTGCCGAAAGGGAGAGCGCGCGCAGGCCCCGAGGTACGAGGGGGCGAGCACGGTCGACCGTCGACAGGGGCTTGAGGCGCCCGGAGGCGAACCGAGCCCTCAAAAAATCACGCCCGGGGGCGGCCCATCGCGCGGTACGTCCAGCCCGCCGCGCGCCAGCGGGCCGGGTCCAGGGCGTTGCGCCCGTCCAGTACCAGGCGGCGTGCCGTCACCTCGCCCAGCGCCGCCGGGTCCAGCTCGCGGAACTCGCGCCATTCGGTCAGGTGCAGCACTACATCCGCGCCGCGCACCGCCTCCACCGCCGAGTCCGCGTACCCCAGCGTCGGGAAGAGCCGCTTCGCGTTCTCCATGCCCTTGGGGTCGTACACGGTCACCTGGCCGCCCTGGAGGTGGATCTGCCCGGCCACATTGAGCGCGGGCGAGTCCCGTACGTCGTCCGAGTCCGGCTTGAACGTCGCGCCCAGCACCGCGACCCGCTTGCCGAGGAAGGACGAGTCGCCGCCCACCGCCTCGCGCGCCAGCTCCACCATGTCGCGGCGGCGACGCATGTTGATCGAGTCGACCTCGCGCAGGAAGGTCAGCGCCTGGTCCGCACCCAGCTCGCCGGCCCGCGCCATGAACGCCCGGATGTCCTTCGGCAGGCAGCCGCCGCCGAAGCCGATCCCCGCGCGCAGGAACTTGTCGCCGATGCGCTCGTCGTACCCGAGCGCCTCCGCCAGCTTCGCCACATCGCCGCCCGCCGCCTCGCACACTTCCGCCATCGCGTTGATGAACGAGATCTTCGTGGCCAGGAACGAGTTCGCGGAGGTCTTCACCAGCTCGGCGGTCGGGAAGTCCGTCACCACGAACGGCGAGCCCTCCCCGACCGGTGTCGCGTACACCTCGCGCAGTATCCGTTCGGCGCGCTCGCTGCGTACGCCCACCACGATCCGGTCCGGGTGCAGGGTGTCCGCCACGGCGAAGCCCTCGCGCAGGAACTCCGGGTTCCACGCCAGCTCCACCTGACCGCCCGCAGGTGCCAGTTCGGCGATACGGGCCGCCAGCCGCTCCGCGCTGCCCACGGGCACCGTGGACTTGCCGACGACCAGCGCGGGCCGGCCGAGATGCTTGGCGAGACTGTCGACGGCGGAGTCGACGTACGACATGTCGCAGGCGTACTCGCCCTGCTTCTGCGGGGTGTTCACGCAGATGAAGTGCACATCGCCGAACTCCGCGACCTCCGCCCAGTCCCGGGTGAACCGGAGCCGCCCGCTCGACCCCTCGATCCCCGCGACGTGCTTGCGCAGCAGCTCCTCCAGCCCAGGCTCGTACATCGGCACCCGGCCCGCCGAGAGCATCTCGATCTTCTCCGGCACCACGTCGAGACCGAGGACCTCGAAGCCCAGCTCCGCCATGGCCGCGGCGTGGGTGGCGCCGAGATAACCGGTGCCGATCACTGTGATCTTGAGGGCCATGGGGTGCTCCTGGGGGACGTGGGCGGCGAGTGCGGGCCCGAGCATAGCCGCGCGTAGTGACAGCTCAGCAGGGCACTCGGACCCCATGGTCGAGCGATGTCGGCAAACTCACCTGTACCCGTGGAGGCCACGCCCCTAAGATTGGGTTACTTAACGGTAGTTAGCATCGTGGGGAGTGGAAGACCGTGGCCGGACCGGCTGATTTCGACCTTTACCGCACGTCCGAAGAGCACGACATGCTCCGTGAGGCCGTGCGCGCGCTCGCCGAGGCGAAGATCGCGCCCCACGCCGCCGCGGTCGACGAGGAGGCCCGCTTCCCGCAGGAGGCCCTCGACGCACTGGTCGGCTCCGACCTGCACGCCATCCATGTGCCGGAGGAGTACGGCGGGGCCGGCGCCGATGCCCTCGCCACCGTGATCGTGATCGAGGAGGTCGCGCGGGCCTGCGCCTCTTCCTCCCTGATCCCGGCCGTGAACAAGCTCGGCTCGCTGCCCGTGATCCTCTCCGGCAGCGAGGACCTCAAGAAGAGGTATCTGGGGCCGCTGGCCAAGGGCGACGCGATGTTCTCGTACTGCCTCTCCGAGCCGGACGCGGGCTCCGACGCCGCCGGGATGAAGACGAGGGCGGTCCGGGACGGCGACCACTACGTCCTCAACGGCGTGAAGCGCTGGATCACCAACGCCGGTGTCTCCGAGTACTACACGGTGATGGCCGTCACGGACCCGGAGAAGCGCTCCAAGGGCATCAGCGCGTTCGTGGTCGAGAAGGGGGACGAGGGCGTCTCCTTCGGCGCCCCGGAGAAGAAGCTCGGCATCAAGGGCTCCCCGACCCGCGAGGTCTACCTCGACAACGTCCGTATCCCGGCCGACCGCCTGATAGGCGCCGAGGGCACCGGCTTCGCCACGGCCATGAAGACCCTCGACCACACCCGCATCACCATCGCCGCCCAGGCCCTGGGCATCGCGCAGGGCGCGCTCGACTACGCCAAGGGGTACGTCCAGGAGCGCAAGCAGTTCGGCAAGCCGATCGCCGACTTCCAGGGCGTCCAGTTCATGCTCGCCGACATGGCGATGAAGCTGGAAGCGGCCCGCCAGCTCACCTACGCCGCCGCGGCCCGCTCGGAGCGCACCACCGAGGGCGCCACCAAGGAAGACCTGACCTTCTTCGGCGCCGCCGCCAAGTGCTTCGCCTCCGACGCGGCCATGGAGATCACCACGGACGCGGTCCAGCTCCTGGGCGGCTACGGCTACACCCGCGACTACCCGGTCGAACGCATGATGCGCGACGCCAAGATCACCCAGATCTACGAGGGCACGAACCAGATCCAGCGCATCGTCATGGCGAGGAACCTGCCGTAGCAGTTTTTCGCAGGTCAGGGGATAGGGCAGACCAGTTCAGGCTTCGAGTGATTCGGGGAGCACGTCACCAGCGCCAGGGACAGATACGAGGGGCGTTCGAGGTAGAAGCCGAGCGATACATCAGTGCCCCCGTCCAGCCGCTCAGCAGCGGAGTTCACCAGTAGCGCCAGGTAGGCCGTGTCCCGGTCCGTCTCGGATGCGAACCGGTGCGTGTACTCGGCCAGTCGTTCCCTCAGCCACGCCTCCGCTTCCTTCGCCTCGCCCCACGTGCCGCGAATCAAAGAGCGCGGCTTGACGAGCCAGTACGCCGTCTCCAGAGGTGGCAGATCAGATGTGGGGAACTCGGCGGCCACCTCGCGGTAGCGCTGGATCAGTTCCGGCTTGCTTCCTGCCGGGGGCGGCTCGGGATACGGGGGCCGTCGCAGGGCTTCCTGGTCGAAGCGGACTTTCGGCCCGGTCCACAGATAACCGTGGTGGTGCACCAGTCGTTCCTGTTCGGTGTCGACGGTCACAGGATCAACCGGTCCCGGCCCTGTGGAGTGGGGACCGGGACCGGATGGAGAGGGTGGAGGGTCAGACGTTCAGGCCGAACCGCTCCGGGGCGATACCGGCCGCGTCCAACTCCTCCGTGGTGAACCGCAGCGGCTCCGCCTCCGGCCGCTTGCTGTCACCCACGGCCCAGACGTTGTCACCGATCCGAGCCAGGGTCACGCACCCTTCGGTGCAGGGGCCTCCGCACGCCTTGGAGAATTCCGCTTCCCCAAGAGGGAGGTGGTACAGGTCGGTTCCGTTCTGCATCGGTACGCCTTCCTGATCGTCTGACGGCCGCGGGTACGGCCGTCCCCCGCCCTCGGTTTCTTCCATCGGACGGCATAGAAGAATTCTCGGCCTGTCCGGTTGAGGCCTCCAGCATTATTCGCGTTGTCGGGTAGACGATCACGATCGGCAGGCGACAGCCCATTCCCCGAGTAGGTCTCTGACCTCGGTACCAAACAGTGCGTGACGCTCGTACAGGTCGAACACTTCAAGGTGCTCCGCGATATCCCTGGCGTCCTGGAAAACAATGCGCCCCGTGAAGGTCTCAACGGTTACCAGTCGCTGGTCGTACAGCGTGAAAGTGTTCATCGGGCCTCGCCCTACAGCCACACCTAACGGGATTACGCCGATACGTATGTTGGGAAGGTGGGATATTGAGATCAGGTGGTCGATCTGCACGGCCATCGCCGCACGAGGAACCACTGCCCACCTGACGGCTTGCTCTGTCAACAGGAACGTAAACCGCTTCGTGCCGTCGTACAGAACAGATTGCCGTTCCAGCTTCTTTGTGACCGTCTTGGAGATGTCCACCGGCGAGTGGCCAAGACTGGCCCTGATGTACTCGGGTATGGCCAGAAGGCCCGTCACCATCGCAGGCAGGAAGTAGCGAAGAGTCGTTGCTTCCGCTTCGAGGCCCGCCAACTCTGCCTGGCGCTTCTCCAGTCCCCTCCGCCACGACGCCCGCTTTCCCTGCCATTCAGTGTTGGCCAGCCGTGCGAGGGCGGCCACTTCCGCGACCAGTTCTGGAGGAGCGTCGAGGGATCTGAGAATCAGCTCGACATCGACCAGACCCGGGGTAATCCGGCCCGTCTCAATGTTACTGAGTTTTGTTTGGGACATGTTGCAGCGCTGAGCGAGCCAGATCTGCGTACGGCTGGCTCGCCTGCGCATGGTGCGGAGTGTTTCCGCCAGGTCAGCCTTCGACTGCCCTAGCTGCCCAGGGTCAAACGTCAAGGCCCTTCACGTACTCCTCGAAAGGCACGGAGCGCTCCAGGGCGATTCGCTTCCACTCCTGGTAGGGTGCCGGATCGCCCTCGTATGCCGCGCGGTTGATCTGCGCACCGTCCGCGCGGAAGTTGAGATGAGCGATGCGGGTTTCGTCGAACATCCACCAGTCACAGCCAGAAAGTGGCAAGCCATAGCCTTCCCGCGTTACGTCCAAGACGCGGATATCCTCACCGGCCGCAATGTTGCCGGGGATGCCCCACGCGAATTGATACCGCTGGTAGCCGGTCAACGGCCGGCGCACGACGCGTACACGGCCGATGCTCCTGCCTGACTCGATGTACCCGCGCACCCGTTCATGCCAGCGGGCGTTGTGGTCGGCGGGTTTGGCCTCACCTCGCAGGAAGCGGGCAACGTTCTCTTGCTCCCTGGGCATGGCGTAGGTGGGCTGCGCCTCAAACCGCCACGCTTCCCGCTCGAAGGAGTCGAAGAACCTACGCCAGACCTCACCATCCAAGAGCACGGACAGCCTCCTTCAGAACGTTCTCGGGGATCTCCACCAAACCCTCGCCCTCAGGCGTGGCGAAGGCATCGGACACCTCTCCCTGGACAACGAATGAACCGCTTTTGGTCCGGTAGACGTTGGGGCAATCGTCGTCGTCACAGTTGGGTCCGCCGACATTGCCAGTAAGGCGGGTCAGTACCTCACGCGCCATCGTGCCCCTCCTCCGGCGCAAGGGTCGTTCCCTGCCGCCATGAGGACGCTAGGACAGCCGGTGGCGGCCGGTCCATGGCACATCGCCAATATTTGCGTTGTCGGGTAGACGATCACGGGATGTTGGAGGAGGCACTCCATCGAAGGAGTCTCCTTGCAGGTCAGGGGCTTGAGTGCCGTAAAGCACGCGGATCTGCGAAGGCAGGAACCAGATCCAGCGCATAGTGATGGCGAGGAACCTGCCGTAAGGCGGGCGGGGTTCAGCCCCCGAGGGTTTCGCCGCGTACAGCGTGCCCACCGTTGTGGCCCCAGTCCCCGCAGACGCGGGAGCACTCCTCGACGGACGCGCCCGCTGGCTACGATGCGGCCATGATCCGCGCTGTGGTCCTCGACATCGGTGAAACCCTCGTACGTGACGACCGCTACTGGGCCTCCTGGGCCGACTGGCTCGGCATGCCCCGCCACACCATCTCGGCCCTCGTCGGCGCCGTCGTCGCGCAGAGCAGAGACAACTCCGACGCCCTGCGCCTCGTCCGGCCGGACATCGATGTCGACATGGAGTACGCGGCGCGTGAGGCCGCCGGTCGCGGTGAGCGTCTCGACGGTCCAACCTCTATCCCGATGTACGGCCGACCCTGGCCGGTCTCCAGGCACTCGGCATCCGGGTCGTCCTGGCGGGCAACCAGACCGTCAAGTCCGGCGATCTGCTGCGCCGGCTGGATCTGCCGGTCGATCTGGTGGCCACCTCGGCCGAGTGGGGGGTGGCCAAGCCCGATCCGGAGTTCTTCGAGCATGTGATCGAGGTGGGGCGGGCGGAGGCCGGCCGGACGGTGTACGTCGGCGACCACCCGGCGAATGACGTGTTCCCCGCCCGGCGCGCGGGCCTGCGCACGGCGCATCTGCGGCGCGGGCCGTGGGGTTATCTGTGGGCGGACGACCCGGAGGTGGTGGAGGCGGCGGACTGGCGCATCGACAGCCTCACGCAGCTTGCTTCGATAGTGGCGTCCGGCGGCCCTGGAGCTGAGCTGGACGTACCGTGCGCCGCTCATCGTTCGAGGCGATAGAAGACCTTCTCGTCCCGTGGCTCGGCACCGAGCGCCCGCGTGAAACGGCAGCCCCGTGTCCTCGTGCCCAGGCTGGATCCCGCCCGGTGCGGCGAGCGCTTCGCGGGCCGCTGCACATTTGGGCTGTGTGGACACATGAAAATGGCCCTGCCCCATACCCTGGCAGTGACGAGCTGTTCAGAGAGGGGCAAGGCCGTGCTGTCTGACGCTACCCCGGACCCGTACAACAACCCGATTGCTTTCGGGCAACGGCTGAAGATCCTCCGTACCCGCCGAGGCATGACCCGCGCCCAACTCGGTGGGCTCGTGGGCGACAAGTCCGCTTCCTGGGTCCGCGCGATGGAAGAAGGCCGGCTCCAGACACCGAAGCTGGTGACCTTCCTGCGCCTGGCGGAGATCCTGCGGGTCCGGGACCTCTCCGAACTCACAGGGGACCTCTCCGTGCCCATCGCTCTGTTCACCGGCCCCGGCCACCCACGGCTCGCCGCCGTCAAAGCGGCCGTTGACGCTTTCCCTCTCACAACACGGCGCCAAGCGCCGCCGATCAGCCATATTCAGGTACGGCTCGCACGCGCCTGGGAGTCACGGCACTCGGCGCCGAACCATCGTGAAGCCGTCGGAACCCTCCTGCCGGATCTCATCCGGGACGCCCAACTGGCTGTACGGCAGGCCGACAGCGCGGCCGAACGCCGAACCGCGCAAGGCGCGTTGTCCGAGGTGTACAGCCTGAGTCAGTTCTTCGTGGCCTACCAGCCGGACGCACCGCTGCTGTGGCGTGTCGCCGAGCGCGGCATGGTCGCGGCCCAGGAGTCCGAGGACCCCCATGCGATCGGTGTTGCCGCGTGGCTCACCGCCCAGGCGCACCGGGACTCAGGACCGGGCCATTACGACGCTGCGGACTCGGTCACCAAGGAGGCGCTGGAGTTCCTCACACCCTTGCTGCCGGACGCTTCGGACGACGTCCTGGCCATCACCGGCGCCTTGACCTTCGAGGCCGGGTACACGGCCGCACGGCGCCGCGAGACGGGTACGGCATGGCGCTACTGGGACCAGGCCCGTGCCATGGCCGACCGGCTCCCTCGCGAGTACTTCCATCCCGTCACGAGCTTCTCTCAGGCCATCATGGGCGCGCACGCCGTCACCGTGGCCGTGGAACTGCACTCCGGCGGCGAGTCGGTCCGTCAGGCCACACAGTCTGACGCCGCCACGATCCGGTCCCGGCCGCGCCGCGCCCGCCATCGGATCGAAGAGGCGCGTGGCTACCACCTGGACGGGCAGCCGGACGTGTCGCTGGACATGCTGGCACGCGCGCACGAAGCCGCCCCCGAAACGATCAAGTACAACGGGTACGCCAAGGCCATCGTCCTTGAGCAGACCGAATCAAAGCTGCCCGCACGGCGTCGGCGCGCCTCTGAACTCGCCGTCAAGCTGGGTCTGCTGTCCGCCTGAGCAAGGGCGCACAATCTGTGCGCCTGCTCGGTACCGTCTGCTCCTACCGTCGTCGTCAGAGCTGAAGGGCCGCTGACGAAGGGGTAGTTGTGCTTGCCGCAACAAAGACAGCTATCGCCGGGTGGCTGCTGTCGTTCAGCAGCGCACACGAGACCCCCGCGCGGCCTGGTCGGGCGGAAGGCCCACTCTCTTTCGCAACGACCGCGCCCACAAGGCCGTACGGATGCTTGCCACGGTCCAGGGGTGCGGTGGCCGACTGGGAAGCCCGAGGACGGACCGTACGGCACCCTCGCCCGCCCGGCGCCCACCCCAGTCTCGCGTACGGGGCGGTGCCCGCCACACATGCCCGGGGCGTTGTCGCCTTACGCCCTCTTCCTTATGACACCCCGGCAGCCGCACGAACGGCTCCGGGGCATGGCCAACGCTGACAGGAGCGTCGACATGACCGAACATACAGTCCGCGGAACAGATCCCGAGAAGCATCCGCGCGACACATCCCCGTCGCGAGGCTTGACCGAGCGGCTGGACCCGGCCACCAGCGTTGTTGTGCTGCGGTGGAGCCCGGATCCGCGATGCGTCGCGTACGCACGGTTGGCGTTGCGGAAGGCGCTGGCGGACTGGGGGCTGTCGGTACTGGAGGACTCGGCCGTCCTGATCCTCTCGGAGCTTCTCGGCAATGCCGGGCTGCATGCCAGGGTGACACCGGAGCAGGTCATCGAGACGCGGTACTTCCGCAGTGTGGGTGGGTTACGGATCGAGGTGCACGATGGTTCGCCGGAGCGGCCGGAGCCGCGTACCCCGGACCTGGAGGCGTCGGACGGCCGGGGACTGCTCCTGGTCGACGCACTGGCGGACGAGTGGGGAGTGGCCGAGCGGAACGGGCCAGGGAAGGCGGTATGGGCGACTTTGTCGGTGCCGCTGGTACGGCCCGTTGAGCGGGAATGCTCGTGACTGCGCCGGTGGGTGGGCCTCTGGTTGTGCCGTACATCGCGTGCTGGTCCTCGGAGCACCGGCCCTCGGGCGTGCTGGTCGTGCGGGGCAGCGGTATCGCGTACGCCGATGAGGGGCCGTACGAGCGTGACGACCTCGGCGTGCTCTGGAAACGGGTGGGCATCAGCCCCGGGAAGGGGCGGCCCGAGTTCGGGAACGTGCACTTCCTGGGGCAGCGGCTGGCGATGCGCAAACTGCTGTGCCAGATTTGCGGCGGCCCGTCCGACCGTACCGAGGGCGGCACGTTGTGGGTGGTCGGCGAGGATGCCGACTATCCGGAGTTGAGCAAGCCCGGGTACGTCACCACGCATCCGCCGCTGTGTGTGCCCTGCGCGGTCGCCTCGGTGGGGGGCGTGTCCGCACTTACGCAAGCGCTGTGTCGCCTTGCGGGTGCGGACGTTTGTGGTGGCGGGGGTGCATGGTGTCGTGTATCAGCCGGCCGGGGTGTTCCCGGTGATGTGCGACGCGGGCGGGGTCGCGTTCGAGAGCCGGCGGCTCCCCTGGGTGCTCGCGGGGCAACTGATCATGGAGTTCCAGGAGTTCACCATCGTGGATCTGGCAGCGGAACACGCCGCCTACCTGAAGCGAGCCTAGGCGCGCAACCACTCCCAACCCGGGTTCGGTGGCGGGCCGGGCGGAGGGTGCGTATGGCCAGCCACAGGCCCAGGGGCAGCAGCAGAAGCGCCACGAACAGCCGGAAGATCCCCGGGCCCGGCACCGCGTACACGCGGATGACCGCGCCGATCACCAGCTGCACCGGCAGCAGAAAGACCGCCCCGGACACTCCGACCGGGGCGGTCACCATCGCTGTCGGCAGGCTCGCGGTGAGTCCGGGCGGCCCTGTCGGCCAGGCCGCTCGGCCCTTCGTGCGCGCGGTGCCGTGCGTCGGAACTCAGTCGCCCGAGACCGTGACCTTCTCGTCGTTGTTGAGCTGGTTCACCAGCTCCTTGACCTTGGCCTTGTCCCAGACGAGATTGCCGCCGACGCTGCCCGAGATCGGCATGTTCATGGACTTGCCCTCGCCGCCCGTGACGCCCTTCATCGCGAAGAACATCTGGCCCAGCGACCACAGGGACATGTCCTTGTCCACGATCAGCGTGTCCAGGCCCGCGCCCATGGTCGGGTAGAGCTTGAACGGGTTGAGGATCGTGCCCGGGGTGGCGGTCTGCGAGGCCAGCGCGGCGAGGAACTTCTGCTGGTTCTTCGTACGGTCCAGATCGCTGTTGGCGAAGGCGTACCGGGTCCGTACGAAGGCGAGGGACTGCTCGCCGTTCAGGGTCTGCTTGCCCGCCTGGAAGTCGGCGCCGGACTTCTTGTCCTTGAACGCCTTCGGGATGTCGATCTCCACCCCGCCGATCGCGTCCACGATGTTGGCGAAGCCCGCGAAGCCGATCTCGACATAGTGGTCGATGTGCAGCCCGGTGTTGAACTCGACGGTACGGACGAGCAGTTCGGGCCCGTCCTCCGCGTACGCCGCGTTGAGCTTGGTCTGCCGGCCGGTGTTCGGGAAGAGCTTGCCGGACTCGGAACCGCGGAACGAGGGGATCGTCACATTCGAGTCGCGCGGCAGCGAGATCAGCGTCGGCCCGTTCGACCCGTCGTGCAGGATCATCATCGAGTCGGTGCGCTTGCCCTCGGCGGAGCCCGTGTGCAGCTTCTTCTTGTCCTCGGCGGTCATGCCCTCACGGCTGTCCGAGCCGACGATCAGATAGTTGGTGCCGTCGCCCTCCGCCGGGCGCTCGATGACCTTCGAGAGATCGACCTCGCGCTTGAGCTTGCCGTCGGCCCAGAAGTACGTACCGATGGTGACGCCGAGGAACACGACGACCAGCACCAGCGCGCCGACCTTGATCCGGCGGCGCCAGTCCGGCGCGTACTGCGGTCCGGGCGGGCCGCTCGGCGGGGGCGG
>NZ_LATD01000371.1 GCF_000981895.1 Streptomyces odonnellii | reverse complement strand
GCCCGACGCCGCTCGCCCGACCCCGCCTGGCTGACCCCGCTTCGTACCGCCCCTCGTACGCCGCCGCGGAGTCCGGGTCCGCGAGGACCCGGACCTCCCGCTCCCTCCCGCTTCCGTACCGACGGTTACGGGGGTCACTTGCCGAGCGACAGCCCGCCCAGCAGCTTGCCGAGACCCTGGTCCTTGCCACTGGCCTGCTTGGTGCCGGTCTGCTTCTTGGCGCCCTGCTTGCCGCCGGTCTGCTTCTTCGCCTGCTTGTTGTTCAGCTTGTCCGTGGTCTTCTTCACCGCGTTGATGACGGAGCCCTCGTTCTCCGTGTCCAGCGCGTTCGTGTGGAGCGGCTTTCCGTCGCGCAGACCGTCGCGGGCGACGGTGTCCAGGGCGCCATTGAGGCTGGACGGGGTGAGGTTCTCGGCGGCGAAGGCCGGGGCCGCCGCGCCCAGGGCCATGACGGAACCGGCGATGACCGCGGCGATCTTCATGGGCTTCATGGGGGAATCCTTCTTTCGGGCTTTCGGAGTTCAGTTCTCGGACGACAGGGCAACTCTCTTTTCACGCAAGCCTCTTGAAGGTTTTCGCGCGGCCCTGTCCCGTCCTGAGTAACGATTCTCCGGCGCGCCGGAAACGGTCCGGAAACGGGCAACAGAAGAGCCGCTCAGCCCTGGAGGGGACGAGCGGCTCTTCCGCGTCACGTCATCGACGAGGCGAATAAGGTCAGGCGTTGACGCAGGTGTTGCCGAAGGTCGGGTTCAGCAGCCCGATGATGTCGATGGTGTTGCCACAGAGGTTCAAGGGGATGTGAATCGGGATCTGGATGGCATTGCCGGACAGAACGCCCGGGGAGCCGACGGCCGCGGCCTTCGCGTCGGCGTCGGCGAAGGCGACGCCGGAGGTACCGGCGACAGCGGCGGCCGCCGCGGTGGAGAGAACAACAGCCTTGGCGATACGCGACATGTGAGAAGCGCTCCTCGGTCGTAATGAGATGGCATAGATGCCGGGCGCGACTGCCCGACTTATGCATCAACGCCAGGGGCGGCCATCGGTTGCGCGCCCGAATGAGTGACGCTCCCCCAGGAGTTGGCCCAGGTCTGCTACCGGGACTTGCAATGCGGCGTCGGTGCCCGAAGTCGTCTTGTACGTTCAGCTCGTTTCAGCGCGTCTGACGTGATTTTCACTCCGCGCTCTGTAAAGGTGCCTTCTTGTTTCGGTCTTTGACTCGTTCTTTCGAGGCGGAGCGGCTTTTGAGTAATTCAGTGAGCAGTTGATGTACAAGGGCGTCGAGTCCGTTCAAGAGATTGCATTTCTGTAGCTATAGCTGTAGTAGCGACGAGTGGAAAGAGTTGCGCGTGCGGGCACAACGGCACCTTCCTGGGACCGGCTTCACAGCGCTCCATCTCGTTCAGCCGGTCGACGGCGGAGTGGCCCGGGTGGTTCTCGATCTGGTCGGCGCCCAGCGAAGTGCCGGAGTCCGGGCCGTTGTCGCCTGCCCCGCCGAGGGCCCGCTCGCCGACGCGGCGGCACGTCAGGGCGCCGAGGTCCATGTCTGGCACGCGACACGCGCCCCGGGGCCCGGACTGCTGAACGAGGTACGGCAGGTCGGGCGGCTGGTCGGGCTGATCCGCCCGGATCTGATCCACGCCCACAGCGCCAAGGCCGGTCTCGCGGGGCGGCTCGCCGTCCGGGGCCGGGTGCCGACGGTCTTCCAGCCGCACGCCTGGTCGTTCGAGGCGGTCGGGGGAGTGACCGGCCGGCTGGCCCGGCACTGGGAGCGATGGGCGGTCCGGTGGACCGACCGGGTCGTCTGCGTGAGCGAGGCCGAACGGCTCACCGGCGAGTGCGCCGGGATTCGCGCCTCCTGGTCCGTCGTCCACAACGGAGTGGACACCGCCCGGTTCGCGGGCGCGTACGACACGCAGACCGGCACCGACAGCATCCCGGCCGGCCCGGGCACCGGTACGGGCGGCATCCCGACCCGCGCCGGCACCGGGCCGGGCACCGCAATCACAGAAACCGCCCTCACCGGCACCACCATCACACGCACCGCCATCACGAACGCCGCCGTCGCCGGTCGCGCCGCCGCCCGTGCCTCCCTCCCGCTGCTCGCCGCCCTGGAGCCGGCCACTCCGCTCGTGGTGTGCGTCGGACGGCTGTGCAGGCAGAAGGGGCAGGACATCCTCCTGCGGGCCTGGCGGCCGGTCGTACGGCAGATGCCTCAGGCACGGCTCGTACTCGTCGGGGACGGTCCCGACGCCGATGTCCTGCGTGCCATCGCCCCGCCCTCGGTGCTCTTCGCCGGGGCCGTACCGGACACCGCGCCCTGGTACCGCGCGGCCGATCTCGTTGTCCTGCCGTCCCGTTGGGAGGGCATGGCGGTGGCTCCGCTGGAGGCCATGGCCAGCGGCAGGCCCGTCGTCCTCAGCGATGTGGACGGCGCGCGCGAGAGCCTGCCGCCCGGCCGCGAGACCCTCTGCCTCACCCCGCCCGAGGATCCGCCCGCGCTGGCCGCCGCCGTGAGCACCCTGCTCCGGGACGAGCCGCTGCGCGAAACCATCGGCCGCCAGGGCCGGCAGCACGTACTCAGCACCTATGACGTGCGGCAGACCGCGCAGGCCATCGCGGACGTGTACCGCGAAGTCGCCGCCGTGCCGCGCCCCGAGCACAGGGAGCCGATCGCCCAGTGACCACGGAAAGCACCAGCGTTCCCCCGCCGTCCGGGCCCGCGAGGGCCACGGGGCAGCGCCTCGCGCGTGTCCCGATCGCGCCGCCCCGGGACGCCCCCGACCGCGTAGCACTGCCGCCGCGCCGCCGCACCCGCGGCCCGCTGGGTTTCGGCCTGCCGCTGCTCCTGGCGGACGCGCTCGCCGCCGTACTGTCCACGGCCGTGCTCAGTGACGAGGAGCGGGAGGCGGTCCTGGCCGTGCAGCTCGTCGTCTGTGTGACCGTGCTGAACGCGCTCGGCGGGCTCTACCGGCCCGGTGTCGTGCCGTCGGTGCTCGACCAACTGCCCGCGCTGGCCGCCCGTGCCGCCGCGTCGTGGTGCGCCGCCGCGGCCGTGCTCGCCGCATTCCCGCCCGCCCGTACGCCGGGTGCCGCGGCGCTGCTCGGCGGCGCCGCCGTACAACTCGTCCTGGCCAGCTGCGGCCGGTCGCTGGTCCATGCGCGGCGGCGGGCGATGGCGCGGAGCCGGCTGCGGTCCGCGCTGGTCGTCGGTACGGGGATGGCGGCGCAGCGGCTGGCCGCGCTGCTCGGACAGCATCCGGAGTACGGGCTGCGGCCCGTCGGGATCGTCGCGCCGCCGGGGGACGGCGGGCGCGGCGGCGGAGGTACGGACGTGCCGGCGCTGCCGGTGCTGACCTCGGCCGAGGAAATCCACCGGGCCGTCATCCAGAACGGTGTCCGGGAGGCGCTGTTCATCGGCTCTGGGGTCCCCGGTGCGGAATCCGCGGGCTTTCCCGAACCCGGCTTTCCCGAACCCGGCTTCCCCGATTCGGCTTTCCACGAGCCCGGTTTTCCCGACTCCGGATTCCCCGGCTCCCGCGACCGTACGGACCGGGCGGCGCTCGTCGCGCTGTTCCACGAGTACGGCTGCGCCACCTCGTTCCTCGGCACCGGCCCCCGGGACACCGACGCCCCGGCCCCCGGGATGGCCCAGCATCTGTGGGGATACGCCTGGCGCCGGGTGGAGCCGCCCGCCGCGCGCCGCCCCGGTACGGTCGCCAAGCGCCTGCTGGATGTGGTGATCACCGCGCCCGCGCTGCTGGCCATCTCCCCGGTGCTGCTGATCTGCGCGCTCGCCGTACGGTTCGGCGACGGCCCCGACGTGCTGTTCCGTCAGGAGCGTGTCGGCCAGAACGGCCGTCCGTTCACCCTGCTCAAGTTCCGTACACTGCGCCCGGCCGATGACCATGAGGCCGCCACCCGCTGGAACATCGCCAACGATCTGCGGATGAGCCCGGTGGGCGGCTTTCTGCGCCGTACCTCCCTCGACGAGCTGCCGCAGCTCTGGAACGTCCTGCGCGGCGACATGAGCCTGGTCGGGCCCCGGCCTGAACGCCCCTTCTTCGTCGCCAACTTCAGCAAGACCCACCCCGGTTACGCGGCCAGGCACCGGATGCCCGTCGGCATCACGGGACTGGCGCAGGTCCACGGGCTGCGCGGGGACACCTCCATCGAGGACCGGTCCCGTTTCGACAACCACTACATCGACCACTGGTCGCTCTGGCAGGACGTCTGCATCCTGCTGCGGACCGCGGTCTCCCTGGTCCGTCCGGCGGGAAGCTGATGACCGCCGACGCCGCCGGGGCCCTGCTGCCCGCCGCCCGCCGCCCGCACCGGGACGGCCGGGCGGCGGGCAGCGCGGCGGACCGGTGGCAGGGCGCGCTGCGCGGTGCCCTGCGCCGGTCGGCGCCGGTGCTGCCGGCGGTGGCGGTCGTGGCGCTGGTGGCCGTACCCGCGGCTCCCGCCGGGGACGGCTCCGCCGGTACGGGCAGCGTGGCCGACGCGGCCTCGGCGCTGCTCGTCGTGTACTGCCTCGTACGGCTGGCACGCGAGCGGGCCCGGCCGCTGACCCGTACCGCCGCGCTGGTGCTGGGACTCCCGGTGCTGGGGGTGACCGTCGCCGCGCTGACCTCCGGCGATGCCCCGGCGGCGCTGCCCGGGGTGGCGCGCTATCTCCAGATCTTCGTGCTCGTACCGGCCGCGCTGCTGCTGCTGATCCGGGACCGGCGGGACTTCCGGCTGGTCGCGGGGGCGGTCGTGGCGCTCGCGCTGGTGGAGGGCTCGATCGGGGTGACGCAGTATCTGACCGGCACCGGCGCCTCGTACATGGGCGAGAACATCCGGGCCGTCGGCACCTTCGGGCCCACCGATGTGATGGGCATGGCCACGGTCGTCGCGTACGGACTGGTCATCTGCGTCGGGTACGCGCTGGCCCCCGTACACAAGCCGGGCCCCCGGCGCCGTACCGTCGCACTCGTCTGCGCCGGACTGCTGCTCGTACCCCTCGCGCTGTCCTTCAGCCGGGGTGCCTGGATCGCCACCGGCGTCGCGATCCTGCTCCAGCTCGTCATTTCCGGGCCGCGGAGGGCCGCGACGGTCGTACTGGCCGCGGGGGCGCTCGGGATCGTCCTCGTCGGCGGACTCGGGATCGGCTCGCAGATGATCAGCGAGCGCCTCAGCAGCATCACCCGGGTCACCGACTCGCCCGACCAGTCCGTCGCCGACCGGTACACGATGTGGGCCGCGGCCACCGAGATGTGGCGGGAGCGGCCGGTCACCGGCGTCGGGCTGAAGGGCTTCCCCGCCCACCGCGACAGCCACGCGTCGCTGGGGCTCTCGTCCGGCAGTGACACCGCGGGCGCCGGGCTCGGCTTCCAGCGCCAGCCGCTGCTCTCGCCGCACAACATGTATCTGCTGGTGCTCGGCGAGCAGGGGCTGCTGGGGATCATGGCGCTGGCCGGAAGCTGGGCCGCGCTGCTCGTCCTCGCGCTGAGACGGCTGCCGCGGCGCGGACGCAGCGGCAGCGGCTGCGCGTTCGTCGTGACCGGGCTGCTGGTCTGGCAGTTCGTGGACTTCTGTTACGCGGACATCGGCGGCCCGTCCACCGTGCTGATGGCCGTGATGTTCGGGCTGGCCGCCTGGTGGGCGCTGAGCCCGGACCCGGGCCGGCCGGGGCCGAGGCGGGGCCGCGAGACCGGGAGCGGGGCTGCCGCCGCGTGACCGGTACGAGTCAGTCGCCACGCCCGCCCACGGTGCCCCGGCAGGCCGGAGGAAACCGGGGTGACCGCGGTGCTTCCCCCTCCGGAGGGTTCCTGGCCAAAGCCGCGTTCCTCACCGCCCTGCTGACCGCCGTCGGTGCCCTCCTCGGTCTCGTACGCGACCAGACCATCGCCCATCTCTACGGCGCGGGCCCCGACACCGACGCCTTCCTCGTCGCGTGGACCGTGCCCGAGGTGGCCGCCACGCTCCTCATCGAGGACGCGATGGCCCTGATCCTCGTACCGGCCTTCAGCCTCGCCCTGGCCCGCAGGGCCGCCGGAACCGCGCCGCCCGGGCAGGACCCCGTACGGCTGCTGCTCCGTACGACCCTGCCCCGGCTCTTCCTCGCCCTCAGCGCGGGGGCCGCGCTGCTGATCGCCGCCGCGCCGTGGGTGGTGGCGGTCCTCGCGCCCGGGCTGCCCGAACCGGGACTGGCCGTCGACTGCACCCGGCTCACCGCCACCTGCGCCCTGACTTTCGGCATGGCCGGCTACTGCAGCGCCGCGCTGCGCGCGCACGGCAGCTTTGTGGCGCCCGCGGTGATCTACGTCGTCTACAACACCGGCATCATCGCGACCATGCTGGCGGCCGGGGACCGGTGGGGGGTACGGGCCGCCGCCGCCGGGGTCGCGCTCGGCGGGGTGCTCATGGTGTTGGTCCAAGTGCCGTCGCTCTGGCGAAAGCTGACGGACCGCCAAACACGACGCGACGACGGCGGCGGGACGAAGGCCGCGCGGAGCGGACCGGCCGTCGCACTCGCGCTGCTCGCGCCCGTGATCGTCTTCGCACTCAGCAGACAGTCGCAGGTCCTCATCGAACGGTTCCTGGCCGCACCGCTGCCTCCCGGCGCGATCTCGCATCTCAACTACGCGCAGAAGGTCGCGCAGATCCCGATGACCCTCTCCATGATGCTGTGCACGGTCACCTTCCCGGTGGTCGCCCGCGCCATGGCGGCGGGCGAGACCGGCCGGGCCCGCCGCCGGGTCGAGCGCGATCTCGCGCTGGCCGGGACAGTCGTCCTGGTCGGCGCCGCGACGGTCATCGCCTGTGCTCCGCAGCTCATCGAAGTGCTGTTCCAGCGCGGCGCGTTCGACCCCGCCGACACGGCCGCGACCGCCGCCGTGATGCGGGTGTACGCGCTCGGACTGCTCGGCCACACCCTCGTCGGGGCACTGGTGCGCTGCTACTTCTCCGCCGCGCGCCCCCTCTGGTTCCCCGCCCTCGCCATGCTCACCGGCCTCGCGCTGACCACCGGCGCGGGCGCACTGCTGGTACGGGTCTGGGGCGTGCTCGGCATCGCCGCGGCCAACGCCCTCGGCATCATCCTCACCGCCGCCCTGATGCTGCACGGCGTCGGCCGCCACAGCGTGCCCATCGCCCTCCGGGCCGTCACCGGCGGACTGCTCAAGCTCAGCTCCGCGGCCGCCGCGGCCACCGGCTCCGGCTGGCTCTGCGCGGTCCTGATCCCCTCGCCCGTCCTGGGCACCGCGGCGGCCTGCGCGGCCGTCACCGCGGTGTTCCTCGTCATCGCCCGCGCCCTCGGGGCGCCCGGGACCGACACCGTCCTGCGCACCCTCACCCGCGTTCTTGTCCGCCCCCTCACACGAAAGCTCGCACATGCCCGCTGACACGGAGTCCCCAGGCCCCTTGTGGACAGCCATGTACCACTCCGTCGCCGACACCGCCGACGACCCCTACCAGGTGACCGTCTCCCCGGCCCGTCTCGAACGGCAGCTCGGCTGGCTGCGCCGGCGCGGACTGACCGGCGTCGGCATGGAGCGGCTGCTGCGCGCACGCGCCGGGGGCCGCGGCGCCGGACTCGTCGGGCTGACCTTCGACGACGGGTACACGGACTTCCTGGAGAGCGCCGTACCGCTGCTCAGGAAGTACGGATTCACCGCCACGGTCTTCGTCCTGCCAGGCCGGCTCGGCGGTACGAACGAGTGGGACAGGCCGGGCCCCGGCAAGCCCCTCCTCACCGGGCCCGGCATCCGCGCCGCCGCCGCGGCCGGCATGGAGATCGGCTCGCACGGCCTGCACCACACCGATCTCACCCGGGCCGACGACGACCTGCTCGCCGCCGAGACCCTCCGGAGCAGGGAGATCCTCCGTACCCTCACCGGTGCCGAGGTGGCCGGCTTCTGCTATCCGTACGGCGCGGTCGACACCCGGGTGATCGGTGCCGTACGGGCCGCCGGTTACGCGTACGCCTGCGCCATCAGCCCCGGGCCGCTGACCGGGATGTTCGCGCTGCCCCGGGTCCATGTCGGCGAGAAGGACAACGGACTGCGGCTGCGCCTCAAACGCGGACTGCACCGCTGGCGCCGCGAGCCCGTCCCGGCGGCGGACTACGCGGCGTACGCCGGCGCACTGGCCGGAGCCGGCGGAAGGACGGGCCGGTGAGGGTGCTGCACATCATCACCGGGCTCGGCATCGGCGGCGCCGAACAGCAGCTCCGGCTGCTGCTCCGCAGACTGCCGACCGACAGCGAGGTCATCACCCTGACCAACCCCGGCCCGGTCGCCGAGGGCATCGTCGCCGACGGCGTGCCCGTCACGGACCTCGCCATGGCCGGCAACAAGGACCTCGGCGCGCTGCCCCGGCTGACCAGACTGGTCAAGCAGGGGCGGTACGACGTGGTGCACACGCATCTCTACCGGGCCTGTCTGTACGGGCGGTTCGCCGCGCGGCTCGCGGGCGTACGGACCATCGTGGCCACGGAACACTCCCTGGGCGCCGTCCAGATCGAGGGCAGACAGCTCTCCACCAGCGCTCGTTCGCTCTATCTCGCGGGCGAACGCCTCGGCACCGCGACGGTCGCGGTCTCCGCCACCGTCGCCCGCCGCCTGGAGCGCTGGGGGGTGCGTCGCGACCGTATCCATGTCGTGCCCAACGGCATCGACGTGGGGCGCTTCGCGTACGACGAGGGCGCGCGCCGCGCCGCCCGGAGCCGACTCGGGCTGCCGCACGACGCCTTTGTGGTGGGCGGTGTCGGCCGGCTCACCGGCAGCAAACGCTTCGACGCGCTCGTACGGGCCGTCGCCGAACTCCCGCACGCCCGGCTGCTCCTGGTCGGCGACGGGCCGGAGCGGGAGCGGCTGCGGGGGCTCGCGGCGGAACAGGGGGCGGCCGGGCGGGTGCTGCTGCACGGAGCGTGCGAGGATCCGCCGCCGGAGAACAGGACCGGCGAGGCATTGGACAAGGGCAGGTCTCCGGGCCGCGATCTGCCTTCCCTGCTCGCCGCCATGGACGTCTTCGTCTCCACCTCCTACGACGAGGCCTTCGGGCTCGCTGTCGTCGAGGCCCTGGCGGCCGGGCTGCCGGTGCTCCATGTCACCTGCCCCGCCCTCCACGACCTGCCCGCCGAAGACGCGCCGGGAGCACGGCAGATCAGCGGCTCCGTACCCGAACTGGCCGCCGAGCTGCGGCGGTTCGAGGGCGCCCCGCCGCAACGGCTGCCCGTGCCCCGGGCGGCGCGTCACTACGACATCTCCCACAGCGCCGACCAGTTGATGGCGGTGTACGAGCACGCCGTCCGAGGTACGGCCTCCACCCGGGAAGCGAGTTGCTCATGAACCAGTCGCACCAGTCGAGTCCTCCGCCGCGCCGGGCCGCGAGGCGCGGCCCGGTCGCGGCGAGGCTGAGGGCGCTGCCGGTCTGGGGGATCGTGCCGGCGGCGGCGCTGGCCGGGGCGCTGGCCGGGGGCGCGTACGGGCTGCTCCGTACCCCCGAGTACTCCGCCACCAGCTATGTCCTCGTCGTACCGACCGAGAAGGCGGACCCGGCGGCGGCGCTCGGGTTCGCGACGGCGTACGGGCGGATCGCCTCGCATGTGGCGCTGCTCGGGGACGCGCCGGTCTGGGCCGGGGTGTCGCCGCGGACCCTCAAGGAGAGCGTGCGGACGGCGACTTCGCCGGACGCGCCGATGATCTCGGTGACGGCGACCTCGCCGGACGCGTCGACCGCGGTGGACATGGCGGACGGGGTGACGCGCTCGCTGGTCGTCAACGGCGCGCACTTGCAGAGCAGTACGAACGTACGGGTCATCCAGTTCTCGCGGGCGGTCGCGCCGATGAGCCCGGTCTCGGTGTCCGCGCCGCTGGCGGCCCTGGTGGGTGCCGGGGCGGGCGGGCTGCTCGGCGGGCTCGGGCTGCTGG
>NZ_LATD01000370.1 GCF_000981895.1 Streptomyces odonnellii | reverse complement strand
CCCCGCAGACACGCGGCCCCGACACAGCGCCCCGCGACACGCCCCGTACAGCCGCCTCGGCACCCGTCCCGTACCGCCGCCCCGGGCCCGGCCCGGACACGCCCCGTCAGGGAAATCCCGAGAGATCCCGGGAGTCCCGAGCCCATTCCGGGGCCATTCGCACAGAACCCTCATGAGGGCTCCGGCTCATCCGCCGCCGCGGTCACCTCCCCAGCCCTTAGACTCCCTCCAGTGACATGCCAGGACCCGAGAGGCAAGATGGGTGCGGCCGTCCGCAAGGTGCTGTGGGCCAGGGAGGAAGCGTCGTCGTGAGCAGCAGGCCATCCCGAGGCGCTGCTCGCCTCGCGGCGATACTCGACGCACTCCCCGACGGCTTGGTGCTCGTCAACGCCAACGGCACGGTCGTCAACGCCAACACCATCGCGCTGGAGATGTTCGAGACCCCCGGCACCGCGCTCGTCGGGCGCGGGCTGCTCGATCTGCTGCCCCAGTTCGACTCCAAGCTGATCCCCGGCTCGATGCGCCGCCCCGACAGCGCCGACGCGCGCGGCCGTACGAAACCGACGCGCATGGTCGCGCGGCGCACGGACGGCGGCGAGTTCCCGGCCGAGGTCACCAGCGCGAGCCTGGAGGACGGCAGGGACGCGTACAACGACTCGCACAGCTACACCGGCGACGAGCTGCTGATGCTGGTCGTACGGGATCTGTCCGGCACCGTCGACACCGAGGCCGAGCTGGCCCGCTCGCAGCGCCAGACCGAGATGATCCTGCGGGCCGCGTCCGAGGGCGTGGTCGGTACGGACACCGAGGGCCGGGTCGTCCTCGTCAACCCCGCCGCCGCGCAGATCCTGGGCTTCCGCGCCAGCGACCTCGGCGGCCATCAGCTCCACCCGCTGATCCTGCACTCGCGTGCGGACGGCGAGCCGTTCCCGTACGAGGACTCGCCGCTCGCCGACACGCTCAGGTCGGGCCGCAAGCACCGGGTGCGCGGGCAGGTGCTGTGGGCGAAGAACGGCAAGCAGGTGCCGGTCGATCTGACGACCGCGCCGGTACGGGACGGTGACCAGCTCGTCGGCGCCGTGATGACCTTCACCGACCGCCGCCCGTACAACGACCTCGCCGACCAGCACGCGGCCGAGCTGGCGGAGGCCGCCGAGCGCCACACCGCCGAGCTGACCGCGACGACCGAACGCCTCACCGGCGAGCTGACCGGTACGCGGGACCGGCTCACCGCCGAGCTGGCGGAGGCGGCCGAGCGGCACGCGGCCGAGCTGGCGGACCGCAGCGACCGGTACGCGGCCGAGATCGAGGAGCTGACGGAGCGGTACGGGGAGCTGGCCGGCCGGCACTCCCAGCTCACCGCCGTCCTCGGCGAATCCCTGCGCGGCCCGCTGGAGGAGCTGCGCGGCGAGCTGGGCACGCTCGCCGCCGACCCCGCAGGCCAGCTCTGGCCCGAGGCGAACCAGATCCTGCACCATCTCGCCGCCGGATATGCCCGGATGACGACGCTTGTCGACAATGTCCTCGGCTATCAGCGGCTGGACGCCGGTACGGAACAGCTCACCAAGACGAACGCCCTGCTCGACGCGGTGGTCGCGGCCGGGGTGGAGGGCGCGATCGAGCTGATCGGGCCGGGCCGGGCGCAGTTCGCGGTGCACGCCCCGCCGATCGAGGCGGAGGTGGACGGGGCGCGGCTGGCGACGGCGCTGGCGCACCTGGTCGCGGATGTGGCCGGGGTCGACTCGACCGGCCGGGCGCGGCTGGTGCCTGGCGGCGGATATGTCGACTCGACGATCGTGGTGGCCGCGGCGCAGCGCGGTGATGTCGTACGGATCGAGGTGCGCGGGCCGTTCGCGGGCGGCGATCCGGTGCATGAACCGATCGTGCGAGGAATCGTACGAGCACACGGTGGCGTGTTGCAGACGCACGAGATGCCGGGCCTGGGCGGCAGCGCCTATGTGCTGGAGCTGCCGTTGGGCGAGGGCGCGGGTACGGTGCCGCCGCCCGCCGCGGCACCGGCGGAGGCCCAGCCCGCGCTGCCCGCGCAGCAGGGACCCGGGACGTCGGGCGGCGGCAGGCGGCGCGCGCGGCGGGCGTCGACGGACGCGTTCCTGGACGGGCCGGGCGAGGAGGTCGCCGGGGAACCGACGGGACGGCGCCGGGCGCGGGCGGCCGAGACGGGCGCGGCCCCGGCGGAATCCGGTACGTCGGGCGGGTCCGGCGCGCCGGGCGCTCCCGGGAGCGAGGGACAGCGCGAGCCGGCCGCGGCCCAGGACACGACCGGGGGCGGTGGCGGTACCGGCGGTGGTACGGGGCGCCGGCGCGGGCGGCCGAGTCCCGCGGAGGAGACCGGGGGCGGGGCGCCGGGAGCCGGTTCCGCCGTCGCTCTGCCTGCCGCCGCGCCTTCCGAAGGATCGGTCGTGACGGCCGCCGAGGGCGCGCGTCCGACCGGGCGGCCGGCGCTCGGCCAGGCCGTACCGCCGCAGGGTGTGCCGGTGGACGCGGCGGCGGCCGGTACGGGGCGCCGGGCGCGGCACGGCGGACAGCGGGCGCTTCCGGCACTGCCCGCCGGGCCTGCCGCAGCGGCACCGGCACCGGCGGCAGCACCCGTGCCCCAGCAGCCCTCGGTGGTGCCCGCGCCCCTGGCGGCCGGGCCCGGGGCGGCCGCGGCACCTGTCGTACCACCGTCGCCCACGCCGGTCGCACCGCAGGTCCCGGCGCCGATGCCGGCCCCGGTGCCCGGCCCCGTACCGAACCAGCCTTCCGCGTCGGCGCCGACGCCCGCGCCCGTATCCGCCACGGCTCCCGCGCCGCTGCCGCCCGCGCAGCCGCTGCCGGGGCAGCCGATCCCCGCACAGCAACTCCCGGAACAGCAGCTCCCAGGACAGCCGCTGCCCGGACAGCCGGTTCCCGCCGGGGCGCAGGCGCCCGGGCGGCGTGCCCGGCGGGCGCTGGCCCCCGCGCAGGAACGGCATGCCGGGTCCGCGCCGACGGCCGAAGCCGACGGAGCCCGCAGCGCGTTCGCC
>NZ_LATD01000037.1 GCF_000981895.1 Streptomyces odonnellii | reverse complement strand
CCCCCGCCCCGCACCGACCGCTCACCGCCCCTGATCCCGATCCCGTCCGCCACGGTCAGCGCCCGCAGGTCCCAGGCCAGTTCATCGCCCGGGTCGTCCTGGGTGTCCGCCATGTAGTGCGCGAGCGTGCAGCGGTGGAGGGGGTCCCCCGTCTCCCCGATCTCCGTCCAGAGCGCACCGAACCGGTTCCGTGCCTCCTCGCGGTCGCCGCCGTGGAGCAGCATGACCGCCTGCCCGATCCTGGTCATCACGGCGTCCTCCGACGCCTGCCGCCGCTCTCGCACTGCCGCCTCCGCATGCCCGTCCCATAAATCCGACAAACATGACGCTAGCTCCCGTAGCGAACAATCCCCTTCAGGCTCGGGCGGACGGCCCGAGCCTGTCGGTCCGGTCGGCGGGAGCCGAGGCCGGCCAAGGTCAGCCGAGATCCGGGATGCGCCAGTCGATGGCGTCGTGCCCCTGCGCCGCGACCGCCTCGTTTATCTGAGTGAACGGGCGCGACCCGAAGAACTTCTTCGCCGAGAGCGGCGAGGGGTGGGCGCCCTTCACCACCACATGCCGCTCCTGGTCGATCAGCGGCAGCTTCTTCTGCGCATAGGCGCCCCAGAGGACGAAGACCGCCGGGTCGGGCCGCTCGGCGACCGCGCGGATCACCGCGTCCGTCACCTTCTCCCATCCCTTGCCCTTGTGGGAGTTGGCCTCGCCCTCGCGGACCGTCAGCACCGCGTTGAGCAGCAGGACCCCCTGCTCGGCCCACGGCATCAGATAGCCGTTGTCGGGCACCGGGTGGCCCAGCTCCTCCTTCATCTCCTTGTAGATGTTCCGCAGGGAGGGGGGCGTCCTGACCCCGGGCCGTACGGAGAAGCACAGCCCGTGCCCCTGCCCCGCCCCGTGGTACGGGTCCTGGCCGAGGATCAGGACCTTCACGCTCTCGTACGGCGTGGCGGCGAGGGCCGCGAAGACCTCGTCGCGCGGCGGATAGACCGGCCCGTTCGCCCGCTCCTCCTCGACGAAGTCGACCAGCTCCTTGAAGTAGGGCTTGCCCAGCTCCTCGCCGAGGACGCCACGCCAGGACTCGGGCAGCATGTCGGTGTCGGTCACGTCAACAACCTCCGGTAAGCGATCACTTGTGCATCACTGAACCTACCGGTGGCCACTGACAACGGCCCCTGCCTCGCCCCGGACGCCCGTCTACCAGCTCGCCTTGCGGTAAAGCTCCCACATCTGCATCACCGTCTGCGGGTCGAGCGCCCGCTCGCCGCCCGCGATGTCGTCGGTCGAGGCCACGTACAACTTGCCCTGCCACAGCGGCAGCAGCCGTACATCGTCCACGAAGATCTCCTGCGCGCGCACGAACTGCCGGCTGACCGCCGCCCGGTCGCTGACCCTGCGCGACTCCGGCAGCAGTGTCCCGGTGATCTCCGGGCTGTCGTACGGCGTGCTCAGCGCGTTGTGCTTGCCCACGAAGGGCGCGATGAAGTTGTCGGGATCCGGGAAGTCGGGGAACCAGCCGCGCCCGAAGACCGGGTAGTCGCCCTTCTGGTAGCCCGCCTGGAACTGCTTCCACGGCTTGGCCCGCAGCGTGATGTCGAACAGCCCCGACGCTTCGAGCTGGCGCTTCAGCTCGCCGAACTCGGCCGCCGTACCCGATCCGTACCGGTCCGTCGTGTACCAGAAGGTGAGTGGTACGGGCGTCTCGACGCCGTCCTCTTCGAGGATCGTCCGCGCCCTGTCCACATCGGGGTCGCCGTACTGGTCGAAGAAGCTGGTGGCGTGGCCCGCGATGCCCTTGGGGACCATCGAGTACAGCGGCTCCGCGGTGCCCTGGTAGACCTTGGCGACCAGCTCGTCGCGGTCCACGACCTGGGCGACGGCCTGCCGTACGGAGAGCCTCCCGGCGGCCGGGTCGGCGGGGTTGAACACCAGATAGCGGATGTCGGCGCCGACGGTCTCGACGAGCTGGAGGTGCTCATTCTGCGGCTTCTTCTCTTCGAGTTCGACGACCTGCTCCGAGGTGAGACCCCGGTAAATGGCGTCGATCTCCTTGCTCTTCAGCGCCGCGAAGAGGGGGCCCGACTCCTTGAAGTACTGGATCGTGACGCCCTTGTTCCTGCGGTCGGCGAAGCCCTCGTACAGCTCGTTCCGTACCAGCTCCGCGCTGTCGCCGGGGGTGTACGAGGCGAGGGTGTACGGCCCCGAGCCGTTGACCTTGCCGTCCTGTCTGAGCTTGTCCAGCGGGTACTCCGCCGGATTCACGATGGACATGGCGGGCGTGGCCAGGATGAACGGGAAGGTGGCGTCCGGCTTCTTCAGCCGGAAGACGACCGTGTTGTCACCGCGTGTCTCGACCTTCGCCAGGGACTCCAGGAGTCCGGCGGGACCGCCCTGGACATTGATCTTCAGAATCCGGTCGAAGGAGTGCTTGACGGCCGCCGCGTCGAGATTGGTGCCGTCGGAGAACTTCAGTTTCTCCCGTAAGACGCACTCGAAGACCTGGTTGGACTCGTCGGCGAAGTCGCACTGGCGAGCCGCGTCCGGC
Source organism: Streptomyces odonnellii (assembly GCF_000981895.1). Taxonomy (GTDB): domain Bacteria; phylum Actinomycetota; class Actinomycetes; order Streptomycetales; family Streptomycetaceae; genus Streptomyces; species Streptomyces odonnellii. The sequence continues at coordinate 14,682 of NZ_LATD01000037.1, read as the reverse complement.
TGTGGATACGAACTGCCGGTGGGAAAGGCCACCAGGGTCTGGAACACATTGCGGAACATCTCCCAGCCGTTGTCCCAGGAGGCGGCCGGGTCGAGGGTCGGCGGCTCGCTCGTCGTGCCGACGGTTATCTTCTGCGCCCCGCTCGCCTCATCGTCCGAGAACAGACTGCATCCCGAGAGCAGGGATATGGACGCGAGGGCCGCGGTGGCCCGCCGACTGGTCCGGTTGAACACGTTCACGCTCCTTGTTCAGCCATGGATCGGCAGACCATACCGCAGCATTGGCCGGATTCGTACGGTGATCCGGTGGGGCTTTTGGAAAGGTCGTCGAGCACGCCGTTCACCCCTTGGGGTGCCGTTCCTCACCCGCCCGTCACCGGCCTCCGGACCCGTCCGGCCCGCCCCTCACCCCACTCCGGCGTTCAGGAAGATGCCTCCGTCAACCACCAGCGTCTGACCGGTGATCCAGTCGGACTGGTCGGAGGTGAGGAACGCGGCCGCGCCACCGATGTCCTCGGGCACCCCGAGCCTGCCCAGCGGGTACGCGGCGGCCGCCTCGGCCTCCCGGCCCTCGTAAAGCGCCTGCGCGAAGCGGGTCTTGACCACGGCGGGCGCAATCGCGTTGACCCGTACGGCGGGCGCGAACTCATGGGCGAGCTGAAGGGTCAGATTGACCATCGCCGCCTTGCTCATCCCGTACGCGCCGATGAAGGGGGATGCCGAAATCCCGGCGACCGACGCGATGTTCACGATCGCTCCGCCGTTCTCCCGCTGCCAGGCGCGCCAGGTGAGCTGCGCGAAGCCCAGCGCAGAGACCACGTTCGTCTCGAACACCTTGCGCGCCACATTGAGGTCCAGCTCGGCCATCGGGCCGAGGACCGGGTTCGTACCGGCGTTGTTGACCAGGAAGTCGACCCGGCCGAACGCCTCCATGACGCGCTCGACCGCGATCGCCTGGTGCGCCTCGTCGTGCGCCTTGCCCGCCACCCCGATCACCCGGTCGGAACCGAGCCGCTCCACCGCTTCCTTGAGCGCGTCCTCGCCCCGGCCGGTGATGCACACCCGGTCGCCGCGGGCGACGAACGCCTCGGCGATGCCGTATCCGATGCCCCGGCTCGCGCCCGTGACCAGCGCGACCTTCCCGCTGTCGGGTGCCCGGCCGGCCTGGTCCGTCCGCTCGGTCCGCCGCGCCTGGCCCGCCTGCTCCGACTGCTCCGTGCCTTCGGTCATGTCCCTGTCTCCCGTGCTCAGTTGAGGGGTCCGCCGGCCACGTACAGGACCTGTCCCGACACAAAGCCCGCGTCGTCCCCGGCGAAGAACGCGATGGCGTTGGCGACGTCCTCCGGCCTGCCGACGCGCTGGACCGGGATCTGGGTCGCCGCGGCAGCCTGGAAGTCCTCGAATCCCATGCCGACCCGAGCGGCGGTCTGAGCGGTCATCTCGGTGACGATGAAGCCCGGGGCGACGGCGTTGGCGGTGACGCCGAACTTGCCCAGTTCCTTCGCCAGCGTCTTGGTGAAGCCCTGCAGACCCGCCTTGACGGCGGCGTAGTTGGCCTGACCGCGGTTGCCCAGCGCCGAGCTGGAGGAGAGGCTCACGATACGGCCGAACTGGGCGTCCACCATGTACTTCTGGCAGGCGCGCGCCATCAGGAACGCGCCCTTGAGGTGCACGTTCACCACCGTGTCCCAGTCGGACTCGCTCATCTTGAAGAGCAGGTTGTCCCGCAGGACACCCGCGTTGTTGACGAGGACCGTCGGCGCGCCCAGCTCGGCGGCGACCCGCCCGACGGCGGCCTCCACCTGCGCGCTGTCGGAGACGTCGCAGCCGACGGCGAGCGCGCTGCCGCCCGCCTCGGTGATCTTCCCGACGGTGTCCGCGCAGGCCGCTTCGTCGAGGTCGAGCACGGCGACGGCGCGGCCGTCGGCGGCCAGCCGTACGGCGGTGGCGGCGCCGATGCCGCGCGCCGCCCCGGTCACGATGGCTACGCGCCGTTCGGTGGTGGACATCCCTGGTTTCTCCTCGCTCTGGGAACCGCGGCTCTCATCAGACCCGCGATCGGACCCGTCAACAGGTCCGCGAACACTGAGCGACCGCTTAGTCGCTCCAGTATTCGAGACGCTAGAAGGGACAGCACCCGGTGTCAACGGCCCACGGGGCCGACCGCGGCAGCCGGCCCCGTCCGGCAGCCGCGGTCATACCGGAGGCACGTGCGAGTCGTCCCGGAGCCGCGTCCGAGTCACACCCGAGCCGCGTACCGAGCCGCGCCGGAGGCCCCGCCGCGAACGGCCGCTCATTGGCCGGTAATCGCCCATCCATCGATCGGCCTCCGGCGCCCACCCATCGGTAATCAGCCAGTCATCGACGGCCCATCACCGTCCCCCATCGTCCCCGTCGTCGCGCTGTCGTGCCGGCCGTCACCGCACCAGCAGATCCAGCAGCCGTTCGGTCTCCGCATTCGGGTCGGCCGTCAGCCCGGTGTGTACGGGACCGGGCTGTACGACCGTCGAGCGCGGAGCGATCAGCCAGCGGAACCGCCGGCCCGGATCGTCCCCCGCGGCCTGTCCCGCCAGGTCCCCGCCCCGGCAGACGCTCTCGACCGCGCGCAGGGCCGCCCGTACCCCCACCACATCGGCGCGCGGGTCGAGGGCCGTCAGCTTCGCCTCGTCGAGATGGGTCCTCGCGGCGACATAGGACCGGGCGCGGCAGTAGACCAGCACGCCCGCGTTGAAGCACTCGCCGCGCTCGACGCGGGGCACCACGCGCAGCAGCGCGTACTCGTAGACGTCCTTGTCGCTCACTGGCCGCTGTCCTTCTCGTCGTTCTGCTGCCGCGTGGTCCGGGGCACGGGGGCCAGTCGGGCGGCCAGCCAGCCGGGCGCCCCTGAGGGCCGGCTCTTGGTGGGCGCGTCGAGGACGATCCGTTCATGGATGGTGGCGGCGCGCGCCAGCAGCGGTTCCACATACGCGCGGCGCAGCGCGTCCGTCGAGTCGAAGCCCGGCTCGTCGACCAGCCACTCGTCGGGTACGTCGGCCGCGATCGCGGTCAGCAGCTCCTCGGTGACCAGGGGCGCCAACTCCGCGGCGGCGGACGCGAGATCGGGTCCGAAGGGTGCCAGGGCATGGTCGGACGCGTTGTACGGTTTCGCCGCCGAGGCCACCGCGCCCGGCCAGTTGTGGTGCCAGATCATGGTGGCGCCGTGGTCGATCAGCCACAGATCACCGTGCCAGACCAGCATGTTGGGGTTGCGCCAGGAGCGGTCGACGTTGTTGATGACCGCGTCGAACCAGACGACCCGCCCGGCCTCCTCAGGACCCACTTGATAAGCTAGGGGGTCAAAGCCGATCGACCCTGGCAGATAGTCCATGCCGAGGTTGAGTCCGCCGCTCGCCTTAAGCAGCTCCTGCACCTCCTGGTCCGGCTCGGAGAGCCCGATGACCGGGTCGAGCTGCATCCGCACCAGCGTGGGGACACGAAGGCCAAGCCTGCGGCCGAGTTCCCCGCAGATCACCTCGGCGACCAGGGTTTTCCTGCCCTGACCCGCACCGGTGAACTTCATGACGTATGTACCGAGATCGTCGGCCTCGACGATCCCCGGGAGCGATCCGCCCTCACGCAAGGGCGTGACATAGCGGGTCGCTGTGACTTCGGTGAGCATTGCGCCAGGTTACTGCCGGGCGTGACGGCCGCCCGGTGCATTGACGGCCCGGCCCGTGCCCATGAGCCACGCCCCCACGCCGAGCCCGCGCGGCCCCTCAGCCACACCCGCACTATCCGTTTGCCATGCCCGGACACACAGCCCGCATATACAGCCCGTACATACAGAAGCCCGTACAAAAACGCAGAAGCCCGGAGGCCACACCGCCCATGCAGACCGCCGATCCCACCGCGTTCCCACGCCAGTTCGCCCGTACCCGTCGTTTCTCGCTCGGTGTCCCCAGCCGCTTCACGGTCTCCCCGGACGGCGAGCGGGTGCTGTTCGTACGGTCCGTCTCCGGCTCCGATCCGCGTACCCCACTGTGGCTGTACGAGAACGGCGAGGAGCGGATCCTCGCCGACCCGGCACACCTGAGCTCTGTCCCCGAGCGGCTGTCCGACGAGGAACGGACCCGGCGCGAGCGGGACCGGGTGACCGCCACCGGGGTGGTGGCCTACGCGACCGACCGCGCCGCGCGGCTCGTGGCGTTCGCGCTGGGAGGCGCGCTCTGGGCGGTACGGACGGACGGCGGCGCCCCGTGGCACATCCCCACCGCGGGACCGGCGACCGACCCGCGCCCCTCCCCGGACGGCACCCTGATCGCCTATGTGACCGGGGGCGCCCTGCATACCGTACGGACGGACGGGGCACGGGACCGGACACTGGCGCGGCCCGAGACAGCGGATGTGACCTATGGACTGGCCGACCATGTCGCGGCGGAGTCCATCGGCAGATCACGCGGCTACTGGTGGTCGCCGGCGGGCGATGCCCTGCTGGTGGCCCGGGTCGACACCGCGATGGTGACGCGCTGGTACATCGGGGATCCGGCGGACCCGGCCCGGCCGCCGCGGACGATCCGCTATCCGGCGGCGGGGACGGCCAATGCCGTGACCTCGCTGCACCTGGTCACGGTCGACGGCATCCACACTCCCGTACAACTGCCCGCCCGCGCGCCCGAGGACGAGGCGCCGAAGGGCGAGTGGCAGGACCCCGCCTTCGAATATGTCGTCAGCGCGGAGTGGGAAAGTGCGGGTCCGTTGATCAGTCTCCAGACCCGGGACCAGCGCACGATGTGGGTTCTGCGGGCCGATCCGGTGACCGGCGCGGTCGAGCCGCTGTCCCGGCTGACGGACGACCACTGGGTGGAGTTCCCGCCGGGCGCGCCGCTCCACACCGCCTCCGGTGCGCTGGTGCTGCCCTGCGTCCAGGGCGACACCCGGTCGGTCCGGATCGGTGAGGCGCTCTCCCCCGCGGGACTCCAGATCCGCGAGGTGCTGGGCGCTGTCCGGCGGACCCTCGTGGGACAGGATCCGGGTGCGGTCGGCGAGCGGGTGTACTTCACGGCGAGCGAGGAGCCGACGGAGGTCCACGTCTGGTCGTATGAAGAGGAGAAGGGTTTCACCCGGCTGACCGACGAGCCCGGGGTGCACTCGGCCACTGCCGGGGGCGACACCCTTGTCCTCGACAGCGCGACACCGGACGGCCGACGGGTGACCGTACTGCGCGGTGAAAAGCCCGTGGGCCGGATCGCGGTCCTCGCCGAGGAACCGCTGATCACCCCACGGCCGGTCCATCTCACCCTCGGCGAGCGGGAGTTGCGCTCCCGGCTCCAACTGCCCTCCTGGTACGAGGAGGGCTCGGGCCGCAAGCTGCCGGTGCTGCTCAGTCCGTACGCGGGGCCCGGGATGCAGGTGGTGACCCGGGCGCGCGCCTGGTACACGGCGGTGTGCCAGTGGTTCGCCGAGCAGGGCTTCGCCGTGCTCGCCACGGACGGGCGCGGCACTCCCGGGCGCGGGGTGGAGTGGCAGCGCGCCATCGTCGGCGACCGGCTGGGCCCCGCGCTCACGGACCAGATCGACGCGCTGCACGCGGCGGCCGAGCGGTACGACGCGCTGGACCTGACGCGGGTCGGTATCCGGGGCTGGTCGTTCAGCGGCTATCTGGCGGCGGGCGCGGTGCTGCGCCGCCCCGATGTGTTCCACGCGGCGGTGGCGGGTGCGCCGCCCACCGACCGGCGGCTGTACGACACGTACTGGGAGGAGCGCTACCTCGGCCATCCGGAGGTCCAGCCCGAGGGGTACGCACGCAGCTCGCCGCTCTCGTACGCCGAACACCTGTCGTACGCACATCCCGAAGCGGCCCAGATCCCGGTCCGGCCCCTGCTGCTCATCCATGGACTCGCCGACGACAATGTGGTCCCGGCCCATACGTTCCGGCTCTCGGCCGCGCTGCTCGCCGCCGGCCGCCCCCACTCCGTACTGCCGCTGCCCCGTACGGGCCATCTCGTCGCCCGGGAAGGAGTGGCGGACGGTCTGCTCCTGCACGAACTCGGCTTTCTGAAAAAATCCCTCGATTCGTCCCCGAATACTTGAACGTCGCAGTACTCCGCTGCGTATCTTCCGTTGAACCGGCCGACCGAGAGCCGGCCGTCGAACGGAGCTTGGGTATGGCGGGATGGCAGGGGTCCGCACGGGTCGTGACGCGCAGGACGGTGGTGGCGGCGGCCGGAGCGGCGGGACTGAGCGCGGCGCTCGTCGCGTGCGGCGACAGCGGATCGGACGCGCCCGCGGACTCCGCGGGTGAGGCACCGGCGACCGGTGGCGACGCCACGGACAGCGGCGGCGGCACGCCGGGAGCGGACAGCTCCGACGGCGCCGGCGGGGGCGATGTCCTCGCGAAGACCACCGACATCCCCGAGGGCGGTGGCATGGTCTTCGCCGACAAGGGCGTGGTCGTCACCCAGCCCGCGGCGGGCGAGTTCAAGGCCTTCTCGTCCAAGTGCACCCACCAGGGCTGCGCGGTGAAGGACATCTCCGACGGGATCATCCACTGCCCGTGCCACGGCAGCCAGTTCAGCGCGGCGGACGGCAGTGTGAAGTCCGGGCCCGCGACCCAGCCGCTGCCCGCCGCGTCGATCACGGTCACCGGGGACTCGATCACGCTCGCCTGACCGCGGCCGCCGGCCGCCATGCGCAGGGGCGTTGTCAGCCCTCCACGGGCTCAGCCCTCCACCAGCCGGGCCGCCTCGCGCAGGGCCTCGACCGCCGCTCTGATCGACGGACGGCGGTCCGCGTCGGTCCGCCAGACCGCGTAGATGTGCCGGCGCATCTTCTGCCGTACGGGAACGACCGCCACGCCCTCCGGTACGGGCCCGCGTCCCAGCCTCGGCGCCACACAGACCCCGAGTCCGGCCGCGATCAGGGCGAGTTGGGTGTGGTGCTCCCCGGCGAGATGGGCGATGCGCGGCTCGATCCCCTTCGACCGGAGCGTGAACATCAGCCAGTCGTAACAGAATTCGCCCTCGGGCCAGGACACCCAGGGGTCGTCGGCGAACTCCTCCAGATCCACTTCCGTACGGTCCGCGTGCGGGTGGTCGGCGGGCATGGCCACATCGGCCGCGTCGTCGAGAAGATGCGCGGTGGCCAGTCCGCCGGGCACGGGCAGCCGCTTGTTGCTCCAGTCGAGCACCACCCCGAGATCGACATCGCCTCTGCTGACCCCTCGTACCCCTGCCTCGGGCTCCAACTCACGGGATGTCACCCGCAGTTCTGGGTGTCTCTCGTGCAGGGCGCTGATCGCCGCCGGGAAGAGCCCTCGCGCGGCCGTCGGGAAGGCCGAGATCCGGACCTCTCCTACCACCCGTCCGCGCTGCGCCTCGATGTCCGACTGCGCCACTTCCACCTGCGAGATGATGCGTGCCGCGTGGTCGGCGAGCAGCCGTCCCGCGTCGGTGAGCCGCACTCCGCGCCCGTTCCTGGCCAGGAGCTGCTGGCCCACCTCGCGCTCCAGTTTGGCGAGCTGCTGGGAGACGGCCGAGGTCGTCACATGCAGTCCCTCGGCGGCGGCGCTCACCGAGCCATGGCGGGCCAGGGCGTCCAGGGTCCGGAGCCTCTCCAGATTCAACATGTAAGCGATACTAATCAGAAGTGCCGAGATATTCTCGCTTGTTCTACGAGGTAGTTCACGCCATCGTGGCGGTATGAGCACCGCGACCCCGCCCGGCCCAGGACCGTCCTCAGCCCCGGCGATCACACCGGCCCCCGCCGCAGCCACCGCCCCGCCGCCCTCGGCTCCGGCTCCAGCCCGTACCCGCTTCTTCCTCGGCGGGCGCATCCGGTTCGACTGGCGTATCCGGTTCGCGGCGCTCGCGGTCATCTGGGGCTTCAGCTTTCTGCTGATCAAGGTCGGCACGAACGGCTTCGCGCCCTTCCAGGTGACCTTCGGCCGGCTGTTCTTCGGTACGGCGGTGCTCGCCGTCGCGATGGCGGTCCGGCGCGAGCGGCTCCCCCGGGGCACACGCACCTGGGTACATCTCACGGTCGCGGCCTTCCTCCTGAACGCGCTGCCGTTCTCGCTGTTCGCCTACGCCGAGCTGACGATCCCCTCGACGCTCGCGGGCATCTGCAACGCCACCTCGCCGCTGTGGGGCATGGTGCTCTCCCTCGTCGCGCTCTCGGAGGACCGGCCCACCCGCCGCCGGGTCGCCGGTCTGGGCATCGGCTTCCTCGGGGTGCTGACCGTGCTCGGCGCCTGGCAGGGCTTCTCGGGTCTCGACCTCACGGGTACGGCGATGGCCCTGCTGGCCTCGCTGAGCTACCCGGTGGGCTGGATCTACGTACGCCGTACTCTGGCGGGCAGCAGCAGTTCCCATCTCTCCCTGACCGGCGCGCAGCTCTTTCTCGCCCTGCTCCAACTGGCGCTGGTCACCCCGCTGTTCACCACCCTGCCGACCTCGTTCCCCACGGGCCCGCTGCTCTCCGTGTTCGTGCTCGGAGCGCTGGGCACCGGCCTGGCGATCCTGCTCCAGTACGGAGTGGTCGCCGAGGTCGGCCCGACGACCGGCACGATGGTCACGTACTTCATCCCGGTCATCGCGACCGCGGCCGGGGTCACGCTCCTCGGTGAGGAGCTGACCTGGAACACGCCGGTCGGCGCCCTGGTCATCCTCGCCGGGGCCGCGCTCACCCAGAGCCGGGCCGGGGGTTCTTCGGGCCGTCGGCCGCGGGCGCGCCGGAGCGGTCAGCCGTAGGCGCGCGCGGGCGCGGGGCCGGCGGCCTCCGCCAGCGCGTCGGCGACCGGACCGATGTCGGCGTCCGTCAGGGACGACACGGTCAGCCGTACGCCCGGGGGCGCGGCCATCCGGAAACGCGCCCCGGGCGCGACCGCCCAGCCCGCCCGCAGCAGCCGCGCCACCGCGCCGGTCTCGTCGGCGACCGGCACCCAGACATTCATCCCGCTGCGTCCGTGCGCCTCGACGCCGCGGTCGGCCAGTGCCCGTACGAGTCCGTCGCGCCGCCGTCCGTACGACCGTGCCACGGCCCGTGCGTCCAGCGCGCCCGAGGTCCAGAGATGCACGACGGCGCGCTGGAGCAGTCTGCTGACCCAGCCGGGGCCGAGTTGCTGGCGCCCCAGCACCCGATCCACGGTCAGCGCGTCCCCGGTCAGCACCGCGAGCCGCAGATCGGGCCCGTACGCCTTGGCGGTGGAGCGTACGAGCACCCAGGCATCGGTGACCCCGGCGAGCGGGTGCAGCGGTACGTCCACGATGCGGTGGCCGTGGTCGTCCTCGATCAGCAGCACCTCGGGCCGGGCCGCGAGCAGGGCCCGCAACTCGTGCGCGCGGGCCGCGCTCACCACGGCGCCCGTCGGGTTCTGCGCGCGGTCGGTGACGACGACGGCGCGGACCCCGGACCGCAGCGCCCGGTCCAGATCGGCGGGGAGGGGGCCTTCGTCGTCGAGCCCGACCGGTACGGGCCGCAGTCCGAGTGCGGGGACGAGATCCAGCAGACCGCCCCAGCCCGGGTCCTCGACGGCGACCGCGTCACCCGTTCTGAGATGGGCGGCCAGCACCCGTTCGATCGCGTCCAGCGACCCCGAGGTGACGGCGACGGCGCCGGGCGGCACCCCGTCGGCGTCGAGATCCGCGCGGGCCAGCCTCGCCAGCTCGGGGTCGACGGGCGCCCGTCCGTAGAGCATGGGCTCGCGGGCATTGTGGCGCGCGGCGGCGGCGAGGGCGTCGCGCAGCGGGGGCAGCAGGGCCGGATCGGGATTGCCCTCCGACACGTCCCGTACGCCCGGGGGCGCCTCGACCCGGATCGAGCCCCGGGCCGTACTGGCGGGACGCGGCCGGATCCGGCTGCCCCTGCGCCCCGCCGTCTCGATCACCCCGCGCTCGCGCAGGATCCGGTAGGCCGCCGCGACGGTATTCGGATTGACCCCCAGGTCGGTGGCCAACTCCCGCATCGGGGGCAGCAATTGGCCCGGAACCAGCTCGCCCGCGCCCACCGCGCGCTCCACGTCGGCGGAAATCTCCGCCGCGCCCCGACCCGTAATCCGATACTCTCCTAGCACAAAGAATACTATGCACTAGTGCAATGGAGGACGCAATGTCGGAGATCGCGCCGCCGGACGCCACCGCCGCCTACCGGCCCACACCGCGCACCGTCCCCACCCGCGCCCGGGAGCGCGCGGCATACGACCGTGAGCTGGTGCACGCCATACTCGACGAGGCGTACGTCTGCCATCTCGGTTTCGTCCGCGACGGGGCTCCGGTGGTCCTGCCGACGCTCTACGGCCGGGTGGACGAGCGGCTGTACGTCCACGGCTCGACCGGCTCGCGCCCGCTGCGCATGGCGGGCGGCCGTGCGGACTCGGGAGATCCGGGGCTGGCGGTCTGTCTGACCGTGACCCATGTCGACGGCCTGGTCCTGGCGCGGTCCGCCTTCCACCACTCCATCAACTACCGCTCCGTGGTGGTCCACGGCCTCGCGCGCCAGGTCACCGACGCCGACGAGCGGCGCGCCGCGCTCGACGCGATCGTCGACCATGTGGTCCCCGGCCGCTCCTACGACTCGCGCCCCGCCAATGACCGCGAACTCGCCGCGACCGCCGTGCTCCGGCTCGATCTGGACGAGGTCTCGGCGAAGGTCCGTACGGGCGGGCCCAACGACGACGCGGAGGACCTCGGGCTGCCGCACTGGGCCGGGGTGGTGCCGCTCGCGCACGGCTACGGCGCGCCCGTGCCTGCGGACGACCTCGGCCCGTCGATCGCCCTGCCCGACTACCTGTCCGTGCTCTGAGATCGGCCGCGCTTCAGGGCTCAGGCCGCTCTCCGAGGTCCGGGGCTCCGGCCGAGGCCCGTCGTACACCCAGGTGTGCCGCTCGTACAGCAGGTTGTACGGAGAAGAGGGGCGCGGAAGCGGGTCGCGCGCCCCTCGCCCCTCGCCGTCAGGCCGGCGCCGTCGCCCTGCGCCGTACCGCCGCGCTTCTGGCCTCGGCCAGTGCGAGCCCCGCGACGGCCGCGAGCAGCAGCAGCGTGCCCGCCACGGTGGCCACGGTCAGCCGCTCGCCGAGCAGTACGACCGCGATCACCGCCGCGCTCACCGGCTCCAGCAGCATGATCACGGAGACGGTCGCGGCCCGCACCACCGCGGCCCCGGCGAAGTAGAGGGCGTAGGCGAGCGCGGTGGGCACGGCCGCCACGTACACCAGCAGCCAGCACACCCGCATCGGTTCCGCGGTCGCCGGCACCAGCCCCTCGCCCGCGGCGAGCGGCAGCAGCAGGACCGCGCCGATGGCGAAGGACCAGGCGGTGGTGGACACGGAGTCGGCGCCGCCGCCGTCGCGCCCCAGCCAACGGGTGAGCAGGGTGATCGCCGCGTATCCGGCCGCGGACAGAAGCGCGAAGGCCACCCCCGCGGGGTGTACGGTGCCGCTCCCGCCGCCCAGGACCAGCACCCCGAGACCGGCCAGGGCACCGGCCACCGCGGCGAGTCCGCCGGTGCCCAGCCGCTCACCCATGGTGAGCCGCGCCCCGAGAGCAATGAGTACAGGTCCCGCGCCGAGGGTGACCACGGTGCCGACGGCGAGTCCGGTCGCCTCGACGGCCGCGAAGTAGGCGCTCTGAAAGACGGTCAGCCCGATTCCGGTCGCGGCGATACGGAGCAGCCGCCGGCGGACCGGCTCCACGGGCCCGGGTTCCCGGCGCCGCCGCCGGAGCGCGAGTACGCCCAGCAGCAGGACGAGCCCGCCCGCCGAGCGCCAGAAGGAGAGCGCGAGCGGGCCGAGATCGCTGATCCGGTAGACCAGGGAGCCGGCGGCTCCGGCGGTCCCCCAGGCGACCCCGGCGACGATCAGGAAGAACAGGCCCCGCCCTACGGGCAGGCCGGAGGCGACGGCGGAAGCGGGCTCGCGCCAGGAAGCGGAAGTGTCAGAGGAGGCAGAAGTGGCAGCAGAGGCGGAAGTACCGGAAGGGGCAGCAGGATTCGACACGTGACGTCTCCGTGTGAAGAACGGGTGGATGGTCGCTCAGCTCCGTCACGCGGGCAGCGACGAACCGCACGGGTACACGGTGCTGTCCTATGGACAGCCCGGCCCGGGCCCGGTCTTCGTCAGCGGATGGCCGCCCGCGCTAAGCGGCGGGAGGCGGCAGTACGGTCGAATGCATGATCGGCACCCTACGGTGCGGTGCCCTCGGCGGACAACCGCGTCTCGCGTGCGGTGCCCGTATCGACCGCGGCTCCCGTCGGGGCTTCCGACACGGCACCGGTCGCGCCGTCCGCCGGCCGCGCACCGCCCGGCCCGCCCGCCACCGGCCCGGTGGGCGGCTTCTGTGCCGACGGAGTTGTCGACTGGGCGACAAAGGCACCGGCCAGCACGACCGCGCCGCCGATGATCTGAGGCGTCGAAAGGTGCTCCCCCAGCAGCACCCAGGCCAGTACGGTCGCGACGACCGCCTCCAGGAACGCGACCACCCCGGCCACCTGCGGGGAGAGCCTGCGCACCGAGACCACACCGGTCACATAGGCGAGCACGGTCGCGATCAGTACGACCCAGCCGAGCAGCAGAGCGGCGGACACCTCCGTACCGCCCATGTCGGCGCTCCCGCCGAGCAACGACCAGTCCATGCCCCAGGGACGGGCGATCACAGTCAGTACGACGGCTCCGACGAGCAGCCCGTACGCGATCACTCCCAGCGGATCCGGCGCGTCCGCGCCGCCGGTGCCCTGGTCGGCCAGGATGAAATAGAACGCCTGGCAGCAGGCCGCGCCGAGTCCGAGCAGCACCCCGACGGGGTCGAAGCTCAGCCCGGACCAGACCTCCACCACACAGGCCAGCCCGCCCACCGCGAGCACCACGCCGACCGCGGCGGCGCGAGTCACATGGCGCCGCTGGACGAAACGTACCCAGAGCAGGACGAGCACCGGGCCGAAGTACTCGATGAGCAGCGCGACCCCGACGGGGATACGGGAGATCGAGGCGAAGTAGAAGGCCTGCACCCCGGCCACCGCGAACAGCCCGAATCCCGCGAGCAGCGCGGGCCTTCGCCGCAGGAGCGACCGGTGGCGCCAGGCGAGGGGCAGCATGACCAGCGCGGCCCCGGCGACCCGCAGCCAGACAGCATGGAGCGGGTCGAGCCCCGCTTCGATGAGCGGCTTGGCCGCGACACCCGAACCGCCGAACGCGAACGCCGACACCAGGGCTATGCCCAGGCCGACGCTCCTCCCCTGAGACGCGTGCATGGCGTCATCATGTCAGCTTCCGTCAGGAGTCAGGGACCCATTACACCTGTCGGACATCTGGACACGACACGGCCGGCCACGCCTCTGGGACGCCGCACCTCTCGAAGCACCGCACCGGCCGGGCCGCGCCCCACCGGGTCACCCCCACCGGTCACGCCCATCGGAAAGCACCCGCCGACTCACGCCTGGCGCGACAGCCGCCCGGCCAGTGACTCGGCGTCGACCCCGGCCCGTACGAGGACATCCACCGCCCGGCACTCCCGGTCGGAGGCGAGCGCGGCGAGCAGATCGAGCCCGCGGGCGCGCGGGTCGCCGCGCAGCGCGGCCCGCTCCAGGGCTCCCCTCATGGCGATGACGGCCTGCGGCGACCAGCCGTTCAGGGCACGGCCGCGCACCACAGGAAGGGTGCCGGAGTCCTCCACGGTGCCCTGCCAGCGCAGACCGTAGCCGATGCTGCGCTGTACGAGATAGCCGAGCACCCTGGTCGTCCGCTCGCCGCTGTCGAAGGCCGCCCGTACCTCCGGGTCCGACTCCAGCAGCGAGTGCAGCAGATGGGCCGTGTCGATCTGCTTGTCGCCGTCGCGCAGGGCCCTGCGGCGCGCGCGGGAGAGCGCAGTGGCCAGCTCCACGGTGAGCCGGGACTCGGCCGCGGCCCTGGCCTCGGCCTGCCTCGCTCCGGCGCGCGCCGGAGCGGGACGCTCGGTTCGGGTGGGTGCGTTCTGTTCCGGCACCCGCGGAGGAGGGCTCTGCACCCTCTCACCCCATCAGTCCGTTTCCTGCCGGGCATCCCCGGCGGGGAGCATTCGCACGTCCGCCGGAGGGTGGGCGTGCCGACGCGGGTTCTCCTCCTTACGAATGAGATCGCCCCGGTTCTCCCCCGGGGTCGTCGCGCCGCCTTGCCTTCGGCGTCGGGGCCGCCGCCGGGGCGCAATCGGCGCGGAGCACCCACGGGGGCTCGGCCCGGTGAACCGTGTCCGAGGCCGGGGCGCGGGCGTATCGGAATCAGTACGTGCGTAAGCCCCGCGACCGAAGCCGCGGGGCTCACGCACGTGCCCGTACCTGTGCCCGTACGCGCACTCGTACGCGTACCGCGAAGGCGGTCACTCGTCGTCGGCGAGGATCAGATACAGCTTCTTGCGGGTCTCGTTGATGACCCCCAGGGCCTTCTGGCGCTGCTCGGGCGTACCGGTCTTCCAGACCTGTCCGAACGCCTCCATCAGCCCGAAGCCGGCCTGCCGGATCTCGTTCATCGTGTCCCAGTCGAAGGTGCGCCCGGCCTCTTCCCACGGGGCCTCCGGCCCCGACTCGGCCTCCGCGCGCCCGCTGTCGGTGAGCGTGAACAGATTCTTGCCGCCCTCGCTCCGGCTGGTGATCAGCCCCTCGTCCTCCAGCAACTGGAGTGTCGGGTAGACCGAGCCCGGGCTCGGCCGCCAGGCCCCGCCGCTGCGCTCGCCGATCTCCTGGA
>NZ_LATD01000369.1 GCF_000981895.1 Streptomyces odonnellii | reverse complement strand
CCCCCACCTGGCCGCCGCCCATCCCGGCCTTGCCGCCCAACTCGACACCCTCACGAACTCCGCCGCACTCCCGGCAGCCCCCGACTGACCGGAATCCGCACAGCAGCGGGTCCCCGGCGTCTCAGGCGGCCCGACCGAAGCCGGCCGCTGCCGGGTCGTGCTCGCGCAGCGGGGTGAAGTCGACGTCCAGCTTCGGGTCGTACGCCTCGGGCTGGATGCCGAGCTCGTGCGTGCTGTACTCGCCGAACCGGTTGATGTGCTCGGTCAGGTACGGCGAGATGCGCGCCAGATCCTCCGGCTCGATCGTCCAGCCCTCCTCCAGCAGCTGCCGGACGATCTCGGCGGTGTCCAGGGCGTTGTGGAAGATCACCGCGTTCGTGAGCAGAGCGTTGACTTTCATCGCCTTCTCCTGCTCGACCGGATCGTTGTCGCGATGACGCGGCAGTTGCCGAAGCCGACCCACTGGGAGAACCGGTTGAACGACTCGACCTTGTTCGTCGCCGCCGTCACCCGCCCCCGAAGTGGCGCGTCGGTGAGGTGGCGCAGCAGCTGCGCGGTGCTCCCGTCGGATCGACTGCTCGGCGATCCGACGGGCCTCCGCCTGGCCTCCGCCTGGCTGTAGAGCACCCCGACCCGCTTGCGCACCAGGCCCTGGTGGTTCTTGGCCGTCTTCTGCGCCTGGTACACCGGCAGTGTGCCCTCCGGCAGCTCCACCTGGCGCCGGACAAAGTCCACCACCATGACCGGGACCTCCTCCAGCTTCGGGAAGCACCCCATGCGCTGATACGACTTCAGCATCAGCAGCAGGGCCGGCAGATGCTCATCGCCATCCGTGGCATCGAAGGCCCACTGAAGCTCATCGCGCGGCGGCGAGAAGAACAGAGGCAGCTCGTGCGCAGTGATCAGCCGCTTGAACCGCGGATACGCGGTCCGCTCGATCGAGGTCACAACCCACCCCAGGTCCCAGCCCCGTACCCCGGCGAAAGGCGCCGCCCGATGGACCACGCCGACAGATGAAGGAATTTCCGGAAGCACCGGCCGGCACTCAGACATCGCGGCGGCGTCGGCCCGCCGGCCGGTCGCTCAGCGCCGCTTGTCGGGCTCGGGCGAGCTGACGACGTGACTGGCGCGCCGCATGGCCTCGTAGAGTGCGGCGTCCTGCGGTGGGTCCGGTAGCGGTCCGCGGGCGGGGGTCTGGAAGGACTGGATCATCCATGCCACCACGCGGCGCCAGGCGTCGGGGGCGGCGTCGCCGGTGGCGCTGAGGACTCCGGAGTTGGCCATCAGGAGCAGTACGAGATCGCGGCTGGTGAAGTCGGCGCGCAGCTGTCCGCTGTCCTTGGCGCGGCTGATGAGCTCGAGGAAGCCCTCGTACGCGTCGGCACGCCGGGCCTCCAGCGTTTGGGCGCCGGGAAAGCTCATGGTCAGGATGTCGGCGAAGCCGCGGTCGGCGGCCTGCATCGCGCAGACGTCCTGGATGTAGCCGGTGAAGCCGTGCCACGGATCCGGGTCGGCCAGGGCCTGGTCGGTGGCCTGTGCGTATGCCTCCATGCGGTCGGTGAAGACCGCGACGACCAACTCCTCCTTGGTAGGGAA
This sequence comes from Streptomyces odonnellii, assembly GCF_000981895.1. Taxonomy (GTDB): domain Bacteria; phylum Actinomycetota; class Actinomycetes; order Streptomycetales; family Streptomycetaceae; genus Streptomyces; species Streptomyces odonnellii. The sequence continues at coordinate 1,217 of NZ_LATD01000369.1, read as the reverse complement.
GTGGCGGAAGAGGGTGGCGATCCCGACTCCGGCCTCCCGCGCGACCGAGGCCATCGACGCGTTCAGTCCGTCGCGCCCGAAGACGGTGCGCGCGGCGGCGATGATCCGTCCCCGGTTGCGCTCCGCGTCGCTGCGCTTGGGCGGGGCCGCAGATCCGGCCGTGCTGCCGCCGTCGGCGTGCTGGTCTCGGGAGTGCATGTCGGTCAGGCTAGCAAACCGGAATGCCCTATCCAATTTCCGTGTTACCGTCGATCGCGAAACCGGATAGGGCTTTCCGGAACGGAAACGGATAGCCCTTTCCACCTCTCGTCCATGAAAGGCCCTCCCATGCCCACCATCGCCATCGTCGGCGCCGGCCCCCAGCTCGGCCTCGCCATCGCACGCACCTACGGCACGCACGGCTACGACGTCGCGCTGATCGCCCGCAACCGGGCCAAGCTCGAAGGTCTGGCCGGGGAACTGGCCGCGGAGGGCTTCACCGCCGCCGCGTTTCCCGCCGACGTCCTTGACCGCGCCGCGCTCACGCAGGCGCTCCAGGACGCGACCGCGCACTTCGGCGGCATCGACGTCCTGGAGTACTCGCCGGTCGGCGGCTTCGGCTCGACCGTCCTGACCGCCCCGGCCGCGACCGAACCGGCCGATGTGCAGCACGAGATGGAGTTCCAGCTCTACGGGGCGATCGCCGCCACCCGTGCGGTGCTGCCCGCCATGCGGGAGGCCGGTGCGGGCACGCTGCTGTTCACCACCGGCGCGGGCTCCGTCAACCCCGTGCCGCAGGTCGCCAACGTCAACGCCGCCGCTGCGGCCTTGCGCAACTGGGTGCTCAACCTGCACAACGAGCTGGACGGCACCGGCGTCCAGGCCGCCCACGTCGCCATCGACGTGTCCATCGGCACGTCGGTCGTTCCCGGGTTCCCCACCGCCAAGCCCGAGGAAATCTCCCCGGTCTACTGGGAGCTGCACACCACCCGCCGCGACCAGGCCGAGCTCGTCTTCAGCCGCTGACATCCACCGGCCACCGGGCCGCCGCTGGACCGCGTGGTCCTCGATCCGGACCGGGCCGCGGCGTATTGCGTCGCGGCACGGTCATGCGGGCGCCGATGTCCCGCGGCGCCGCGCTCACGGCGCGTGCGGGCGGGGGTCAGGAGGTGCGGGGCCGGTCGAGGCGGACCATCGCGCGGTACAGGGCGGTGGGCCCGGGCACGTCGGGCAGCGGG
>NZ_LATD01000368.1 GCF_000981895.1 Streptomyces odonnellii | reverse complement strand
CCCCGTGCCTTGGCCGGCGTCCCGCCCCGGCTCCAGACCCAGGCCACCGCCACGCGCCCCGTTCGCCCGCGCAAACCCGCCACTGGCGTCCGCTTAGACCGGGACCGCCGGGGAGACTTCGCGGACCGCGGTCCCCCGGCCGGTGTCCCGGGATCCGGCGCCCTCGGCGGCGAGTCCGGCGATGGTCGTACGGCCCAGCACGGACTGCGCCGACGCCTCGACCGCGCGCCACAGATCCGGCAGCCCCTGGGCAGCGCCCGGGTAGCTGAGCGTCTCGGGCCGTGCGCCACGGAGCGTGAAGAACTCACCGTCCACGGCGGTCATCACCTCGGCCACACTGATGGCGGCGGGATCGCGCCCGATCCAGTAACCCCCCTCACAGCCGCGCCGGCTGCGGACCAGACCGGCCTGCCGCAGATCCCGGAAGACCGATTTGAGGAACCGGAACGGGATGTCCTGTGCGGACGCGATGCCCTCACAGGTCAATGGCCGTCCGCTGTCGGCGGCCAGTTCGACGAGCGCCCGTACCGCGTAGTCCGCCTTCGCCGATATCTGCATGTGCACTGTCTCCCCGTTGAATTCCGTGCCTGACGAGTACCGTCCGAGAGCCGCGCGGGAGCCGGAAACGGCCGGCTCGGCGGAAAATGGACACTCCTTGACATCCATTTGCCGTGCTCTCTGCGGTCGGCTCCGGGACCCGCGTACTCTGCCGGACACCCTGCCATGTGCCCGCCGAGCCCCGTCGCCCCCCTCATCGGCGCCGAACCGGACCCCGGACTGCGCCCGACACCACGCCGGGACGGTCGGATTGCTGCGGCAAAGTAAGCAACTGACCTGTAGGGTCGGGGCGTTGTACGCATCCGCACACGGGGAAGGGACGCGCGGGTGGCATGGGAGGAATGGGAGCAGATGAAGGCCGCGGCCGCCGAGGAGCAGGGCGGCGGGGCGCAGATGCGGCTCAATCAGTTGCCGGAGGAGGACCGGCCCAACACCGGCCTCCAGCCGGGTGACCTGCGGGTCGGCCAGCAGGACTTGGCCGCGGTCGGCGCCGAGGCGTTCACGCTCTACAACCAGCTCTGGGACCAGGCCCGGGTGACCAGCACCGACGGCGCCGGGCGCGCCCTGCGCGACCAGGGATTCGCACTCGGCGGGGCGCTGGAACGCGTATCCCTGCGCTGGGACTCGCAGTTGGCGACACTCATGGACGCCTGCGCGCTCATCTCGAACCATATGCGCGTCACCCGGAACACCCATCAGGACCACGAGGACGCGATCGTCCGCCATGTGAGCGGCATCGCCACGCTGGACGCCGGGTTCAACGAGTCGTACGGGCAGCCGGGCGCCCAGAACTCGGTGTACGGGACGGACAACCAGGACTCCGACGACCGCGCCGAGGAGGAGGACTGATGAATTTCGAAGCCCTCTACCAGGCCAACTTCTCGCAGCTCGACGAGACGGTCGACGACTGGACAGCCATGATCGCCAAGCTGTCCGAGCTGAGGACGACCGCCAGGGACGGCCTCAAGGCGAAGGCGGACGCCGCCGACTGGGCCGGCTACAACGCGGGAGTCACCCGGCCGTTCGTGGCCAGGACCGCCGGGGAGTTCGACGACGCCCACACCCAGGCGACCTCGATCCGCAACATCATGCGCGACACCCGCGACGAGCTGAAGACCCAGAAACGCCTGCTCAGCGAGGCGGTCGAGCGGGGCAGGACCAACCATCTCGCCGTACGCTCCAGCGGCTCCGGGTTCACGGTCACGGCCGCCCCCGACGCTCCGCCGTCCAGCGGCCGGCAGGCCGTCGAGGCGCTGCGCGACGAACTCCAGGGCATTCTCGACACGGCCACGGAGATCGACGACTCGGCGTCCACCGCGCTCAGGACTCTGGTCGACCTCACCACGTACGGTTTCTCGGGCGCGGAGTACGCCGACCGCGACGCGGCGCACGACGCGATCAGGGAGGCCGAGGAGCTGGCGGAGCTGGCAGCTCAGCGGCCGGAGGATCTGTCGCCCGAGGAGTTCGACCGGATCAGCGCCGGACTGAGCCGCTACTCGGGCGACGAGCTGTTCGCCGAACGGTTCGCGACCCGGCTCGGCGCCGAGGGGACGATGGCGTTCTGGGCGGGCATCAACGAACGGTCCGTCCTGCTCACCGGCCGGCTCGACGACCGGGTCGACCAGTACGGCGAGCTCCAGCGCAGCCTCGGCCTCACCCTGGCCACGGCCAGCCACGCCGACACCCCCGCGATGGCCGCCTGGCGCACGGACGCGGTCGCTCTCGGGCCGCGGATGGTGCCGGCCGAGGGCGGTCCCACGGGCTTCCAGATCATGAGCAATCTGATGCGCTGGGGCGACTACGACGACCAGTTCCTCAGGAGCTACGGCAGCGCGCTGATGACGGAGGAGCGCAGGCTCACCGGCAACGGCCGCGAGGAGGCGTATCCCTGGGGGAACGCCCATCTCGATCCGCTGAACCGTACGGGCACGGACGACGGGATCGACCCGCTCGTCGGATACATGCGGGCGCTGTCGAACAGCCCGGACGCGGCGACCGACTTCTTCAACTCGCAGTACGTGTCGGCCGACGACGACCACGAATTCAAGCGGGACACGGACGGCGACGGCGATGACGAGAAGGCCGGGCTGAGCAACTTCCAGTACCTGTTCGAGGAGCGGCAGTGGCCCCAGGACTGGGACTCGGAGGGCGAGGAGAGCATCTCGGGACGCAACTACATGGGCATGGCGCTGGAGGCCGCCACCACTGGCCACCCCGCGGGTCAGATGCCGACGGCGGACACCCCTGCACACACCGAGGCACAGGCCAATCTCGTGGAGAGCATCTTCAGCTCTGTCTCGGACGATCCCAGCCGACTCAGTGACCACGGCCATATGTCCGACAGCATGGGGCAGATCGCTTCGGAGTATCTGCCGGACATCAACCGGGCCACGGCCGATGACGTGCACGGTTCCATCGACAAGCTGTACCCCGCGGCAGGCAGCGTGGCCGACCTGAACCATGTGGACGTCACGCGCTTCCTTGTCACCGTCGGGCAGAACCCCGAGGGCAACGCGGCCATCGAGGTGGGACAGGCGGCGTACATGGCCAATCTGATGGACTACCACCTCAACCCCAACCTGCCCGAAGACCAGCGTTATCTGGACAACACCCAGTCCGTCGTCGAGGAGATCGCCCGGCGCTCGGCGGAGGTCGGCGGAACGCTCGCCGTAGGGCGGCAGGAGGCGATCGTCGGCCCCGCCGCACAGGATGCCGCGGACTTCGCGAACTCGGTCGCGCAGCAGAAGAACGCGTGGTCCGGGGCCATCGGCACGGGCATCGGCGTCGGTGTCAGTTTTATCGCCACACCAGTGGGCGGCGCGGCTGCCGGCGGCGCGGCGGGAACCGTCAGCAGCATGGTGCTCGAACACATCTTCCAGCAGTCGGAGACGAGCGCCGCGCAGGACGCGGCCCGAGACGCGGCCGGCCTTTGGCGGGACGCCAAACGGCTGAACATCGATGTGAGCCAGAGCGCCGCCGAGGAGGCGGCCCAGCTCCATCACCGCCCGGACGCCGACCAGGTCGCGAACTGGGCCCGGCTCGGCGCGCAGGACGGATTCCTGGACGCCTCGGCCAACGCCCAGCGCATGGCGGACGACCTCAGCACGGAGGTCCAGCCCGGATGACCCGCACATGCCCGGAGCGCAGCGACGGCAGCCCGCTGTCGAGCGCGGTCGCCCATGGAGGGGACATGAACAGTGCCGGTGCGACGAGGAGCACGGGAAGCCGCCGTCTCCGTACCCCCCTGGTCCTGGTGGCGCTCATGGGTCTCACCCTGGCGGGGTGCTCGGATCCGGAGCCCAGGAGGGCCTATACGATCCCGGACGACCTCTGCGGTGTCGCCCTCTCCCCGGCCGTCCTGGAACCGGTGCTGCCCCCCGGCGACAAGATGTCGTCGAGCAAGGACACGCTGAACGGCCTGACCAATTGCGAGGTGGTCGTGGACAAGGTCGTGGTCCTGACCACGATCACGGAGTGGTACGAGAGGGGGACCTCGATGGCCAGGGTTCTCGCTTCACACATGGCGGACCTGGAGGACAAAGCGAGCAAGGACGGGCGCTATGTCTACTCCGATGAAGGCGGCGTCGCCAAGATCGACTGCCGCACGCCCCCCGAGGGACTCCGGGACGAAGATCCGTTCGCCACCGTTCTCGTCCGTAAGGACCTCGGCGCGGACGAGGAGGCGGTACACAAGCTCCTCCTCGCCTACACCGACGCGGTCGGCAAGTCCCCCGACTGCAACAGCAGCGACCGGCCCTGACACCCGCCGGACCACCCGCCGCACCACAAAGCGCCCCGCCCTCTTCGAACAGGCGGGGCGCTTTCTCGGCAGCGGCGCCGGGATGGCTCAGACTCCCTGGCCGCTGCCGCTGCCTCCCGCCGCGGCCTTGATGCCCTCGGTGATCTCGTCCATCACGGACAGCTTGGGCGCCTTGTCGTTGATGTCGAAGCCGGAGCGTACGACGACCATCAGCCCCGAGGTGGCGGGCGAGGTGAAGGCGAGCGACTGCACATAGCCGTCGTCGCCCCTGCTCGTGACCACCTTCCACCGCACCAGATAGCCCTTCTGCCCGGCGACGGTGACCTCTTCGGACTTCAGCTCCTCGTGGGAGGAGATCTTCCCGTAGATCTCGCCGCCGTAGGACTCCTCGGCGTTGGCCGCGATGTCCTTCTCGGCCGCCGCCTTCGGTGTCGTGGCCTCGATCTTCATCGCGGACGCGGGAGCGGAGAACACCCCGCCCCGGACACAGCTCTGGGACGCGTCCCCGGGACAGGCGTACTTCCCCGTGGTCACCCCGGCGCCGACGACCCCCGACTCACCGGTCCAGCCGTCCGGTACGGGGATGCTGATCCCGCTGGCCGCGTCGGTCGCGTAGCCGTCCTCGGTCTGGGGCATCCCGGGCGCGTCGCCCTCGCCGCCGCCGGGGCCGCGCGGCTCCTCCTGCGGCCCGTCGGGCTGCCCGGGCCGTGAGGGCGCCGTGGACGGAGCGTCCCCGGCCCGCTGCGCGGTGCTGTCTGTGCCGCCGTCGCGCCCGAGGAGGTAGAAGCCTCCCGCGATGGCCATGGCCACGACCACGGCGATGGCACCGACGGCGATCCGTCGGCCACGGTTCGCACGGGTGGGCGGCGGTACTGCGGGGTACGGGGGCGTTCCGGGG
>NZ_LATD01000367.1 GCF_000981895.1 Streptomyces odonnellii | reverse complement strand
GCGCGGGGGCGGGTGCTGGCGGTTCGGGCGGAGGAGGGCGCGCGGGCGAATCTGTCGGGCCGGAACGAGGAGGGCGAGCGGGTGCGGGGATTGCGGTAGCGCCGGGTCCGCCCGGCGGCCGGTCCGTCCTCAATCGCCGGACGGGCTCAACTCTGCCGGACGGCACCGGCCGCGCACCCGGATGCGGCGTTACCCGTTCCGTCCTCAAACGCCGGACAGGCTGGAGATGCCGACCAAATCCAGCCCGTCCGGCGATTGAGGACGAAACTGCCGCCCTGGGCGCCTGGTGACCATCCGGCAGGGCCCGTCCCGAGTGGTCTCGGCCGCACGCCGGGAAAACAAGCCCGTCCGGCGATTGAGGACACCGGCCCGGTCAGGGCAGTAGTAGCCAGTCCGCTCCGAGCGCCGATGTGAGGCCCACCGCCAGGAGCCAGCCTCCCAGCCGCGTCCGGCCGTGCCGGTTCAGTTCTATGACTATGCCGCACAGGATCATCGCCAGCCCGTACACCCCCACCACCAGCACCGACTGCCGCTGCGCCAGGCGGATCAGGAGCAGGATCGCCAGTCCCGCGAGCAGCGTCGAGGCCAGGGCGATACCGGTGAGGCGGGCCTGACGGGGGGTCAGGCCCTCGCGCTCGGGGTCCGGGGCCTGGTCCGGTGTCGGGGTGTCCACGGCCTCGTCCTGGTCAGATGCGCTCATGGACCGGGAGCGTAACGGACATCCCCACAGATCCGCCGGTTAGGCTGTTCATATGACGACCGTAGTGCGCCGCAGGATGGGCGTCGAGGAGCGGAAGCAGCAGCTCATCGGCGTGGCGCTGGAGCTGTTCAGCCACCGGTCGCCCGAAGACGTGTCGATCGACGAGATCGCGGCTGCCGCCGGTATCTCCCGCCCCCTCGTCTACCACTACTTCCCCGGCAAGCAGAGCCTGTACGAGGCCGCCCTCCGCCGCGCCGCCGACGATCTGGCCGACCGGTTCGTGGAGCCGCGCGAAGGCCCGCTCGGGGCGCGGCTGCTCCGGGTCATGGGGCGGTTCTTCGACTTCGTCGAGGAGCACGGCCCCGGCTTCTCCGCCCTGATGCGCGGCGGCCCCGCCGTGGGTTCGTCCACCACGACCGCGATGGTCGACGAGGTACGGCAGGCCGCGTACGAGCAGATCGTGGCCCATCTCGGCGTCGGCCGTCCGCCGGCGCGGCTGGAGCTGGTCGTACGGTCCTGGGTGTCGCTGGCCGAGACGACCGCGCTGATCTGGCTGGACGGGCGACGCGTCCCCCGCGCCGAGCTGGAGTTGCAGCTCGTGCACGACTTCGCCGCGCTGGCCGCGGTGAGCGCCGCGTACGACGACGAGATGGCGGCGATCCTGCTCCGTATCGTCGCCGACGAGCCGGCCGACGGGCCTTTCGGCGATCTCGTCGGCCGGCTCGCCGAGCTCAGCGGCCGGGCGTAGATCTCAGGTCTGCGTCTCACGATCTCAAGTCTGGATTACGCGCACACACCTCAAGCCCGGGATCCAGGTCCGGATCTCACGATCTCAGGCGTAGACCACCGTGACCTCCGTGAAGCCCAGGGAGCGGAGCAGCCCCTGGAGCATCCCGGTGGTGTTCTCCTCGGCGCGCCCCGTGAGTTCGCTCTCCTTCGCCGCGTCCGCGATGTGCTGCGCCGCCAGCCGGTTCACCGCCCGCTCGTCGGCCGGGTTGTCGGAGAAGAGATCCCCGAGCCGGTCGAGCAGCCCGCGCTGTTTGGACACGGCGTACGAACGCTCCGGGTCCAGCGCGGGCTTGCCGAGCCGCGCGTGCGGCAGCCGGATGGTCGCGGAGGTGCGCTCCTCGTTCGTACGTACGCTCTCGGCGCCCAGGGACCCGAAGTCGACATACGCGCCCACGGTCCCCGCGCCCACATAGAGGGTCCGGGTGCCGCGGAGCGCGTCCGGCAGATATTTGGCGTCCTTCTCCAGATCGACGACGACCTGGAAATTGCCGGAAGCCGCTTCGTACCGGTCGAGATCCTGAATCGATTCGAGCAGGGTCGGTCCTGTCCGGTCATGGGTCTCCTCGCCGAAGAGATCGCCGATTCCGGGCAGGAGGTCGAGCCGGCTGCCGAGGAAGAGGAGCGCGGCCACGGCGGCCAGGGCGAGGGGGATCCTGGTCCACCGGGACCGCCGGGGCGCCCTCGGTGTCGCGTCTTTCACGTCGGTGGACGTCATACCTGACCGATGTCCCGCACGGACCGGTTCACACCCGCCGCACGCCTCGGCTTTCCCCCTGTCCCGGGTCCGCCTCGGTCCGCTCCCCCGTTCCAGTCGGTCCGCCCCCGGTTCCGGTCGGTCCGCCGCCCGCCGCACCCTCAGCAGCTACGCGCCCCCGCGTGCAGCGCCACCGCCGTGTTCGCGCCGAGCGTGGCCGTGAACTGCCCCGACCCGTTCACCGTGACCGTCCTGCGGTTCTTCACATCGCAGTAGGCGCCCCCGGGCAGCGAGGTCTGGAACGTACGGGTCAGCGAGGAGCCCTCGTGGTTGATCGCCACATAACCCGCCGAGCCCCGCCCGAACGCGATCTGGTCCCCGCCGTTGTCCCACCAGTTGGTGACCGCCTGCCCGCGCGTGGTGTTGCGGAAGCCGACCATGGACGAGATCTCGCGCCAGGCGTGCTGGCACTTCCATCCGTCGCTGTAACAGGCGTTGACCGTGCCCCCGTTGGGCGGACCCGCGTCCCGGTCGCTGAACTCGTACCCGGAGTGCACATCCGGCGCACCGTACGGCCAGGCCAGCATGAAGACGTTCGCGAGCGTGTAGTTGGCGCCGTCCTTGTAGCTGAGGGTGTCGCCGCCGCGCTCGGTGTCGTGGTTGTCCACGAAGACCGCCGACCGGCCCGACTGCATATAGCCCCAGCCCTCGCCGTAGTTCCTGAGGTACGCGAGGTTCTCGTTGTTGAAGACCCGCTTGAGGTCACGCGCGTAACGGAACTCCTGCACATCGCCGTTGCCGAGATACTCGTTCGGCGAGACGGCCTCGCCCGCGCCGTAGATGACCTCCTGCTTCCAGTAGGCGCCCGGATTGCTCAGCCTGCTCTTGATGTTGGCGAGATCGGCGGCGGGCATGTGCTTGGCCGCGTCGATCCGGAAGCCGTCGACACCGAGCGAGAGCAGATCGTTCATGTACGCGGCTATCCGCCCGCGGACGTACTCCTCGCCGGTGTCCAGGTCGGCGAGGCCGACGAGTTCGCAGTTCTGGACATTGCCGCGGTCGCCGTAATTGCTGATCTGGGAGCGGCAGTCGTCCATGTCGAAGCCCGAATAGATGCCGGGGTAGGTGTACTTGGTGTACGAGGAGCCGCCCGTGCCGGTGCCGTCGCCGGCCGCCATGTGGTTGATGACGGTGTCGGCGACGACCTTGACGCCCGCCGCGTGGCAGGTGTTCACCATGGCCGAGAAGGCGGCGCGGTCGCCGAGCCGCCCGGCGATCTTGTAGCTGACGGGCTGGTACGAGGTCCACCACTGGCCGCCCTGGATGTGCTCCTGGGGCGGCGAGACCTGGACATAGCCGTAGCCGGCCGGGCCGAGGGTGTCCGTGCACGCCCTGGCCACGGAGGCGAACTTCCACTCGAAGAGGACGGCCGTGACGTCCTTGGAGCCGGGCGGCGCGGCCTGGGCGGTCCCGGCGGGGACCGCGAGGGCGGCTGCCGCGCCGGCCACGAGGGCGAGCGCGGCAGCGGCGGCCGGGAATCTGCGGACCATGGTTCCTCCTGCACTGGTGGGGGAGGTGCGGGTGACAGTGACACATGGTGCGTACGTGCGGCCTTGCGCGGCGGCGCGGCGGCGGTGGCGCGGTCTGCTTCTCCAGCCCGGTGCCGGCGGTACGGTCCGCTTCTCCGGCCGGGTGCCGACGGTACGGTCCGCTTCTCCGGCCCGGTGCCGGCGGTACGGGTCCGTACCGCCGGCACCCGGCGGTGGAAGAAGCCCTACACCGTCCACCACGCCGTCGTGTTCGCGGGCAGTTCGGTCTCGGGGCCGTCCGCCGCCACCGGCCCGCTCGCCAGCAGCAGCGTGCCCGGCACCGCGATCCGTACCGCCGCGTCCGTCGTGTTGACCGTGCACAGGAAACCGGGGCGGGTGAAGGCCAGCACGCCCTCGGGCGCCTCCTGCCACTCCACCGCCGCGCCGCCGCCCAGCCCCGGGTGCTCCTTCCGTACGGCCAGCGCCGACCGGTACATCTCCAGCGTGGAGTCCGGGTCGCCGGTCTGCGCCTCGACGCTCAGCGCGCCCCAGCCGTCCGGCTGCGGCAGCCAGCTCCCGCCGGACCCGAAACCGTACGAACTCCCCTCCCGCGTCCAGGGGATGGGCACCCGGCACCCGTCACGGAAGCCGTCCTGCCCGTCCGCACGGAAGTACGAGGGGTCCTGCCGCGCCTCGTCGGGCAGGTCGGTGACATCGGGCAGCCCCAGCTCCTCGCCCTGGTAGACATACGCGGAGCCGGGCAGCGCCAGCATCAGCAGCGTCGCCGCGCGGGCCCGTCGCAGCCCGAGCGTCCGGTCGCCGGGCTCGCGGGTCTGCGTACCGCCGCCGGGCGGCCCGGCGAACCGGGTCGCGTGCCGGGTCACATCGTGGTTGGAGAGCACCCAGGTGGCGGGCGCGCCCACCGGCCGCATCGCCGCCAGCGAGACATCGATGACCTCGCGCAGCGCGGGCCCGTCCCACGAGGTGCTCAGATACTGGAAGTTGAAGGCCTGGTGCAGCTCGTCGGGGCGTACGTAGTTCGCGGTGCGCTCGACCGTCGGCGTCCATGCCTCGGCGACGGCGATCCGGTCCCCCGGGTACTCGTCGAGGATCGTGCGCCACTGCCGGTAGATCTCGTGCACCCCGTCCTGGTCGAAGAACGGCATGACGTCGTTGCCGAGGAGCCTGAGCTGTCCCGAGCCGCCGATGTCGGGCAGCCCCTCGGCCTTCACCAGTCCGTGGGCGACATCGACCCGGAAGCCGTCGACGCCCATGTCCAGCCAGAAGCGCAGGATCGAGCGGAACTCGTCGGCGACGGCCGGATGGTCCCAGTTGAAGTCGGGCTGTTCGGGGGCGAAGAGATGCAGATACCAGTCGCCGGGCGTGCCGTCCGGGTTGACGGTCCTGGTCCAGGCGGGGCCGCCGAAGATGGACTCCCAGTCGTTGGGCGGGAGTTCGCCGGCCGGGCCCTTGCCGGGGCGGAAGTGGTAGCGCTGCCGCAGCGCGGAGCCGGGCCCTTCCCGCAGCGCCCGCCTGAACCAGTCGTGCTCGGCCGAGGAGTGGTTGGGCACGAGGTCGACGATGACCCTGAGCTGGAGTTCGTGGGCGTCGCGGATCAGCGCGTCCGCGTCGAGCAGGGTGCCGAACATCGGGTCGATGGCACGGTAGTCGGCGACGTCATAGCCCGCGTCGGCCTGCGGGGAGGCGTAGAAGGGGCTGAGCCAGACGGCGTCGACGCCCAGCTCCCTGAGATACGGCAGCCGACGGCGTACCCCGTCGAGATCGCCCATTCCGTCGCCGTTGCCGTCGGCGAAACTGCGTGGGTAGACCTGGTAGATCACCGCGTCCTGCCACCAGCCGTGGCGGTGGCCCGGGGCGTCGTCGGACGTGCCGGTCAGAGGGGCAGCGAGGTGCTGGGTCATGTCATCCCTGGGTGTCTGGGGGAACGGGAGCGGCGTAGTCGTCATTGGCGTTGTCGTGTCGTACGAACACGGCGGTACGGACACGAGCGGTACGGGCGGAAAAGGTACGGACAGGAGCGGTACGGCCAAGGGAGGTCAGCCCTTGACGGCACCGGCGGACATACCGGTGACGAGATGGCGCTGCGCGAACAGGAAGACGATCGCGGCGGGAACGGCGATGAGCACGGACGCGGCGGTCATCGGGCCCCACTGCGCGCCGTACTGGTTGACGAACTTCTGGAGGCCGCCGGCGAGCGTGAGGTTCTCGTCGCCGACCATGAAGGCGGAGGCGTAGGCCACCTCGCCCCACGCGGTGATGAAGGAGTAGAACGCGGTGACCGCGAGCCCGGGCCTGGCGAGCGGCAGGACCAGCCGGAAGAACGTGCCGAACGGGGTCAGTCCGTCGACCTGGCCCGACTCGTCGATCTCGCGCGGGATGGTGTCGAAGAAGCCCTTCATCATCCAGGCGCAGAACGGCACGGCGATGGTGAGGTACGTGATCACCAGGCCGGCCGACCGGTTGAGCAGCCCGAGCCCGGCCATGATGTTGTAGATGGGCACGATGAGGACGGCGACCGGGAACATCTGGGTGATCAGCAGCGTCCACATCAGCCCGCGCTTGCCGGGGAAGCGGAAGCGGCTGACTGCGTAGCCGGTGGTCGCGGCCGTGAACACGCCGAGCAGGGTGGTGAGTCCGGCGATGAGCAGGGAGTTGCCGAACCAGGTGAGGAACGGGGTGTCCCGCAGCAGGTTCGTGTAGTTCTCGAAGGTGGTCTCTTTGAAGAAGTCCGTGGTCGTCGCGTAGCTCGCGGGCTTGAGCGAGGTCAGCAGGACCCAGAGCACCGGGAAGACCGCGATCACGGACGCCACGGTCAGGGTGGTGTGCAGGGCGACGGAGGCCAGCGGTGAACGGCGGCCCCTGCGCGCCGGATCGGCGGCCGGGACGGCATCGGGCGCGGTGGTTCCGGGCGCGGTCGCGGTGATGGTCACCAGGTATCTCCCTGGGTACGGAGGACTCGCCGGTAGACGGCGGCGAAGGCCATCAGGAGGACAAGGATCAGCACTCCCCAGGTGGAGGACTGCGCGAAGTCGCGCGGGCTGATCTCGAAGGAGAACTTGTACGCCTGGGTGACCAGGATCTGGGTCGCCTCGCCGGGTCCGCCGCGGGTCAGCAGGAAGATCACCGGGAACATGTTGAACGTCCAGATGGTGGAGAGCAGGATCACGGTCGTACTGACCGAGCGCAGCCCCGGCATGGTGATGTGCCGGAAGCGCTGCCAGGGGCCCGCGCCGTCCATCTCGGCGGCCTCGTACATCTCCCCGGGGATGGACTGGAGTCCGCCGAGCAGCGCGACCATCATGAAGGGCACGCCGAGCCAGACGTTCACGGCGATGACCGAGAACTTGGCCCAGCCCGGGTCGTTGAGCCAGGGCACCGCGTCGATCCCGCCGCCGGCCAGCAGTCTGTTGAGGAAGCCGCGGTCCTCGTTGTAGAGGAAGCGCCAGGCGAAGACGGAGACGAAGCCGGGGACGGCCCAGGGCAGGATCAGCAGCATCCGGTAGACGGAGCGGCCGGCGATCCGGCGGTTGAGGATGTTCGCCAGGGCCAGGCCGAGACCGAAGGTGACGGTGACGCAGGAGACCGTCCACACCAGGGTCCAGCCGAGGGTGGCGAGGAACTGGTCCCCCGTCAGCGCGTCGGCGTAGTTGTCGAGTCCGACGAACTCGTAGGTGGCGGGCAGGTGGTTGACGCCGATGCTGCGCGCGACATTGCGTTCATTGGCGTCGGTGAGCGACAGATAGACGCCGCGCACCAGCGGATAGCCGATGATCACGCCGATCACGGCCACCACCGGGGCGACCATGGCCCAGGCGTACCAGTGGGTCGCGAGGCCCCGGCGGAGCCGTACGGACACCGGCGGTCCGCCCGGCCCCGCCGCACCGGACCCCATCGCCCCGCCGCGCACCGCACCGGGCCCGGCCACGGCTACTTCCAGCCCTTGAGCAGCTCGCGGTAGGCGTCGCCGGTGGCTCCGACGCCCTTCTCCGGTGTGGTCTGGCCGGTGAGGACCTTGGTGTACTCGGTCACCAGCGGCGCGAACAGGCTGCCGGTCTCCGGGATCCAGGGGCGCTCGACGGCCTTGTCGACGACCGGCTTGAAGAATCCGACGATCTCGTTGTCGGCGACCCCGGGCAGCGCGTAGGCGGAGGTGCGGGTGGGCAGCAGGCTCAGTTCCCTGGCGACCTCGGCCTGGCTCTCGACGGAGGTCATGTACTCGGTGAAGGCGTACGCGGCGTCGAGGTTCGGGGAGCCCGCGTAGACCGCGAGGTTGTGGCCGCCCTGCGGGGAGCCCTGCGCGACGGATCCGGCCGGTACGGGAGCGATGCCCAGGTTGGCCTTGTCGTCCTTGAACTCGGCGCCGCCATAGGTGTCGGTGACGGCCCAGGGGCCGTTGATCATCATGGCGACCTTGCCGTCCTTGAAGGCCGACTGCATGTTCTCCCAGCCGTCGGTGGCGTCGGTCTTGGCCGCGCCGGAGTCGACGAGGTCCTTGACGACGGTCATGGCCTTGACGCCGGCGGCGTTGTCGACCGTGACGGTCTTCGACTCGGCGTCGACCAGATTGCCGCCCTCGCCGTACAGGAACGACAGGAACCAGTAGGCGTCGTCGCCGCGCAGATACAGCCCGGTCTTACCGGTCTTCTGCGTGATGGTCTTCGACACGTCCTTCAACTCGGCCACGGTCGTGGGCACTTCGACCCCCGCCGCCTTGAAGATCTTCTTGTTGTAGAAGACGCCCATGGAGTCGATGACCTGCGGTACGGCATAGGTCTTGCCGTTGTACTCGGTCGAGGCCGCGGCCTGCGCCAGGAAGTCCGCACCGTTCTTCAGCGCCGGAGTGCCGTCCAGCGGCGCGAGATAGCCGAGATCGGCGAACTCCGGGGTCCAGGCGACCTCGGAGCGGATCACATCGGGCGCGCCGGAGCCGGACTGGGCCGCGTTCTTGAACTTGTTCTGGGCCTCTCCGAACGGCACGTTCACATATTTGACGTCGACCTTCGGATGCTTCGTCTCGAAGTCCTCGGCGAGCTTCTTGAAGACCTTGTCCTCGCTGCCGACCGTGGAGGTGTCCCACCAGGTGACCGTCCCCGACAGCTCGCCGCCCGCGCTCTTCCCGCTCGCCGGCTCACCGTCATCGCCGCAGGCGGTCGCCCCGAGGGCCAGGGTCGCGGCCAGGGCGGTGGCCGTTATGCCACGTCGCATCCGAACTCCTTCAACTGCCGTACCGCTCCGTCGCGGCGCCGGGTCGGACGTGAAGGTAACAGCGATGAAAGAAGGCCGAAAGACCTTGCGGAATATTTCCGCAAGCCGCACCGGACACCATCATGGCGAGTCTCGCCGATTGGTGTCGTACCCCTTGACGCGGTGCCAGGAACCCTGGCAGGGAGGGAATTCGCCGACGGGCGACGGCCGTTGGGTGCTCGCACGGGCCGCAGGAAGGTTTCGCAAGGTCTTGCAAGAACGGGCCCCGGTGGCCGGTCACCGAGCGCGGTGGGCAATCCGACAGACGCCCGGTACAGTCCACTGACATGACCGCACGGCTTGCCGATATCGCAACTCAGGCGGGGGTCAGCGAAGCGACGGTCAGCCGCGTACTGAACGGCAAGCCCGGGGTAGCCGCGGCCACCCGCGAATCCGTACTCGCCGCGCTCGACGTCCTCGGCTACGAACGTCCGGTACGGCTGCGCCGCCGCAGCGCGGGGCTGGTCGGCCTGATCACCCCGGAGCTGGAGAACCCCATCTTCCCGGCCCTGGCGCAGGTCATCGGGCAGGCGCTGACCCGGCAGGGCTACACCCCGGTGCTGGCGACCCAGACCCCCGGCGGATCCACCGAGGACGAGCTGACGGAGATGCTGGTCGAGCGGGACGTCTCCGGCATCATCTTCGTCTCCGGGCTGCACGCCGACACCTCCGCCGACATGCGGCGGTACGAGAGACTGCGCGCCCAGGGCGTGCCGTTCGTCCTCGTCGACGGATTCTCGCCGAAGGTCCAGGCGCCGTTCATCTCCCCCGACGACCGGGCGGCGGTACGGCTCGCGGTGACCCATCTCGTCTCGCTCGGCCACCAGCGGATCGGCCTGGCCGTGGGCCCGCGGCGGTTCGTCCCCGTACTGCGCAAGATCGAGGGGTTCCGCGCCACCGTCAAGGAACTGCTGGGGCTGTCTCCCGAGGAGGCGGACGAACTGATCCAGCAGTCGCTGTTCACCCTGGAGGGCGGGCAGGCCGCGGCCTCCGCGCTGATCGACCGCGGCTGTACGGCGGTGGTGTGCGCCAGCGACATGATGGCGCTGGGCGCGATCAGGGCCGCGCGGCGGCTCGGTCTGGATGTGCCGACGGATCTGTCGGTGGTCGGTTTCGACGATTCGCCGCTCATAGCCTTCACCGATCCGCCACTCACCACGGTCCGCAAGCCGGTGCCCTCGATGGGGCAGGCGGCCGTCCGTACGCTCCTGGAGGAGATCGGCGGTACGCCCGCGCCGCACAGCGAGTTCGTCTTCGAGCCCGAATTGGTGGTCCGCGGTTCAACCGCTTCCCGGCCAGGGGCCGGACCCTCAGCAATCTCAGGGTCGCGCGGCCGAACCTGAGCTGCTCGGGCGGAGCGGTGTCGTCCTGCGGTAGTAGCGCATGCGAGAGGAACCCGACCGGGGGATGATCGGTCGAGGGACGCGAATCTGGCAGACTCTCTCGCTATGGGTGAACCGACAGTGAAGACAAAGGAAGGCCGAAGTGCCACCCCGTCACCCATCACTGACGAGGAGGCCGACGCGACCGGAGCGCCGACCGAAGCGATCCGCGAACCGGTTCCGGCCCCGGCGCACGAGCGCTCCTGGCTGGCGCGGGCGCGGTCACCCCGCCGTCCACGGATCTGGTTCGAAATCCTCCTGATCGCGGTGAGTTACTGGACGTACTCACTGATCCGGAACGCGGTACCGGAGCAGCGCACGAAGGCTCTGGAGAACGCGGACTGGATCTGGCACACGGAACAGCTTCTCGGCATCGCCGTCGAGCGGTCAATCAACCACTCGGTGAATTCTGTGACGTGGCTCATCGTGGGGATGAACTACTACTACGCGACCCTCCACTTCATCGTCACCATCGGTGTGCTGATCTGGCTCTTCCGCCGTCATCCCGGCCGGTACGCGGCAGCCAGGCTGGTGCTCTTCGCGACCACCGGCGTGGCCCTCCTCGGCTACTACCTGTATCCGCTGGCACCGCCCCGGCTGATGACCGGCAGCCGTTTCGTCGACACGGTCGCGCATCACGAGACCTGGGGCTCGATGGCCTCGGGCGATCTGAAGAGCATGTCGAACCAGTACGCGGCCATGCCGTCGATGCACATCGGCTGGTCGCTGTGGTGCGGTCTGATCATCTTCGCGCTGGCCAAGGCACCCTGGACCAAGCTCCTCGGGCTGCTCTACCCGACGGCGACACTGGTGGTGATCGTGGCCACGGCGAACCACTTCTGGCTGGACGCGGTGGGCGGCACGGTCTGCCTGATGTTCGGTTTCGTCGTCTCGTACGTCTGGTACGGGTCCCTCCCGGCCGGCCTGCCGCGCGCCACCGGCGAGGCTCCGCCGCGCAGGCGGCTGTGGGTACGGAACGGCGGTGTGAGCGAGGCGCGGGACGGCGTGCGCGAGACGCGCGAGACGTCGGCTGTCGGTGCCTCGCCGGGCGCTCATACCGCGCCGTAGAACAGCTCCTCCACCACCGAGCGTGCCCGGCGGGTCGTACGGCGGTAGTCGTCGAGCATGTCCCCCACGTGACCGGGCCCGTACCCCAGGTAGCGCCCCAACGCGGCCAGTTCGCGGCCGTCGGACGGGAAGGTGTCCCCGGGCCTGCCCCTGACCAGCATCACGCCGTTCCGTACCCGCGAGGCCAGCACCCAGGCGTCGTCCAGGATCTGCGCGTCCCGCGCCGAGAGCAGCCCCGCCGCCTGCGCCGCCGCGAGCGCCTCGCGGGTACGGGTCGTCCGCAGCCCCGGTTCGGCCCAGCCGTACCGCATCTGGAGCAACTGGACCGTCCACTCCACATCCGAGAGCCCGCCCCGGCCCAGCTTGGTGTGGAGTGTCGGATCGGCGGCCCGGGGCAGCCGTTCCCGCTCCATGCGCGCTTTGAGGCGGCGGATCTCCCGTACCGCGTCGTCGCCGAGCCCCTCCGCCGGATATCTCAGGGTGTCGATCAGCTCGATGAAGCGCGCCCCCAGCTCCGCGTCGCCCGCCATCGGCTCCGCCCGCAGCAGCGCCTGGCTCTCCCAGACCAGCGACCAGCGCCGGTAGTACGCGGCGTAGGAGGCGAGCGACCGTACCATCGGGCCGCTCTTGCCCTCCGGGCGCAGATCCGCGTCGATCGGCAGCGGCGGGTCGGCGGTGGGGATCTGGAGCAGCCGGCGCATCTCGCCGACCACCGCGTTCGCGGCCCGGGCCGCTTCGTGCTCGTCGTCGCCCTCGCGCGGCTCGTGGACGAAGAGCACATCGGCGTCGGAACCGTAACTCAGCTCGTGCCCGCCGAATCTGCCCATGCCGATGACGGCGAACCTGGTCGGCAGGGTGTCGCCCCACTCGGCGCGCACGGCGGCGCGCAGGGCGCCCGCGAGCGTCGCCGCGTTCAGGTCGGTGACCGCGGCGCCGACCCGGTCGACCAGCGCGCCGGGGTCCTTCTCGGCGGGGCTGTCCTCCGTACCGTACGAGCCGATGAGATCGGCCGCGGCCGTACGGAACAGCTCCCGCCGACGCACCCCGCGCGCCGCGGCGACGGCGCCCTCTGCGGTGTCCGCGCGGCCGACCGCCGCGAGGACCTCCTGTTCGAGATGGCCGCGGTCGCGCGGTGCGAGCCCGCCCTGGTCGCCGAGGATCGCGACCGCCTCGGGCGCGCGCAGCAGCAGGTCGGGCGCGAGCCGCCCGGCCGACAGGACGCGCGCCAGATTCTCCGCCGCGGCCCCTTCGTCGCGCAGCAGCCGCAGATACCAGGGGGTCTTGCCGAGCGCGTCCGACACCTTGCGGAAGCCGAGCAGCCCGGCGTCGGGGTCGGCCGAGTCCGCGAACCAGCCCAGCAGCACCGGCAGCAGCGTGCGCTGGATCGCCGCCTTGCGGCTCACCCCGGACGACAGCGCCTCCAGATGCCGCAGCGCCACCGCCGGATCGCCGTAACCGAGCGCTTCCAGCCGCTGGCGCGCGGCCTTCGGGCTGAGCCGGGTCTCGCCGGGGGTGAGCTGCGCGACCGCGTCGAGCAACGGCCGGTAGAAGAGCTTCTCGTGCAGCCTCCGTACGGCCGCGGCATGGCGTTTCCAGGCCTTGTTCAGTTCGGCGACCGGATCGCCGCGCAGTCCGAGCGAGCGGCCGAGGCGGCGCAGATCGGCCTCGTCCTCGGGTACGAGATGCGTGCGCCGCAGCCGGTAGAGCTGGAGCCGGTGCTCCATGGCGCGCAGGAAGCGGTACGCCTCGTCGAGCTGCCGGGCGTCCGTACGGCCCACATAGCCGCCCGCCGCCAGCGCGCCCAGGGCTTCGAGCGTGGAGCTGCTGCGCAGTGAGGCATCGCTGCGGCCGTGCACCAACTGGAGGAGCTGGACGGCGAATTCGACGTCCCGCAGCCCGCCGGGGCCGAGCTTCAGCTCACGTTCGGCCTGTCCGGCGGGCAGGTTGTCGACGACCCTGCGGCGCATCTTCTGTACGTCGGGGACGAAGTGCTCGCGCTCGGCGGCCTGCCAGACGAGCGGTGACACGGCGTCGATGTACTCGGCGCCGAGGAGCGGATCCCCGGCCACCACCCGGGCCTTGAGCAGGGCCTGGAACTCCCAGGTCTTGGCCCAGCGCTGGTAGTAGGCGAGATGGCTGCTCAGAGTGCGTACGAGCGGGCCGTTGCGGCCCTCGGGGCGGAGGTTGGCGTCCACGGGCCAGATGGTGCCCTCGACGGTGGACTCGGAGCAGATGCGCATGAGATGGGAGGCGAGGCGGGTGGCGGCGCGGACGGCCTGGCCCTCGTCGGGGCGGGGGGCGGCGGTGGCGTCGGGAGCGATGGAGCCGGCGGACGCGGGGACGTCGGCGGACGCAGGGACGTCGGCGGACGCAGGGACGTCGGCGGACGCAGGGACGTCGGCGGACGCGGCGTCGCCGCCGGAAGCGGTGTCGCCGACGGCGGGAGCCTCCGCGACGTCCGCCACGAAGATGACGTCCACATCGGACACGTAG
>NZ_LATD01000366.1 GCF_000981895.1 Streptomyces odonnellii | reverse complement strand
GCCCGCATCCGTGGCCCCGCAGCCCGCCGCGGTCCTGGCCGGCACCGATCCGGCCGCCCTGCACACCCCCGTCATCGCGTGGTTCGAGTCGAACGCGCGCGATCTGCCCTGGCGCCGCCCCGAAGCGGGCGCCTGGGGTGTGATGGTCAGCGAGTTCATGCTCCAGCAGACCCCGGTCAGCCGGGTCCTCCCGGTGTACGAGCAGTGGCTCGCCCGCTGGCCGCGCCCCGCCGACCTGGCCGCCGAGGCCCCCGGCGAGGCGGTACGCGCCTGGGGCCGGCTCGGCTACCCGCGCCGCGCACTGCGGCTGCACGGTGCCGCGCAGGCGATAACGGAGCGGTACGGAGGCGACGTACCCCGCGAGCACGCGCAGCTCCTCTCGCTGCCCGGGATCGGTGAGTACACGGCCGCGGCGGTGGCCTCGTTCGCGTACGGACAGCGCCACGCCGTGCTCGACACCAATGTGCGCCGGGTATTCGCCCGTGCCGTGACCGGTGTCCAGTACCCGCCGAACGCGACCACGGCCGCCGAGCGCAAGCTGGCCCGCGCCCTGCTGCCCGAGGACGCGGCGACCGCGGCGCGCTGGGCCGCCTCCTCCATGGAGCTGGGCGCGCTGGTCTGCACGGCGAAGAACGAGGCGTGCGGACGCTGTCCCATCGCCGCGCGGTGCGCCTGGCGGCTGGCGGACAAGCCGGCGCACGACGGCGCGCCCCGGCGCGGCCAGTCGTACGCGGGTACGGACCGCCAGGTGCGGGGAAGGCTTCTCGCCGTACTGCGCGAGACGGTCGGGCCGGTGCCGCAGACGGCGCTCGACGCGGTGTGGGACGAGCCGGTGCAGCGCGCCAGGGCGCTGGACGGACTGGTCGCGGACGGACTGGTCGAACCCCTGGAGAACGGCGTCTACCGGCTGCCGCAGAGCTGACCGGGTCAGGGACCGTACCCGTACCGGCCGGCTCTCCGCCGGCTCCGGCCGTTACACAACCGATGGACAGCCGTGCGTCCGCCGACGGCTGTCCCGCACAGCCCCGTGACAAGCGCTCCGTAATTTCGCCGCCGTAAGGACTTCGCTGCCGTCCCCGAAGGGCGGCGAACAGCGAGGACGGTCACGGGGTCGGAGGCGGTCGGCATGGCGCAGGGCGAGGTGCTCGGTTTCGAGGAGTACGTCCGTACCCGGCAGGAGGCCCTGCTGCGCAGCGCCCGCAGACTGGTGCCCGACCCCGTCGACGCGCAGGACCTGCTCCAGACCGCTCTCGCCCGTACGTTCGGACGCTGGGACGGCATCGCCGACAAGTCGCTCGCCGACGCCTATCTGCGCCGCGTCATGATCAACACCCGTACCGAGTGGTGGCGCGCCCGCAAGCTCGAAGAGGTCCCCACCGAGGAGCTGCCGGACGCGCGTGTCGAGGACGGCGCGGAGCAGCACGCCGACCGCGCCCTGCTCGTCGAGATCCTCGGAGTACTGGCACCCAAGCAGCGCAGTGTCGTGGTGCTGCGACACTGGGAGCAGATGAGTACGGAGGAGACCGCCGCCGCGCTCGGAATGTCGGTGGGTACGGTGAAGAGCACACTGCACCGGGCCCTGGCCCGGCTGCGTGAGGAGCTGGAGAACCGGGAGCGGGAGAGCGGGAAGCCGGCGCGCCCGGGGGCCCGCACCCGCACCCGGCGGCGTACGGATCGTCAGCGCACGGACCGACAGCGTGCCGATCTTCAGCGTGCGGATCTCCATCGCGACGGGCGGGGCGGGCAGGACGGGC
>NZ_LATD01000365.1 GCF_000981895.1 Streptomyces odonnellii | reverse complement strand
CCTTCCGCCGCCGCAAGCGCCTCTCGGCCGGGATGACCTCGGCGGCGGGCGCCCTGTTCCTGGGCTTCGCGGTGAAACTCTCCCTGAGCAGTTCCTGACAGCGCCCGACAGCGTCCGAGCCGCCCGGCGCCGGACGGCGAAGCGCTCTGCGCCACCCTGCGGACCGTCGCGTTGCGCGGCAGGAACGCGAGCTGGGCGGGCACCCCGCCCGGCAGCGCCAGCGCGGTGAGCCGGCGGCGCTTGAAGTACTTCAGGACCTGCGGCGACAGATGCTCCGAGAGGAACTTCTCCGCCGTGGGCCGCAGCCGCGCGTAGATCTGCGGCTGCATCGCGAAGCCGACGGTGGAGACCAGCTCGGGAAGGTGCTCGGCCGGCTCGTGCCCGCCGTTGCCCTCCAGCGGCGGCAGCAGCGCGTCCACGATCGTCACCGGCACGCGGTTGCTGTTCTGGTACGGGGTGAGCCGCTCCAGCAGCAGTTCCGTACCGGCGCGGGCGACCGGCAGATCGTAGAACGTGGCCGCCGTGAGCAGCGCGGTCGAGAAGCAGGCCACCACCAGCGCCGGGTTCAGCCGCTGGTAGAGCACCTCGGCGAGCACCGGCCCCGACCGTACGGTCAGCCGCGCCCCGAGCCGCTCGGCCTCCTCCTCCAGCCGCCGCGACCACTGCGCGGGCGCCGAGGGGTGCGGCTTGAAGACGACGTGCTTGTGGCCGCGCGCGACGGCGCCCCGGAGCATCCGTACGTGCAGCTCCTCCTCTTCCTGGACGGTGAGGATGTCGAGCACGGACAGATACTGGCCCAGCACCAGCGCGGGACCCGCCGCGCCGTCCGCCGTACCGTCCGAGGACGCTCCGGCGCCCGGCGCCCCGGCGTCCGGCTCCGCGTCCGCCAGTTCCGCGAGCACCTTCACGAAGGCGTCCGTCGGAATGATCTCGGGTTCGACCCCGAACTCGGTCAGCAGCAGCGGCTTCAGCCCCGGCACCAGGTCCAGGTGGAGCAGTCGCTCGACCCGCCCGCCGATCAGCGGGTCCAGCTTGGAACGGGTGGGCCCGTAGCTCATCAGCCCGTCCGCGTAGATGTGGAGCGGGCTCTCGCCGAAGATCATGGCGACGGCCTGGGACGGGTTGGCCTGTATGGATTCGCAGGCGATCTCGACCGGCGCGTCGCCCAGGTTCCACTCCTTGCGGACCGCCCGCTGCCACATCGCCGCGTCCTGCTCGCGCGGGCCCCAGCCGGCCGGGTGGAACGGGTGGATGAAGTCGTTCCACGAGCGGACCTCGTCGAACTCCGGCCGCAGCCGGTCGAAGCCGGGCAGCTCGTTGAACGGCCTGCCCAGCTCGGGCGACATGGAGACATCGCTGACCACCAGGATCCGCCGGTGGTCCGCCCGCGCTCCGAACTGTCCGGAGCGGAGCGCCGCGGTCACGGTGGCGGCCGCGTACTGCGTGGCCGCGAAGAAGAGCTGGATGGTGGACGTGCCCGCCATCAGACCTGGACCTCCATGGAGCGGGAGACGGGACGGCGGCGTACCCGGCGGAGCTGGGCGGCCCGGCGGGTGCCGAGCGCCTCGATCGTCTCGGACAGGATGTCCGAGGGCATGCGCTTGAGCGCGGCCGCGCTCAAGGAGCGCAGTTTCCGTGCCACTGACGGTTCCATCCTCTCGATGGATTCCAGGTGATGGGCCATGACCGCGCAGTAGGTCCGTACGGCCTTGGGCATGAACCGGTCCGCCTCCTGGTCCTCCGCCGTCTCCGCCAGGACCTGGTCGAAGGCCCGGATGAAGTCGAGCTGCCGGACGTCGCCGATCTGGGTGAGGGAGGAGGCGACGCCGCGCCGGTACATGACGCCGTGCAGGCCGACGGCCGCGAAGGTGTTCGCCTCGCGGTGCAGCCGCCATATCCACGGCCGGTCCTCGGCGGTCCGCAGCCCGTCCCTGAAGTGCACCAGACCTCGGTCGACCAGCCGGCGGTGGTACACGCCGGCCCAGGCGAAGGCGTAGTCCACCGAGGTGGAGCGGTACTCGGGCAGGATCGCGTCGCGCGGGTTGAGCACGGTGTCGCGCGGGGCGACCGGGACGCGGTGGACGGTCCGGGTCTTCCCGGTGAACTGGACGTGGTCGGTACGGATGAAGTCGACCCCGAGGCCCTCGATGGCGGCCAGGAGCTGCTCGAAGTAGCCCGGCACCACCCAGTCGTCGCCGTCGAGGAAGGTCACGTACTCGCCACGCGCGCGGTCCAGGCCGGTGTTGCGCGCGGTGGCCAGTCCGCCGTTCCGTTCATGTCTGATCAGGACCGCCCCGGGAAGGTCGCGCTCGGCCTGTTCAAGGATCTGGGGGGTTCCATCGGTCGAACAGTCGTCGACCAACAGGAACTCGAAGTCAGCGCGGGTGTTCGCGCGGAGGCTTCTGAGGGTTTCGAGGGCGTATGTCTGCACGTTGTAGAACGGCACGACGACGGAGAGCTTGACCACAGCCGTGACGCTAGGGGGCGGCACGTCATTCGTTCTGACATCCGGGCGCATGGCGGGTGAACGAAGCATGGCGGAATGGTGAACCCGTCGGCTTTTGGCCGTTCTGTGGCTGCTTCCCGGCTGTTCCCCGGGCTTTGTCGCCATCCGTAGATCTGCTGTTAACCCTTTATTGCCATTGAGTTCGGCGGACAAACGGAAACTCTTTCTAACGTCCTCGTCGTGCCATCACGTACCAACGAAGCGGTCCGGGTCGCAGTGCTCGCCGACTCCGACACCCGGTGGAAGTGGGGTGCGCTCACCGCGCGCCGCATAACGCCGGAAGGCCGCTCCATAGAGCTGAGCGGCTACCTGCTGCGCGGCCGAGCCACGCCCACCGCCCGGCAGCTCGCCGAGGTCGGTGCGGAGGCCGAGACACGTGAGGTGACCGGCACCGCCTTCCTCCAGACGCTGCGCGAGCAGGAGTACGACCTCGTCGTGCTCGCGCTGGTCGGCGGCGCCGTCCAGGCGATGCTGCACGGTATCGCCGCGCTGGACCTCGAAGACCGGCCGGCCATCGTCACCGGCTATGTGGGCGTGGTGTACGAGAAGCTCTCGGACGGTCTGCTGCTGCGGCACGGCGCGGACATCGTCCTGGCGAACTCCCGCTACGACGGCCAGCGCTTCCGCGCCGTGTACGAGGGCGTGGGCGCCGACGCGTCCTCGGTCACCGAGGCCGCCCTGCCGTTCCTCGGCGGTGAGCGCTATGTGCCCGAGGAGGGCCGCGACACCGTCGTCTTCGCCGCCCAGCCGTCCGTACCGGCGAACCGCGCCGACCGCGCGTATCTGCTGAAGCGCCTCGTCGAGCACGCGCGGCTGCATCCGCGCCGCGAGGTCCTGCTGAAGCTGCGCAGCAAGATCGGCGAGCACACCACGCATGTGGAGGAGTTCCCCTACCAGCGGCTCGCCGAGAAGGTCCCGGGCGGTCTGCCGCCCAACTTCAAGCTGGTGTACGGGAACATGGGCGAGGTCCTCGACCGTACGGATCTGCTGGTCACCGTCTCCTCGACCGCGGCCCTGGAAGCACTGCACCGGCGCATCCCCACCGCGATCCTCACCGACCTCGGGGTGCGCGAGCCGCTCGGCAATCACCACTTCATCGGCTCCGGCTGTCTGGCCTCCTGGGACCAGCTCGACGGCGGCGGACGCCCGAAGGCCGACGCCGTCTGGGCGGACCGGCAGGGTGTCGCTGCGGACGGTTCGTACTCCTCGTCCTTCGACCAGGCGCGCAAGCGGGTCGCGAAGCTGCTGGACGGGCCGGTGCTGCCGCCCCTCGATCCGTACTACACCGCCACCACCGCGCCCGGCTATCTGCCGGGGCTCCTCGCCCGCTACCACCTGGCCGCGGACGGCACTCCGCTGCCGTCGGCCGCGAAGGCCGCGTCGGGCGGCAGCGGCTCGGTCCGCCGTGTGGTGCGCGAGGCGGTACGGGGAGCGGCGCGCGGCGCGTACCGGCACGGCGTACAGCGGGTGGCCCCCGTCATCCGGCGCATGGGCGACCTGTGAACCCCGGCGCCACCCCGCACAGGACCGGGCGGCCACGGGCCGCGGAACAGCAGGACCCCGCGGAGCCAGGGCACGGCTCCGTACAGCACCGACAGCAGGACCCCGCACCACAGGCACAGCCCGCACGAGCCGCACAGCACCGGGCCGCAGAGCCCGGCCGAGCCGCACCACAGGCACCGCAAGAAGCACGAGCCGCAGAGCAACCCGCCGCGGAGGCATTTCCCGCGGACCAAGGAGTACAGATGACCGTCCTCGCGGTGATTCCCGCACGCGGCGGATCCAAAGGCGTACCCGCGAAGAACCTCGCCCCCGTCGGCGGCGTTCCCCTCGTCGTCCGCGCCGTACGCGCCAGCCTCGCCGCCCGGCGCGTCACCGATGTCGTCGTGTCGACCGACGACGCCGCCATCGCCGAGGCGGCACGCAACGCCGGAGCCGAGGTCGTCCTGCGTCCCGCGGCCATCGCCGGCGACACCGCGACCAGCGAGGCCGCGGTCCTGCACGCCATGGACGCGTACGCGGCGATGCGCGGAGTGGCCGCCGATGTCGTGCTGCTCGTCCAGTGCACCAGCCCGTTCATCACGGCCGAGGACCTCGACGGAGTCGCGGGCGCGGTCACCGAGGACGGCGCCGACAGCGCGCTGACCGTCGCGCCCACCCACGGCTTCATCTGGCGCGAGGACAGCGCGGGCAGCGCCGACGCCGGCGCCTCCGGCGGCTACGGCGTCAACCACGACAAGGCGAACCGGCCGCGCCGCCAGGACCGTCCCCAGGAATACCTGGAGACCGGCGCCGCCTACGCGATGCGCGCCGACGGCTTCCGCGCCGCCAACCACCGCTTCTTC
The DNA here is from genome assembly GCF_000981895.1 of Streptomyces odonnellii. GTDB lineage: Bacteria > Actinomycetota > Actinomycetes > Streptomycetales > Streptomycetaceae > Streptomyces > Streptomyces odonnellii. Next base: position 23,103 of record NZ_LATD01000365.1, on the reverse strand, counting down.
GGCCGTACCGCGCTCGTCAAGACCGACGCCGCCCGGGTGCTGGAGATCGACGATCCGCACGACCTGGCCCGCGCCCGTGCCCTCGCGCCGCTGCTCGACCCGGCCGTCCTGCCTACGTACGAGGACGTCGACGCCGTCGTCCTCGACTTCGACGGGACCCAGACCGACGACAAAGTGATGATCGACTCGGACGGCCGCGAGACCGTCACGGTCCACCGTGGTGACGGTCTCGGCATCGCCGCGCTGCGCCGCTCCGGTCTTGAGCTGCTCATCCTGTCCACCGAGCAGAACCCGGTCGTCGCCGCACGGGCCCGCAAGCTCCAGGTGCCGGTGCTCCATGGCATCGACCGCAAGGACCTCGCACTCAAGCAGTGGTGCGACGAGCACGGGATCGCCCCCGAGCGGGTGCTGTACGTCGGCAACGACGTCAACGACCTCCCGTGCTTCGGCCTCGTCGGCTGGCCGGTGGCCGTCGCGAGCGCCCATGACGCCGTACGCGCCTGCGCGCGTGCCGTCACCACGACCCCCGGCGGCGAAGGGGCGATCCGTGAGATCGCCGCCTGGCTCCTCGGTCCGGGTCTCCAGACCCCCCACATGAACACCCTCAACAAGTAAGGACCCACCCATGAGCACCGACGCCACCTCCCGCCTGCGGACTTTCGGCAAGCGGACCGCCGGCCCCGGCCAGCCCGTCTATGTCACGGGTGAGATCGGCATCAACCACAACGGCGAGCTGGACAACGCCATCGCCCTGATCGATGTGGCCGCCGAGGCGGGCTGTGACGCGGTCAAGTTCCAGAAGCGCACCCCGGAGATCTGCACCCCGCGCGACCAGTGGGACATCGAGCGCGACACCCCCTGGGGTCGGATGACGTACATCGACTACCGCCACCGTGTCGAGTTCGGCGAGGACGAGTACCGCGCCATCGACGAGCACTGCAAGAAGCGCGGTATCGACTGGTTCGCCTCCCCGTGGGACACCGAGGCCGTCGCCTTCCTGGAGAAGTTCGACCTGCCGGCCCACAAGGTGGCCTCCGCGTCCCTGACCGACGACGAGCTGCTCCGCGCGCTGCGCGCCACGGGCCGTACGGTCATCCTCTCCACCGGCATGTCGACGCCGAAGCAGATCCGGCACGCGGTCGAGGTCCTGGGCAGCGACAACATCCTGCTCTGCCACGCCACGTCGACGTACCCGGCGAAGGCCGAGGAGCTCAACCTGCGCGTGATCAACACGCTCCAGGCCGAGTACCCGAACGTGCCGATCGGCTACAGCGGCCACGAGACCGGTCTGCAGACCACCCTCGCCGCCGTCGCCCTCGGCGCCACCTTCGTCGAGCGTCACATCACCCTCGACCGCGCCATGTGGGGCTCGGACCAGGCCGCCTCGGTCGAGCCGCAGGGCCTGCAGCGCCTGGTCCGCGACATCCGCACCATCGAGGCGTCCCTCGGTGACGGTGTCAAGAAGGTGTACGAGTCGGAGCTGGGCCCGATGAAGAAGCTCCGCCGTGTCGCGGGCGTCGTCGCCGAGTCTGCCGCGGCTGAGTCCCCGGCGGTCTGACACCCATGACCGGTCCCAGCGGGGGCCGTCCCCCGCACCCTCGTGCGATCGCTTTCGTGGAGAGCCCGGTCCAGTTGCTCAATGTGCTGGAGTGGGCGCACGCGAGTGCGACGGGTGACGCGTGTGCGACAGGCGACGCGAGTGACGCGCTCACCGTCGTCGTGCTCTCGCCCACCGATCCCATGTCGCGCGGCCAGCTCCGGCGGATGGCGGAGCTGGCCCGGGACGAGGGCTTCACCGTGCGCTGGCAGGACGCGCGCGGTGGTGCGGGGGCGCCCCTGCGGACCGTACGGGAGCTGTCGCCGCTGCTGCGGCGGGCGGGCCGGATCGTCATAGGCGATCCGTTCTCCCGCTACGTACAGCTCCTGCTGACCCTGGTCGGCACCAAGGAACTGACGGTCGTGGACGACGGCACCGCGACCATGGAGTTCATCGGGCAGATCGCCCGCGGCGAGCGGCTGGTGCGCTGGCACCGGCGCGGCGGCTCCCGCGGGCCGCGCGAACTGGTCCTCGCACCGGTCACCGCCGCCGCGCGGCGCCGGCTGACACCGTCCGCGGCCCGGCCGGTGGAGGTCTTCACCTCGATGCCCGTCGAGGACATACCGGCCGGGATCACCGTCACCCGCAACACCTTCGAGTGGACCAGGGCCACCTTCGGCCCGCCCCGGGTGCACGAGGGCGCGGACATGGTCGGCACCTCGCTGGTCGAGACGGGCGTGGTCGACGCGGACCAGTACATCGAGGCGGTCACCGCCCTCGCCCGTACCCACAAGGCGGCCCGTTACTTCGCCCACCGCCGGGAGTCCGCGGACAAGCTCCACCGTCTCCACCTGGCCACCGGCCTGGAGATCGTCCGCCCCGACCTCCCCCTGGAACTGATCGCCCGCCGGGGCCCGGTGGGCAGCACCATCCTGAGCTTCCCCTCCACGGTCGTCCACACCCTCCCGCTGGCTCTCGCGGGTACGGGCGTACGCGTCGCGGTCTGCGACATCGCCCCGGAGTGGCTCAAGTCCTCGGCGTCGCCGCGGGCGCAGGGCTTCCTGTCGGGAGTGACGACGACCGCGAAGGACGTGCACAGACTGCCGACCACGGCTTCACCGGCGTAGGGTCTGCCCCCCCGTCGCCCCCGCCCCGCCCCGGCCCACGGGACAGGACGGTCGGCCGTGGAGTGATCTGCCTCACACGCTGTCACAGCGATCGGTCACGCGGTGTCTAGAGGTCGAACCCCTGGAAACGGAGGAGAGACCATGGCTGAGAACACCGAGGTGGTCGTGATCGGCGGCGGATACGCCGGCGTCATGGCGGCCAACCGGCTGACGCGGCGCGCCGACGTGACCGTGACACTGATCAACCCGCGCCGGACCTTCGTCCAGCGGATCCGCCTGCACCAACTGGTGGGCGGGTCCCACGACGCGACCGTCGACTACCGGGACATCCTGGGCGAGCGCGTCCGGCTGGTGGTCGACACCGTGACCCGGATCGACGCGGCCGGGCGCGGTGTGACGCTGGCGTCGGGCGGCACGGTCGGCTACGACTATCTGCTCTACGCGGTGGGCAGCGGCAGCGCCGACCCGCGGGTGCCGGGAGCGGCCGAGTTCGCCCATCCGATCGCCGGTCTGGAGGAGGCGCAGCGGCTGCGGCCGCTCGTCGACGCCGCGCCCGCCACGGCCGCGGTGACGGTTGTCGGAGCCGGTCCGACCGGTCTCGAGACCGCTGCCGAACTGGCCGAGCTGGGCCGTACCGTGACCCTCGTCTGCGGCGGGGTGCTCGGCCCGTATCTGCACCCGCAGGGACGGCGCTCGGTGGCCAGGCGGCTGGCCGGGCTCGGGGTGACCGTGCTCGACGGCCCTGACACCAGGGTCACGGCGGTGACGCGCGATGCCGTGCGGCTCAGCGACGGCCGCGAGCTGCCGAGCGCGGTGACCATCTGGACCGCCGGATTCGGCGTACCGGACCTGGCCGCCCGCAGCGGTCTCAGCACCGACGCCCTGGGCCGGCTGCTCACGGACGAGACGCTGACCAGCGTGGACGACACGCGCATCGTCGCGGCGGGCGACTCGGCGGCGCCGTCGGGCCTGCCGCTGCGGATGAGCTGCCAGGCCGCGATACCGCTGGGCGCGCGGGCCGCGGACACGGTGCTCAGCCGGATCGCGGGTGAGCGGCCCGCGCCCCTCAACGCGCTGTTCGCCGGCCAGTGCCTCAGCCTGGGCCGGGACGCCGGTATCGTCCAGCTCGCCCGCAGGGACGACATCGCGACGCGGTTCCACATCGACGGCCGCACCGCCGCGAAGCTCAAGGAGTTCGTGTGCAAGGGCACCGTCAAGTATCTGGCCGATGAGGCGCGCAAGCCCGGTTCGTACAGCCTGCACCGCGTATCAGGGGGTCCCAAGCGCCGGCAGTCGCTGGAGACCAGGCGCGACGAGGCGCCGGCCACCGCTTGACGGCATCCGGCATCCGGCAACCAGGGCCGCCCGCCGCGAAGGAGAGGGACCGAGATATGAGCGCCCACGCCACTGACCCGGCCACCGGGACATTCATCGCCCACCGCAACCTGCTCTTCACCGTCGCGTACGAGATGCTCGGATCGGCGGCCGACGCCGAGGACGTCCTCCAGGAGACCTGGCTGCGATGGGCCGAGGTCGACCTGTCGCAGGTGCGGGACCAGCGTGCCTATCTGGTCCGGATCACGACCCGGCAGTCGCTCAACCGGCTGCGCGCGATGAAGCGCCGCAAGGAGGCGTACGTCGGCCCCTGGCTGCCGGAGCCGCTGCTCACCGCGCCGGACGTGGCCGAGGACGTCGAGCTCGCCGAGAGCGTGTCGATGGCGCTCATGCTCGTCCTTGAGACCCTGTCGCCGACGGAGCGCGCCGTCTTCGTGCTGCGTGAGGTCTTCGATGTCGGTTACGACGAGATCGCGGCGGCCGTCGACAAGAGTCCGGCGGCCGTACGCCAGATCGCACACCGTGCCCGCCGGCATGTCGATGCCCGCCGCCCGCGCGAGGTGGTCTCCTCCAGCGAGACCAGGGCGGTCCTGGAATCGTTCAAGCGCGCGTTCGAAACCGGCGACCTCCAAGGCCTCCTCGACGTGCTCGCTCCGGAGGTGGTACTTGTGGGCGACGGCGGCGGCGTCAAGCAGGCCGCGCCGCGTCCGGTCATCGGCGCCCAGAAGGCGGGCCGCTTCATCCTCGGCGGCAGCGGCAAGTTCGCGGGCCGGCTCAGCAGCGACCTCACCCTGGTCAACGGCAACCCGGCACTCGTCGTACGCCTGGACGGCGAGATCGACGGCGTCATGGCGATCCGCGTCGAGGCCGCCCGTATCGCCGGCCTCTACTACGTCCGCAACCCGGAGAAACTGTCCCGCGTCGAATCCGAGACGACGCTCACGCTGCGATGAGCACGGCCGGGCCGGGCACTGAGCACGACCAGTCCGGCCCGGCCCGGTTTGTTCCGCCCGGTTGAGGTGAAGGAGCCGTGTGCGTCCCGGCCGAAGGCCGGGGGGAAGGGGGAGGGACATGCCCAGCACGAACGGTCCGGACGGGCAGTGGACGACGGCCTCCGGTGGAGCGTGATCAGCCTGGGCGGCAAGAAGGAGAACGGCAGCAAGTCGACCCCCACCGTCACCATGAAGCTGACCCCGCACGGGCCTGACGGCCGCCGGAGCGAGGTCCTCGACGTCGAGTAGCACCGGGCCCGTCCGATACGCCGCAGGATGTGATCGACGAAGCGGGGGGAACTGACGTGGAGTTCGACCGGCGGGTGCAGATCCGGGTACGTCTGCGAGGAACGGACAAACGGGGATTCGGCTCCGGCTACCTGATCGCCCCTCGCCTGGTACTGACCTCCGCGCACGTACTGGACGGCATGGCCGGATCGGGGCGGGACACGATCACTCACACCGAGCCGCCGACAGCGCCCGTATCCTCCAAGCGTTACAAACCGCCCTGAACGCCGGCGATCCCGATTACCACGCCGTGCGCTCCGCGGTCGCCGCACTTCCCTGCCCCTCCCACGTCGTCACCTCTCTCGCCATCCACCTCACGACCTTCCTCATCCGTGCCGAACGCCGGTCGGCCTCGGACGACCCGGCCGCTTTCGAACCCGCCCTGGCCGCGTCGCTGTCCAACCTCGGTAGTCAGCTGACCGATGCCGGGCGGCAGGCAGAAGCCCTCGCCTCGACACAAGAGGCAGAGGCGATATTTCGCAAGCTCGTCACCGCGGAGCCCGCGCTGTTCGGCGCTCAGCTGCACGCCGTCCTTCAACTGCGGGCCGAGCACGCCGGTGATTTTGGGCTCCCGCACACGTACGGCGACGAACCTGCCGCGCAGGGAGGGGCAGAGCCGAACGGACTTGCCCGCGCAGGGCAGACAGAGCGGCGGATGCGGTGAGCCCACCATCTCCGGCCAGTCGTGCCAGTCGCCACGGTAGCCGCTGAGCAGCCACAGCCACCCCTGCTCATTGCGGTCGGCGGGCCCCGCGCAGATCTGGCAGAGCATCTTCCGCATCGCGCGCTGCTGCCGCAGCGGGTGGACACGGCCGAACTCGGGCTTGCCCTTCCCCGGTCTGAGCAGGGCCCGAGCCCACAGGGCTCCTTCGTCGTCACGGTCGAAGGAGTCCTCGTCGGTGTACGCGACGCCCAGGTGCGGGCGGGCCGTCACGATCGGTGTCGGGGCTCGCTCCGTACTCCACTCGGTGATGTACGGGACGGTATTGGGCCGGGAGTTCATGCCGCGCCTCCAGCGGAGGCCAGGTGGAGTTCGAACCAGACGCTCTTGCCGATGACGTGACGGGCCACACCCCAGCGGTCCGAGAGCGCCGCCACCATCAGCAGCCCCCGACCGCCCTCGGCCATGGGTTCGGGGAGGTTGCTGGCCCCGTACACCGGCAGGATCGTCCGCGGCATGCCGGTGCCGCGTCCCGGACCTCGACCCGCAGTCGCTCCGTGTCCAGAGCCGGTAGGTGACGGTGACACGACTGCCCCGGGCGGCGCGGCCGTGACCGAGCCGGTTGACCCGGCGGTGGATCGCCTCAGAGGTCGTCGGGCAGGACCTTGAAGTGGGTGTACCTGCCGCCCTGTGGTCGAACCGCACGGAAGTCGCGGAGATCCCGGGTCAGGATGGCATCCGTGTCGTATTCGGCGGCCAGGGCTACGTTCACGGCGTCGATGAGGTCGAGGTCGAGAGCGCCGTACCGGGCCCGCACGGACAGAGCCGTGTCGAGCAGTCCGGGTGTGGCCGGTGCCAGAACCAGTCGCATCTCGTGGATACGCGCCGTGAGGAAGCGCAGGATGCCATCGGCGGCACGGCGCCCCGCGCGGCTGGTGGCGACCTGGTGCACCTCGGTGAGCGCGAGCGGCGAGGCGACGAGGAGCCCGCTGCTGTCCGCGGCCTTCCTGGACTCCTGGTGGGCCGGATCGGAACGATTGAAGAGAGCGAGGAGCCCAGAGGCGTCAGCGATGACGATCACGCCGCGTGCCCGTTGTTCCGCCTCTCGCGTGTCTCGTATCCATCGGTCACAGCCGTACGGATGTCGTCCCTGGTAATGGGCCCGCCCAGGTCGAAGGTCTCCTCATCGGTGACGAAGGGCTCGTCCCACACGCGATGGGCCAGGGCGATGCGGTGGATGCCTTCACGGATTATCTCGGCTTCGGAGACACCCAGACGCGCCGCCGCCTCCTTGATCAGAGCGAGATCGGTGTCGTCGGCGTAGACGTTGGTCCGCTTCAGTGCCATGTCGTCAATGGTACAGGTTATGTACCACTTGGCGATGGCGTCCCTGTGCGACCGGGGTGGACGGGTACCGGCCGGTCACCGTGACCGGCCGGTACCCCCCACGTCAGCCCTGTGCGGCGAGTTGCTTGAGCGTCTGTTCCAGGCGCGTCATCAGCGTGCGTGCCTCGTCCGTGTCCAGTGCGGACATCTCGTCGATCAGGGCCCGCACGCGGGCGGTGGCGCCGGGGTTGCGGTTCATCTCCTGTTCGGTCCAGGCCATGCGTACGGTGCAGCGGACCCGTTCGTCCAGGACGGCGGTGCCGAGTGCGGCGAACGCCGAGGCCGCCTGTTCCAGCAGGCGCAGTGCCTCTTCGCGCACACGGACGGCATCGGCTTCCGAGGCTTTGTCGTCCCCCTCGTCCTCGGCCTCGTTGTCGTACAGGCCGTTCAGCAGCAGCTCGCCCGTCTGCGACCACGTACGCGCGCGCTCCAGCAGGAGTTCTTCGCCCTCGCCCTCGACGGCCGCCAGTGCCTGCGCCATCAGCTCCTTCGCCGTGTCATGGTCACCCGCGTCGTCCTTCAGCCAGGCCAGGGAGCGGACGGCGCGTGCGGTGGCGGCCGGTGCGCCGAGGGTCCGCCACAGCTCGATGGCCCGCTGGTACGCGGTGGCCGCCTCGTCGACCAGGCCGGCCTCCGACAGGCACTCGGCCGCGAGCGTGGCCAGGTGTGCCTGCGGATGTATGTCGTCCCAGCCGCCGGCCACCTCGGCAGCGAGCAGATACTGCTCCGCCGCGGCCCGCCGGTCACCGAGGGCGCGCAGATTCCGGCCGAGCACCTCATGGGCCCGCGCCGCCTGCTCCTCGCCGTGTTCCAGCAGGTCGGGGAGTGCGGACTCCAGCACTTCCGCCGCCTCGACATGGCGTCCGGACTCGCCGTACGCCTGCGCCAGGAGCAGCCGTGCGTACGCCCCCGCGCCCGCCGACTCGCCGGCCTCGTCGAACCAGTGCGCCGCTTCGAGCGCGTACTCGGCGGCCTCGGCCTCCTTGCCGTGCTGTTCGTACAGGACATCCGCCAACGTCAGCCGCAGACGGCCCAGTTCGTCCGCCGCCACCAGCTCCACGCCATGCTCCAGCGCTTCGCGTGCCGCCGCCTCGGCCTCCTGCGGGCGGCCCAGAGCGAGCAGCAGCCGGGCCCGGCGGGCGAGCGGTTCGGCCGCGTCCCACGGGCGGCCCGCGGCGACGCTGTGCCGCACGGCCGATACGAACAGCGCGTCCGCCTGATCGGCGTCGCCCCTCCGCCACGCGTGGTCGGCGCGCAGGACCTCGGCCTCGGCGACCAGATCGCCCAGATCCTCCGGGCCGCCCGGCCTGGTGGCCGGGTCGTCCGAACCGCCCGGTCCACCTGCCTCGTCCGCCGACGCGGCGCCGAACTCCTCGACGAAAGCAGCCAGTTCGGCGTCCACCCGCGCGAGATCATGGGCGTCGGCGTGCTCCTCGCCCTGGCTCCCCTCGTGCTCCTCGTCGGGGCCTTCGTGCGGGTGGCGCAGCGTCGGGCCGAGCCGCACCGTGCTCAGCGCGACCGTCGCGATCCGCCGTCTCCTCGTCGGATCGGTGGGCGCCAGACCCCGCGCCGACGCGTCGGCCGTCGCCAGCAGCGCCCGGATCTCCTCGGGCGGCGCGCCCGCCTGCGTCGCCGCGTAGACGACGCGCAGTTCGTTGAGCACGGCGCGGCTGGGCTCGCCGACGGCCCGGTACGCGGCGACGACCTCTTCGAACAGCTCACGGACCGCCTTCTCGCCCGTGCCGCCCGAGTCACTCGTACCGGCCGCACCGTCCCCCCGTACCACCCGCATCGCGCGGCGCTCCAGCAGGTCGGCGGCGAGCAGCGGATCGGGCGCCGCGCCCTCCCGCGCGAGCCGGGACTCGATCCGGTCCCATGCGGCCGTCGCGCCCGGGTGGCCCAGGCCGCGCAGTTCGCGCGCCTCGGAGGCCAGCTCGGCCACCGTACGTACGGCACCTGCCGCAGCGCCCGCCCCAGCGTCCGTCGCCCGTGAAGCAACAGCCCCCGCAGAAGCGGAAGCCGACGCCCCCGAGACCGACGCCCCGGGCAGCGCTGCCGCCCGTACCCCCAGCGGCAGCCTGTCCACCAGCGGCGCGCACTCCAGCCTGCGCTTCAGTCTCCCGGACACGACATCGCTGCCGTTGCGCGCGTCGAACCGCGCCGCGATCGACGCCGCCTCGGCGTCCAGCAGGTCGTGCAGTTCCCGCACCGTACGCCCCTGCCCCGCCATCGGCACCGCCGGCTGCGCGTCCAGGCCCAGCGCCAGCAGCCGCCGCAGCAGCGTGAGCGCGCCGGTGAACAGCGCCAGCCGCGAGTACGCGTTGCCCTCGGACGACAGATGTGGGGCGTGTTCGGCGAGCAGTTCGAGCCCGCGGCCCTCGTTGCCGGTCAGCGCGCAGAACTCGATGTGCCGTCCGACGGACGACAGCAGGCTCTCGTCGCCGCGCGCCATGCGGTAGCCCCGGAGGTGGTTGGCGCGCGCCTCGTCCAGCCTGCCCGTACGCACCAGCGGCAGCAGTGACAGGGCGAGCACCCGGTGCGGCTCCTCGGCGCAGTGCGAGCGGTCCGCGAGGACCGGCTCCCAGGTGCTCAGCGCCTTGTCGTCCTGCCCCCGGTCCATCCAGTACGTGCCCTGGTCGTTCAGCTCGCAGGCATGGCAGTTGGCCATCCGGTCGCGCTCCGCGGCGGCCCACGCCTCGAACGCGCGCTCGCTGCGCCCGGTGTCGCCCGTGACCTCGGCGAGTTCGAACTCGGCCTGCCGTACGGCCCGTTCGGTGTAGCCCGCCGTCCGGTACCGGCGCTCCATCTCGGCGAGCCAACGCTCCATCGTCGCGAGCGGGATCTCGGGCAGCGTCAGCATCCCCGAGCTGACCCACTTGAACATCCAGTGGAAGGTGTGCGTGTCCCCGCTGTCGAAGACGGACGGGTCCTGGTCCCACTCCTGGAGCAGCCGGGCGAACGGCACCAGCATCTTGCCGCGCTCGGTGCTGTATTCGTACGCCTTGATCAGGCCGAACAGCGCCGTACGGAGCAGATCGCGGTCGCCGGTCGACTCCGCCGCCGCGACGAGTTCCTCACCGCGCGCGTTGCGCAGGGGGCCGTTGGGCGCCGACTGGTTCTCCCACAGGGCCCGGCGGATGTCCTCGGGCGAGTAGTCGGTGGTCACTTGTCGTCCTCCTCGGCGTCGGTGCCGGCGTCGGTGCCGTGCCCGGTGCTGTCCGCTGTGCCGTTCTCGGTGCCGGCCGGACGCCCGGCCGCTGCCTGTCCGGTCACCGGGGGCCCAGTCACCGAGGGCCCGGTCGCCGAGGCCCCGGCCACCGGATGCGTCGCCCATTCCAGAAGCCCCAGGAACGCCCGGTTGAGCAGCGACGTGTCCGCCGGGCGCAGCGGGCGCTGCGCCATCAGCAGCGCCTGTCCGTACAGCGACTCGACCGCCGTCCCGGCCAGTTCGGCGTCGCTGATCGCCGCGATCCGGCGCACCAGCGGGTTGTTGTGATTGAGCACCAGCCTGGCTCGCGGGGCGGAGCCGCGCAGCGCCCCGAGGATGTCGCTCCACAGCGTGTCGGCGCTCTCCTCCGCCGCCGCGCGGTCCCGCTCGTGACGGGCCGCGCGGTCGTCGAGGAACAGCGCGGGTACGGTCACGGGCTGGAAGGCGCGCAGCGCCACATCGCAGCCGAGCGCGTCGAGCCGGGTCCGCGCGGTGGCCAGGAACGAGGCCAGTGCCAGCTCCTGCCGGGGCTCGACCGGATCGAGATGCGCGGTGACGGCTCCCGCGTCCAGCTCGCTGATCGTGACGCCGTCCCTGATCCCCGGGAGCAGCGCGATCAGATCGGCGTCGTAGGTGTATCCGCCGTTGACGATGCCAAGGCCGTGAGCAGCGGCGATGGGCGAGACCTGACGGAACTCCTCCACCGTACGGGTGAAATGCACCTCGGGGTGCGCGCGGACGAACTCGTCGAGGGTGACGCGGCCGTCGCTGGTCTCGAAGGGCAGCCACGGCAGCATCAGCGAGAACAGCTCCGCGTCGTGCCGGGCCATGGACTTCACGCCCAGGTGGTGCACGCCGAGGAACGCCGCCAGCCGGTCGGGATCGCCCGCCGCCAGTCCGGCCAGCCACTCGCGGATACGGGCGCCCAGCGCTTCCCGTACGGCGGCGAGCGTCTCGTCGTCGTACAGATTCTCCCGCGACGCGGTCGGGCGCAGCGTGTCCGTGTCGAGGACGACCCGGACGAAGAACGCCCAGTCCGGCAGCAGATTGTCGGCCCGGCTGGTGAGCAGCATGCCCTTGAGATAGACCCGGTGGGCGGCCCGCTGCGCTGGGCTGGTGGCGTCGGGCAGTACGTACGCGACGCCCCGCACCCCCGCGACGGGCAGGTCCAGGTCGATCGAGTCCAGCGGGCTGAATCCGAAGACACGCGCGCAGTGCCCGGCGAGCGCGACCCGGCGCGCGGTGGGTGTCGGATACGAGCGGTCCCAGACGGCGGGCCGCTCGGTCAGCGGCCGGTCGGTGACATCGGGGCCGGTGAAGGTGACCTCGTGGGTGAGCAGCGAGCCGAAGTCCGCGGCCAGTTCGGCGACGCGCCGCGGCTCGGCCCACTCCTCGGCGCCGGGCCTGGGCTCCAGCCGCACGGTCGTACCGGGCTCGGGGCGCGCGTCGTGCGGCAGCGTCCGTACGGTGTACGAACCGTCGTCGCTCGCCAGCCACTCGACGGGCGGCGCGTCGGGCGTACGCGCGGACCGCGACACGACCCGGATCTGCCGGGCGACGACGAAGCAGGCGAGCAGTCCGATGCCGAACTGGCCGAGAAACTCCTGCCGGGCGTTCTCCAGACTGTCGCGTTTCGAGCTGCGGCCGATGGTGGCGAGCAGCGTGTGCACCTCGTCGGAGGTCAGCCCGATACCGGTGTCCTCCATGACGACCGCGTCGCCGGTGGCGGTGAGACGGATTCGGGTGGGCGCGGCCGGATCATGGGCGAGACGCGCGGTGACGGCGTCCACCGCGTTCTGGAGCAGCTCGCGCACATAGACACGCGGGCTGGAGTAGAGGTGGTGCGAGAGCAGGTCGACAAGGCCCCGCAGATCCACCTGGAAGGTGTTGACCGAGGGTGCGGACGGTGCGGACGGTACGGACGGCGGCACGGGCGAGTGAAGGTTCATGGGTCTCGAAGGCGGCCCCACGGCCCCGGACGGGCGGCCGCTGGCGCGGGTCGGGCGATCGCGGGGTCCCCCCCTCACGATTCGCGATGGCCCCGGCCCTGACCCCGACGGCACACCTGTGGTGTCCGCCGCCGGGCTGGACTGGGAAGGTACAGATCATCGTAGGGACGACCACTGACAACGCCCACCGCGTTTCTCCCCGACTGCGGTGCGACCGCGGTGCGACAGCGGCGGCAGGGCCGTCTCCCCCCGCCCGAACAAATCGGGCGGGTATACCCGCTGCCACACTCCGCCATGCACTCCCACGCCGGGTTTCTTCGCTCCGGTGGCTGAAATTTTGCTGATCGTGGCTTCGTTGATCCCTGAAGGGGCCTAGTCTTCAACAGGTGAGCCAGTTGATGTCCCGCGAGACCCAGACCGATCAGCCCGCAGACGCCGACCTGCCCGGGGAGCCCGGGGCGGCGGCGCTGCCGGGAGCGCTGCCCGAGGGGCTGCGGGCGGAGCTGGTCGCGTTCCGGCGGGACATGCACATGCATCCCGAGCTGGGCAATCAGGAGTTCCGTACCACCGCCGCGCTCAAGCACCGGCTGGAGGCGGCCGGGCTCGCACCCCGGGTGCTCGCAACGGGGACCGGGCTGGTCTGCGACGTCGGCACCTGGGACGGTACGAGGCCCATGCTGGCGCTCCGCGCCGATATCGACGCCCTGCCGATCCCGGACACCAAGACCGGTGTCGCGTACCGCTCCACCGTGCCCGACCGCGCGCACGCCTGCGGCCATGACGTCCACACCGCCGCCGTCCTCGGCGCCGGTCTCGTCCTCGCCGGGCTCGACCGGCAGGGGCTGCTCCCCAACGCCGTACGCCTGATCTTCCAGCCCGCGGAAGAGGTGCTGCCCGGCGGCGCCGCCGACGCCATCGCGGACGGGGCGCTCGACGGAGTCGGCCGGATCATCGCCGTCCACTGCGATCCACGGGTCGACGCCGGGCTGATCGGGCTGCGCCACGGGCCCATCACCTCGGCCTGCGACCGGCTCGAAATCACCCTCGACGGCCCCGGCGGCCACACCGCGCGCCCGCATCTGACCACCGACATGGTCACCGCCGTCGCCAAGGTCGCAACGGAGGTCCCCGCCCTGCTGGCCCGCCGTGTCGACGCTCGCTCGGGCCTCGCCGTCACCTGGGGCCGTATCGAGGCCGGCCACGCCTGCAATGTGATCCCGCAGCACGCCGAGCTCTCCGGCACCGTCCGCTGCCTGGACCTGCCCGCCTGGCGCGAGGCCCCGGACCTGGTCCATGCCGCGATCGACGAGATCGCGACACTCCACCACGCCAAGACCCAGATCAACTACGTCCGCGGGGTGCCGCCGGTCGTCAACGACCCGGTGATCACGGAGCTGCTGCGCGCCGCCCAGACCGCGCGCCGTGGATCGTATGCGATCGAGGACACCGAGCAGAGCCTCGGTGGCGAGGACTTCTCCTGGTACCTGGAGCATGTGCCGGGCGCGATGGCCCGGCTCGGTGTCCGTACGCCCGGCAGCCAGGCCCGGTACGACCTGCATCGTGGCGATTTCGATGTCGACGAGCAGGCGATCGCGGTCGGTGTGGAGCTGTTCACGGCGGCCGCTCTGATCGACGGAAACCCCGACGGAAACCGTTTGTAACCGGCCATGAACACCTCTCTTCACCTCCCGTTCGCGACGATCCGATAACAGCTTCCGTACAGGTCTTTATCTGACATCTACGCGCGTTACGATCGCCGCGAAACCAGCGCCGGAAGAGGCGCTTCGGTCAGGTCGAAGGGACCACCCTCTTGCGCCGGGTAACCAAGATTGCTGCGGCGAGCCTCGCCTCCGCCGCGCTCGCTCTGACTGCCACCGCGTGTGGCAGCACTTCGGCCGACAAGGCCAAGGAGAACGACAAGAGTTCCGCTTCCGCCGCCGCTGGCGTCAAGGTCGGTATCGCCTACGACGTGGGCGGCCGTGGTGACCACTCCTTCAACGACTCCGCCGCGCGCGGTGCGGACAAGGCCAAGGCGGAGTTCGGCGGTGAACTCAAGGAACTGACCGCCAAGACCACCGACACCGAGGCCGACCGCGTCGAGCGCCTCACCCAGCTCGCCCAGGCCGGCTACAACCCGGTCGTCGGCATCGGCTACGCGTACTCCAACTCGATGAAGCAGGTGGCGGTCAAGTTCCCCGACACCACCTTCGGCATCGTCGACTCCGTCGTGGACGCGAAGAACGTCGACAACATCGTCTTCACCGAGGAGCAGGGCTCGTACCTCGCCGGTGTCGCCGCCGCGCTGAAGACCCAGAAGAAGCACGTCGGCTTCATAGGCGGTGTGGACGTCCCGCTGATCAAGAAGTTCGAGGCGGGCTTCGTCCAGGGTGTCAAGGACACCGACAAGAGCCTGAAGGTCGATGTCCAGTACCTCTCGCACGGCTCGGACACCTCCGGTTTCGCCAGCCCCGACAAGGGCAAGGCCGCGGCTCAGGGCATGCTCGACAACGGCGCCGACGTGATCTACACGGCGGCCGGGTCCTCCGGCGCCGGCGCCATCGAGGCCGTCAGCGGCTCCAAGGGCGCCTGGGCGATCGGCGTCGACTCCGACCAGTACAACCAGGCCTCGCTCGCCAAGTACAAGGACTCGATCCTGACCTCGGTCGTCAAGAACGTCGACGTCGGCGTGTACGAGCTGATCAAGTCGGTCGACGACAAGAAGCCGCTGCTCGGCACCAACAGCTACTCGCTCGCCAAGAACGGTGTCTCGCTCGCCACGAGCGGTGGTTTCATCACCGACATCCAGCCGAAGATCGACGCCGCCAGGCAGAAGATCGTCGACGGCTCGATCACGGTCAAGACCACCCCGTGACCCGGTCCACGACCTGTCGCGGCCCCCGGTCCCGGGCCGTTCCGGTTCCGGCCGCCGACTGAGCGTACGGGCCCGGGGCGAGGTATCCGCTTCCTCTCCCCGGGCCATAACAATGTGTCAACTCTACGCGCGTAGGCAGGAGTTGGCGCGCTAGCGTCACGCAAGCCAAACCCCCCGCCCCGCCCTATCGCTCCTTCCTCCGAGGAGAGTGCGCCATCAACGCGTCCAGCCCTCCCGCCGTCGACTTGCGCGGCATCACCAAACGCTTCCCAGGCGTCGTCGCCAACCGCGATATCGACATCACCGTGCGCAGAGGCACGGTGCACGCCCTCTGCGGCGAGAACGGCGCCGGCAAGTCGACCCTGATGAAGATCCTCTACGGGATGCAGAAGCCCGACGAGGGAACCATCACCGTCGACGGTGACCAGGTCACCTTCGGCAGCCCCGCGGACGCCATCGCGCGCGGCATCGGCATGGTGCACCAGCACTTCATGCTCGCAGACAACCTCACCGTCCTGGAGAACGTCGTCCTCGGCGGCGAGAAGCTCCACGGCATCGGCTCCCGCGCCCGCGCGAAGATCCAGGAGATCTCGGACGCCTACGGCCTCGGCGTACGGCCCGATGTCCTCGTCGAGGAACTCGGCGTCGCCGACCGGCAGCGGGTGGAGATCCTCAAGGTCCTCTACCGGGGCGCGCGCACCCTGATCCTCGACGAGCCCACCGCGGTCCTCGTCCCGCAGGAGGTCGAGGCGCTCTTCGACAATCTGCGCGAGCTGAAGTCCGAGGGCCTGACGGTCATCTTCATCTCCCACAAGCTGGGCGAGGTGCTGTCGGTCGCGGACGAGATCACCGTCATACGCCGCGGTACGACCGTGGGCACCGCGGACCCGCGCACCACCACCTCCCGCCAGCTCGCCGAGCTGATGGTCGGCAGCGAGCTGCCCTCCCCGGAGACCCGCGAGTCGACGGTCACCGGCACCCCCGCCCTGACGGTCCGGGATCTGCGGCTGACCGCCACCGACACCGACGGTGTCGTACGGGAGGTCCTCGCCGGTATCGGCTTCACCATCCACCGGGGCGAGGTCCTGGGCATCGCGGGCGTCGAGGGCAACGGGCAGGCCGAACTCGTCGAGGCGATCATGGGCATGCGCGACCCCGACGGCGGTGTCATCACCCTCGACACCACCGACATCTCGCACGCGCCCACCCGCCGGCGGCGCGAGAGCGGCATCGGCTACATCCCCGAGGACCGCCACCGGCACGGACTGCTGCTGGAGGCGCCCCTCTGGGAGAACCGCATCCTCGGCCATGTCACCGAGCGCCCCAACTCCCGGCGCGGACTGATCGACTCGGGGGCCGCCAGGCTCGACACCGAGCGGATCGTGCGCGAGTACGACGTACGCACCCCCGGGATCGATGTCACCGCGGCCTCGCTCTCCGGCGGCAACCAGCAGAAGCTGATCGTCGGCCGCGAGATGAGCCACAGCCCCAAGCTGCTGATCGCCGCGCACCCCACCCGGGGCGTGGACGTCGGCGCACAGGCGCAGATCTGGGACCAGATCAGGGAGGCGCGCCGCGGCGGTCTCGCGGTCCTGCTGATCTCCGCCGACCTGGACGAGCTGATCGGCCTGTCAGACACCCTGCGGGTGATGTACCGGGGCCGGCTGGTCGCCGACGCCGACCCCGCCACCATCACCCCCGAGGAACTGGGCTCCGCGATGACGGGCGCCGCCACCGGCCATCTGGAGGCTTCGGACGCCCCGGACGCCCCCGCATCGAGCACCTCAGGCACCGGAGCCGGGGGAGAGGACCGATGAAGAAGCTCACTTCCCGGATCGACAGGGAGCGGCTGCTCCTCGCGGTCGCCGCGCCCGTCCTGGCCGTGGTCGCCGCGCTGGTCGTCACCGCGCTGGTCATCGCCGCCACCGGCAAGAACCCCTTCGAGGCGTTCAGCGACATGCTGTCGTACGGCTCCGCCAGCGACAGCCAGGTCTACATCCTGAACAAGGCGACCACGTACTACCTCGCGGGCGTCGCGGTCGCCATCGGCTTCCGGATGAACCTCTTCAACATCGGGGTCGACGGGCAGTACCGCATCGCGGCCTTCTTCGCCGCGGTCGTCGGCGGCACGCTCGATCTGCCGGGCATCATCCAGATCCCGCTGGTCATCGTCGTCGCGATGCTGGTCGGCGCGATGTGGGCCGGGATCGCCGGTGTCCTCAAGACCTCCCGGGGGGTCAGCGAGGTCATCTCGACGATCATGCTGAACTCCATCGCCACCGCGATCATCGGCTATCTGATCCAGCCCGAGCGGCTCGGACAGCTCGACGAGGCGGGCACCCTGGTCTCCACCAAGCCGCTGCCCGAGTCGTCGTGGTTCTTCACCGTCGACCTGGGCCCGGCCGGACTGCTGTGGGGCTTCCTCTTCGTCGCCGTACTGGCCGGTCTCGCCTACTGGTTCGTCCTCGGCCGCACCCGCTTCGGCTTCGACCTGCGCGCCGTCGGCCAGTCCGAGTCGGCCGCCGCCGCGAGCGGGGTCAGCGTCAAGAAGATGGTCGTCACCAGCATGATCCTGTCGGGCGGCATGGCCGGACTGATCGGGATGCCGACGCTGCTCAACGAGAGCCACATGTACAGCAACGACTTCCCGCTGGGCATCGGCTTCACCGGGATCGCGATCGCGCTCCTCGGCCGCAACAACCCGGTCGGCATCGCCCTCGCCGCCCTCCTCTGGGGCTTCCTGGAACGCACCACCAACCACCTTGAAGTGATCGGCTACGACAAGGAGATCCTCGGCGTGCTCCAGGGCGTCATCGTCCTGTGCGTCGTCATCGCCTACGAACTCGTACGCCGCTACGGCCTCCGGCGCCAGCAGCAGCGGGTCGGCGCCGAACTCGCCGCCCAGGCCCACGGAGCCGCCACGACCGAGAAGCTGGAGGTGGCGCGATGACCACCCCGTCGACGATGCCCGCCACGCCGCCTCCGGCCGCGCCGAAGGCCCCGGGCGCCAGGCCCGTACGCCGCAAGCTGAGCCTGGCGCGGATCCTGCTGATCATCGCGGGCGCGCTGATCCTGCTCTCCGCCGTACGGATACTCACCGGCGCCGACCAGCTCACCTCGACCGGCCAGATCAGCGCCTCCCTCGGCCTCGCCGTGCCCATCGGGCTCGCCGGTCTCGCCGGGCTCTGGTCCGAGCGGGCCGGGGTGGTCAACATCGGCCTCGAAGGCATGATGATCCTCGGCACCTTCGGGGCCGGCTGGATCGGCTGGCAGACCAGCCCCTGGCTCGGCCTGCTCGCCGGTGTCGCCTTCGGGGTCCTCGGCGGACTGCTGCACGCGGTCGTGACCGTCACCTTCGGCGTCGACCACATCGTCTCCGGTGTGGCCATCAACCTGCTGGCCCTCGGGGTCACCCAGTATCTCGCCAAGATCTTCTTCAACTCCGGCGAGGCGCTGACCAAGGGCGGCAACCCCAAGCAGTCGCCGCCGGTCGACTCCATCCCCGATGTCACCGTCCCCGGGCTCTCGGACGGGCTGACCTCGCTGGCCGACCGTCACTGGTTCCTGGTCTCGGACCTCGCGGGCATCCTCGGCGGCCTCGTCACCAATGTCTCGGTGCTGACCGTCTTCGCCGTCCTCCTCTTCGTCGGGAGCTGGTGGCTGCTGTGGCGGACGGCGTTCGGGCTGCGGCTGCGCTCCTGCGGCGAGAACCCGGTCGCGGCCGAGTCGCTGGGCGTCAACGTCTACGCCCACAAGTACGCGGCCGTCGCCGTCTCCGGCGGTCTGGCCGGGCTCGGCGGAGCCTTCCTCGCCACCGTCCCCTCCCACATCTATCTGGAGGGGCAGACCGGCGGGCGCGGCTATATCGGCCTCGCCGCGATGATCTTCGGCAACTGGCGGCCCGGCGGACTCGCCATGGGCGCCGGACTGTTCGGCTTCTCCGACGCGCTCCAGCTCCGCAACGGCGGCGAGACCGTGCACGCGCTGCTGCTCCTGCTCGTCGTCCTGCTGGTGCTGCTCGCCGTCTGGAAGGCCTACCGCAAGGCGGTCGTCCAGGCCGCCGCCGGCGCGGTCGTCGCCGTCCTCATCCTGGTCTGGTACCTCCTCACGGACACCGTGCCCGAGGACTTCGTCGGCGCCACCCCCTATGTCGTGACCCTTCTGGTGCTCTCCCTGTCGGCACAGCGGCTGCGGATGCCGAAGGCTGATGGCATGCGCTACCGCAGAGGGCAGGGCTCATGACGGCCGCCGGACAGCCGGGCGGGAGCGAGCCGGGCGAGGGCGTCGACTGGGAGGCCCTGCGGGCCGCGGCCCGGGCGGCCATGGCCCATGCGTACGTCCCGTATTCGCACTATCCGGTCGGCGCCGCCGCCCTGGCCGACGACGGGCGTACGGTCACCGGCTGCAATGTCGAGAACGCGTCGTACGGCCTCGGGCTGTGCGCCGAATGCGGTCTGGTCTCCGCCCTCCAACTCGGTGGCGGCGGCCGGCTGACCCACTTCACCTGCGTCGACGGCACGGGCGAGGTGCTGGTGCCGTGCGGACGGTGCCGGCAGCTCCTGTACGAGTTCGGCGGCCCGGAGCTGGTCCTGGAGACCCCGGACGGAATCCGCACCCTCGACCAGATGCTCCCGCAGGCCTTCGGCCCCGGCCATCTCGCGCCGTAGGACCACAGGCGCGGAACCCATGAACCCGGCCCCGGCACCGTCGCGACCCGGCGGGCCGGGGCCGTACTGCCCGGGCAGGCCGCCGCTCCGGCCGGGTATCACCCCATACGACGTGTTGTACCACCCGTGTACGAAAGGAACGCCATGGACGTCATCTCCGTCATCCGCGCCAAGCGGGACCGGGGCGAGCTGAGCCCCGAGCAGATCGACTGGGTGATCGACGCCTATACGCGGGGCGAGGTCGCCGACGAGCAGATGTCGGCGCTGGCCATGGCGATCCTGCTCAACGGCATGAACCGCGCGGAGATCGCCCGCTGGACCGCCGCCATGATCGCCTCCGGCGAGCGCATGGACTTCTCCGGGCTGTCCCGCCCCACCGCCGACAAGCACTCCACCGGCGGCGTCGGCGACAAGATCACCCTGCCGCTCGCCCCGCTGGTGGCCGCCTGCGGCGCCGCCGTACCGCAGCTCAGCGGGCGCGGCCTCGGCCACACCGGCGGCACCCTCGACAAGCTGGAGTCCATCCCCGGCTGGCGGGCGCTGCTCTCCAACGCCGAGATGCTGGAGGTCCTGGAGAGCGCCGGCGCGGTCATCTGCGCGGCCGGCGACGGACTGGCCCCCGCCGACAGGAAGCTGTACGCGCTGCGTGATGTCACCGGCACCGTCGAGGCCATCCCGCTGATCGCCTCCTCGATCATGTCCAAGAAGATCGCCGAGGGCACGGGATCGCTGGTCCTGGACGTCAAGGTCGGCACCGGCGCCTTCATGAAGACCGCCGAGGACGCCCGGGAACTCGCCGCCACCATGGTGGGCCTCGGCACCGACCACGGCGTACGGACCGTCGCGCTGCTCACCGACATGTCCACCCCGCTCGGCCTCACCGCGGGCAACGCCCTGGAGGTACGGGAGTCCGTCGAAGTGCTCGCGGGCGGCGGCCCGGCCGATGTGGTCGAGCTGACCCTCGCTCTCGCCCGCGAGATGCTCGACGCGGCCGGTCTCAAGGACGCCGACCCGGCGAAGGCGCTGGCCGACGGCTCGGCGATGGACGTCTGGCGCCGGATGATCGCGGCCCAGGGCGGCGACCCGAACGCGGCGCTGCCCGTCGCCCGCGAGCGGCACGTCGTCACCGCGCCGTCGTCCGGTGTCCTCACCCGCCTCGACGCGTACGGGGTCGGAGTCGCCGCCTGGCGTCTCGGCGCGGGCCGCGCCCGCAAGGAGGACCCGGTCCAGGCGGGCGCGGGCGTGGAACTGCACGCCAAGCCGGGCGACCAGATCACCGCGGGCGAACCGCTGCTGACACTGCACACGGACACGCCCGAGAAGTTCGACTACGCGCTGGAGGCACTGGACCGCGCGTACGACATCGCGGCGCCCGGCACCTCGTACAAGACGGGCCCGGTGGTCCTGGACCGGATCGCCTACCCGGTGGACTGAGTCCGGGACAGGGGGCGGCCGTCTTCGATGAGTTCCGGTCACGGCGGCGGTCTGTTGGGGTGTGGACGCCACAGAACCGATCGTTCTCGTCATCACGGGCCGGCTCACCCCGGCCGATGTGCCGCGCCTGTGCGAGGAGCTGACGGCTCGTCTGTACGGTACGGGCGCGGCCGAGGCGATCTGTGACGTCGGCGGCCTCGGCCCTCCGGACCTGACGGCCGTCAACGCCCTGGCCAGGCTCCAGCTCACCGCCCGCCGCCACGGCTGCCGCGTCCTGCTGCGCGGCGCGGGCCGCGAACTGCGGCTGCTGCTCGACCTGGTGGGCCTGCTGGGCCTGGCCCAGCAGCCACCGGGGAGCGCCGGGGGTAAAGGCCTCTGACTCACAGCTCCTCCGGCTTCGGCGGCTCCAGCCTCGTCGGCAGGTCGAACAGCGGGAACCAGCGCTCCGTCTCCAGGAAGTTGTTGATCCCCGAGATCCGGCCTTCCTCTATCTCGATGACCTGGAGCGCCCAGGGCGTATGCCCCTCGGCGTCCTCCGCCGGGTGGTAGTGCGCGAACGCCGGAGTGCCGTTGGCGGCCGTCGGGACCAGCCGTGACCCGCGGCAGACCGAGCCGACCCCGAGCATCCAGCCGACGATGTCCTCATGGCCCTGGAGCCACAGGTCGTACGGCGGCATGGAGAACTTCGCGTCGTCGTGGAGCAGCGCGGTCAGCGCCTCCATGTCGTACCCCTCGAAGGCCGCGACATAGCGCTCCAGCAGCGCCTTCTGCTCGGCGTCCAGCGGGTCGGCCGTGGCGGTCTCGGCGGGCTCGGCGGCGGCGAGCGTGGCCCGGGCCCGCTGGAGCGCGCTGTTGACCGAGGCGACCGTCGTACCGAGCAGCTCGGCGACCTCGCTCGCCTTCCAGGCCAGCACCTCCCGCAGGATCAGCACCGCCCGCTGCTTCGGCGGCAGATGCTGGAGCGCGGCCACGAACGCGAGCCGGATCGTCTCCCGCGACACCGCGGTGTCCGCCGGATCGGCCACCGAGGGCAGCACCCGCCCGTCCGGCACCGGCTCCAGCCAGGTGGACTCCGGGCGGGCGGTGAGCCGCGCCTCGGCCACCGGGGTCGGGCCGGAGAGATCCATGGGCCGTGCCCTGCGGCTGCCCGCGTTGAGCATGTCCAGACAGACATTGGTCGCGATGCGGTACAGCCAGGACCGCAGCGATGCCCGGCCCTCGAAGGTGCCGAAGCTCCGCCAGGCGCGCACGAGGGTGTCCTGCACGGCGTCCTCGGCCTCGAAGGCCGAGCCCAGCATCCGGTAGCAGTAGCCGGTCAGCTCGGTGCGGTGCTGTTCGAGCCGTGCGTCCAGGTCGTCGGCGGCCGTGCGATCCGCCGTGCCACCTGCCGTGCGATCCGCCGTGTCACCCGCCGTGTCGCCCTTCATGCGATCCGCCGTGCTGTCCGTCGCGGGATCAGTCGCGGGATCAGCCGTGCGAGCCGTCGTACGAGCCGTCGTGCGATCAGTCATAGGTCACCCCAGTTGCCCCCTTGTGCCCCCTTGGCACCGGTCTCTGGGAAGCTATCGCACGTCACTGACAATGGGCCCGGACCTGGGGAAACCCCAAACCCGGGCCCATCGGCACGCGGCGGAACCGCGCGGGGAC
>NZ_LATD01000364.1 GCF_000981895.1 Streptomyces odonnellii | reverse complement strand
GCCCTCCGCCCTGCGGTACGGCCCGCCCGCCCGCCGTACCGCGCCGGCCGCGACCCCCCGTACCACCGGCTACTGGCGGCGCCTCCTCCCCGTCCTGGCCCTGCTCGTCCTGGTCACCCGCATCCCTTCCTTCCGCCACCTCCTGTGGAGCCCCGACGAGGGCTATCTCGCCGTACAGGCGCGGATACTGGCCGACGGAGGAGAGCTGTACGAGACAGTCGTCGACCGCAAGCCGCCGCTGCTGCCCTGGCTGTACGAGACCGCCTTCGCGCTCTTCGGCGACGAGTCCCTGTACGCGATGAAGGCCCTCGCCGCGCTGGCCCATCTGCTCACGGCCGTCCTGCTCGCCGCCGTGGCGCGTGACCGCTGGGGCGACCGGGCGGGCAGGATCGCCGGGGTCCTCCACCCGCTGCTGGCCACCGGCCTCAACCCCGAGGACACCCAGGCCGCCACCTTCGAGGTCTTCATACTGCCCTTCACCGTCGCCGCGATGTGGTGTGCGGGCCGCGGCCGCCCGGGCGCGGCCGGACTCGCGGTCGCCGGGGCGCTGCTGACGAAACAGACCGGCGGCGCCGTCCTCGTCCCCGTCCTGTGGCTGCTCCGGCACTCCGCGGCCCACAGCGCACGAAGCGGAGCCGGAGCCGGAACCGCCGGCCGGGCGGGACTGCCGCGGCTGGCCGCCGGACTCGTGCTGCCGGTCCTCGGCGCGGCCCTGCTCACCGACCCGGCCGGCTTTCTGTTCTGGACGGTGACCGGCTCGGCCGCGTACGCCACCTTCACCGGTTCCGAGCTGCATGTCCTCTTCCGGGGCCTGGCCAACACCGCCCTGCTCTGCCTCGCCTGCGCCGGGCTGCCCGCGTCGCTCGTCCGCGCCCGGCGAGGCACCGCGGATCTGTGGGTGTGGCTCGCCGCCTCGGCCGTCGCCGTCGTGGCCGGCTTCCACTTCTTCGGCCACTACTTCCTGCAACTCGTACCGCCGCTGGTCCTGCTGGCGACCGCCGCCCTGCGCCCGCTGCACCCCGAACGCGTCGCGTCCGCACTGCTCACCTCGGGCTGCGTCTGCGTGCTGTTCCTCACCTGGGGCCTGCTCGCGCCCCGCCCCGAACTGGCGCACGCCCAGCGCCTCGCCGACTCCGTACGGGCCCTGACCGCGCCCGCCGACCGGATCCTGGTCTGGGGGATACACCCCGAGACGTACTGGCTCGCCGACCGGACCCCCGCCAGCCGCTATCTGACGGCCGGTCTGCTCACCAACTACAGCGGCGGGCGGGACGGCCCCGGGGTCGGCGAGAAGTACGGTGTGACGGGCGCCTGGCCCGTGTTCACCGCCGAACTGCGCGACCGGCCCCCGGCCCTGATCGTCGACGACTCGCGCGGCAAGCCCTTCGCCCCGGACCGGCTGCCCACCCTCCGGGCGCTGCTGGCACGGCACTACGAGCCGCTCCCGGCGACGGTCGACGGCGCGGTGTTCTACGTACGCTCACCGGGGAGCGCCCGCCAGGAGACCGACGCACTCTACGGACGCCCGCCCGGCGGCTGACGCACCGTCCTGGGCCCCACGCAGCGCGCCCCATGGGCCGTCACCCGGCGGCGCAGCTCCCGGTCGGCCGTCACCACGACACACCCGGCGCCCTCCTCCTCGGCCCGTGCCGCCAGCTCCACGATCCGGTCGTCGCCGCTGCCGGGCGCGGGCTCGACCCGTACCCCCGGCACCGGTGCCACATCCCGGGCCGCGCCCTCGACGACGAGTACCACCTCGACCGGCCCCGGGCAGCCGTCGATCCCGCTCTCCGCGTAGGGCACCAGCGAGTCGCGCAGCCGCTCGGCGGCCCCGCGCCGGTCGCGCCACCATCCGTCGGGGACGGAACCGACCACATTCGCCGCGTCGACGATGAGCTGCGTACGCATCCCGGCAGCCTGCCACAGCGTCAGGGTTCACGGGCCCTGTCTGCCACATCCCGCCTGGCCCGCGACGCCCGGCACGCACGCTCGCCGCGTTGTCGGACTCAGCCAAGTACGTCCAGTACACGGCTGATCCTCCGCCTTGCGATCGCACGCACCGGACGCCGCAGGCCCCGCCCTGCGGGCGGACGGCGCTATGTGGCAGACAGGACCCGGCCCGCCGGAGTACCCGCGAGTATCATCGGGCTCCGGGTTTCCAGCGCTCGGGAAGGTGGCGCCAGGCCATGACACCGAGGTCCGGACGGACGTCGAAACGGTCGGGGGACGGTACGGGCGGGGCCGCCGATGTCGCCCGTGAGCCAAGCCGCACGCCCCTCGCGCTCCCCGCCGACACCTCCCTGCCCGCCACGGCCGGCTGGCTGCTGCGCGGCAAGGACGGCAGGCTCACCGCGTACGCGCCGACGGCCGAGGGGGTGCTCCGCAGGACCGAGACCCGGACCGGCGGCCCCGACTGGTCGGAGGCTCAACTGCTCGCAGCCCAGGGTCTGTTGCCGTATCTGTCCATCGCCCAGAGCGCCGAGGGCTTCGTCCATCTGCTGGCGGTGCGGAGACGTCCTCGTGCCGACGGCGCCGACGAGACGGATCTGGTGCACGCGGTCCAGTTCCAGACGGGCCGTCCACTGCGGGACTGGCACTCCCTGGGCAACCCGCACGGCAAGGACCACGGGAAGGCCGCCAGGATCGGGCTGCCCTCGGCGGTCCTGGACACCACCGGCTCCGTGCATCTGTTCGTGAGGAACGCCAACGGCGGCCTGTCGGCCAAACACCAGGCGCCCAGCGGCCGTTGGCAGGCCTGGGGCGGCGCGAACGCCGAGGGGACGGAACTGACCGGCGAGCCGGCCGCCGCCGTCACCGACCACGGCGCGATCGAAGTGCTCGTACCCGCCGGGGACTCCATGGTGCGCTGGCTGCGCGGAAAGCCCGAAGCGGCCCTGGAACGCGCCGAGGAAGAGCCCGTGGCCGCCGTCGCGCCCGGCACACTCACCGCCGAGCGCACCGGACCGGGGCGGCTCACCCACTTCTGGCGCGACCCCGGGGACGGTACGGTCCGCGCCTGGCGCCCCGGCACCGCACCCGTCTCGCTGGGCGGCCCCGGCACCGGCCCACTGGCTCTGCTCCGTACCCCCGTCGACGGCCACGACTGCACGATCCTCGCCCAGCGCGGCCCCGACGGCCGCCCGCGCGTCGCCGCGTACCCGACCGAGAACGAGGGCGCGGGCCTGCACTGGACCCCTTCCGGCGAACCCTGCGCGGGCGCCCCGGCCCTGGCCCTGGACGGCCGCGGCCGGGTGGTCCTGGCCGCCTTCACCGAGGACGGCACCCTGCGCCTGGCCCGTCAGAAGGCGGAACCGGGCCTGGCCCTGGAGGCATGGACACAGGTCTGACACGACCGGCGCCGCTGTCCTCCGCCCCGGACACGGGACGGGCGCCGGACGGGCGCCGGACAAACGCAGGCCGGGCGCCGGACGGCCCGGAATCGGACCGCCCGGCGCCCGGGAACAGACAGAGCCGCTACGCCGCTACGCCGGCACGCTCGCCAGGCCCGGCTCCAGGAACCGCTTGCCGTTCACCCGCTCCGACACGCCCTCCCGGTCCAGGTACGGCGTGATGCCGCCCAGATGGAACGGCCAGCCCGCACCTGTGATCAGACAGAGGTCGATGTCCTGCGCCTCCGCGACGACGCCCTCGGCCAGCATCAGACCGATCTCCTGCGCCACCGCGTCCAGCACGCGCGCCCGGGTCTGCTCCTCCGTCAGGACTGTACCGCCCTGCTTGAGCAGCGCGGCGACCTCCGGATCCAGCTCCGGCGCGCCCGAGTCGTAGACGTAGAAGCCGCGCTTGCCCGCCGCCACGACCGCCGCGAGATTCTCCGAGACCGTGAAGCGGTCCGGGAACGCGCGGTGCAGCGTCTCCGAGACATGCAGCCCGATCGCGGGTCCGACCAGCTCCAGCAGGACCAGCGGCGACATCGGCAGCCCCAGCGGCTCCACCGCGCGCTCCGCCACCTGGACCGGTGTGCCCTCGTCGATGACGTTCTGGATCTCGCCCATGAAGCGGGTGAGGATCCGGTTGACGACGAACGCCGGGGCGTCCTTCACCAGTACCGCGGTCTTCTTGAGCTTCTTCGCCACGCCGAACGCCGTCGCCAGCGCCGCGTCGTCGGTCCGCTCACCGCGCACGATCTCCAGCAGCGGCAGGATCGCGACCGGGTTGAAGAAGTGGAAGCCCACGACCCGTTCGGGGTGCTTCAGCTTCGAGGCCATCTCCGAGACCGACAGCGACGAGGTGTTGGTGGCGAGGATCGCGTGCGCCGGGGCGACCGCCTCGACCTCCGCGAACACCTGCTGCTTGACGCCCATCTCCTCGAAGACGGCCTCGATCACGAAGTCCGCGTCCGCGAAGCCCTCCGCCTTGTCCAGCACGCCCGACACCAGGCCCTTGAGCCGGTTCGCCTTGTCCTGGTTGATACGGGACTTCAGCAGCAGCTTGTCGATCTCGGCATGCACATAGCCGACGCCCTTGTCGACCCGCTCCTGGTCGATGTCCGTGAGGACGACCGGGACTTCGAGGCGGCGCAGGAAGAGCAGCGCGAGCTGAGAGGCCATCAGCCCGGCGCCCACGACCCCGACCTTGGTGACCGGACGGGCCAGCGCCTTGTCCGGCGCCCCCACCGGGCGCTTGGCGCGCCGCTGCACCAGATTGAAGGCGTAGATCCCCGAGCGCAGCTCACCGCCCATGATCAGGTCCGCGAGAGCCCGGTCCTCGGCGTCGAAGCCCGCCTGGAGATCGCCGTCCTTGGCCGCGGCGATGATGTCCAGCGCGCGGTACGCGGCCGGGGCCGCGCCGTGCACCTTGGAGTCGGCGAACGCCCTGCCCCGCGCCACGGCCTGGTCCCAGGCCTCGCCCCGGTCCACCGCGGGCCGTACGACCTCCAGCTCGCCGGTGAGCACCGACGCGGTCCAGCGCAGCGACTGCTCCAGGAAGTCGGCGCCCTCGAAGATCGCGTCCGCGATGCCCAGTTCATGCACCTGCGGGCCCTTGAGCTGCTTGTTCTGGTTGAGCGAGTTCTCGATGACGACCGAGACCGCGCGGTCCGCGCCGATCAGGTTCGGCAGCAGCGTGCAGCCGCCCCAGCCCGGCACCAGGCCGAGGAAGACCTCGGGCAGTGAGAACGCGGGCAGCGCCGCCGACACCGTGCGGTACCGGCAGTGCAGACCGATCTCGACTCCGCCGCCCATCGCCGCGCCGTTGTAGTACGCGAAGGTCGGCACGGCCAGCGAGGCGAGCCGCTTGAAGACCTCATGGCCGCCCCGGCCGATCGCGAGGGCGTCCTCGTGGCGCTTCAGCAGCTCCACACCCTTGAGGTCCGCGCCTACGGCGAAGATGAACGGCTTGCCGGTCACCCCCACCCCGACGATGGTGCCCTCGGCCGCCTCGGCCTCGACCCGGGCGAGCGCCGCGTCCAGATTGGCCAGGGACTGCGGGCCGAAGGTGGTGGGCTTGGTGTGGTCGAGACCGTTGTCCAGCGTGATCAGCGCGAAGCGCCCGGCGCCCGCCGGGAGGTCGAGATGGCGTACGTGCGCCTGGGTCACGACCTCGTCGGGGAACAGCTCGGCCGCGCCCTTCAGGAGTTCAGCGGTGCTCACTTGGTGCCTCCGTCGAAGTGCGGGTTCTCCCAGATGACCGAAGCGCCCATGCCGAAGCCGACGCACATCGTGGTCAGCCCGTACCGGACCTGCGGGTGTGCCTCGAACTGCCGGGCGAGCTGCGTCATCAGCCGTACGCCGGAGGAGGCGAGCGGATGGCCGAACGCGATCGCGCCGCCGTACTGGTTGACGCGCTCGTCGTCGTCCGCGAGGCCGTAGTGGTCGAGGAAGGCCAGCACCTGTACGGCGAAGGCCTCGTTGATCTCGAACAGCCCGATGTCGGAGATCGACAGACCCGCCTTGGCGAGGGCCTTCTCCGTCGCCGGGATCGGCCCGTACCCCATCACCTCGGGCTCGACGCCCGCGAAGGCGTACGAGACGAGCCGCATCCTGACCGGCAGCCCCTGCTCGCGCGCGAAGTCCTCGGCGGCGATCAGCGAGGCGGTGGCACCGTCGTTGAGCCCCGCCGAGTTGCCCGCCGTCACCCTTCCGTGCGGCCGGAACGGGGTCTTCAGCCCGGCCAGCCCCTCCAGCGTCGTACCCGGCCGCATCGGCTCGTCCGCGGTGGCCAGCCCCCAGCCGGTCTCGCCCGCGGCGGGGTCGGTGCGGCGGATGGAGATCGGCACCAGATCCTGCTGGATCAGGCCGTTCGCGTACGCCTTGGCCGCCTTCTCCTGCGACCGCACCGCGTACTCGTCGGCGCGCCGCCTGGTGAGATGCGGGAAGCGGTCGTGCAGATTCTCGGCCGTCATCCCCATGAAGAGGGCGGAGTCGTCCACGAGTCGCTCGCTCACGAACCGCGGGTTGGGGTCCACGCCCTCGCCCATCGGGTGCCGCCCCATGTGCTCGACACCGCCCGCCACGACGATGTCGTACGCGCCGAAGGCGATGGAGCCGGCGGTTGTGGTGACCGCGGTCAGCGCGCCCGCGCACATACGGTCGATCGAATAGCCGGGCACGGACTGCGGCAGCCCCGCGAGGATGCCGGCGGTACGGCCGAGGGTGAGGCCCTGGTCACCGATCTGCGTGGTCGCGGCGACGGCGACCTCGTCGATCCGGGCCGGGTCCAGATCCGGGTTGCGGCGCAGCAGCTCCCGGATCGCCTTCACGACGAGATCGTCGGCGCGGGTCTCGTGGTACATGCCCTTCGGGCCCGCCTTGCCGAACGGGGTGCGGACGCCGTCGACGAAGACGACGTCCCTGACGGTACGAGGCACGATGGCTCTCCTCCAGGGTGGGAACGGCACTGCTGCGGGGCACGCCGGAGCGTACGTCCACATCCCATGCTACTTGCCGGTAACCATCCCGCCCACCCCTGCCCGATTTTTGCCGCCTGGGCCGACTACGGGGCCGGTACCGGGGCCACGAGGGGTGCCGGGGCGGGGCCGGTGGCCGTCGCCACCGGCCCGCGGGGCCCCGCGGCTACTCCGCCGGTACGGAGGACAGCGCCCGCGCCAGCAG
>NZ_LATD01000363.1 GCF_000981895.1 Streptomyces odonnellii | reverse complement strand
CCCCCGCCCCGCCCGTCCTCGCCCCGCTCGCGGCCGTTGCCCTGGGCCCGGCCCTGGACGCCCGGTACGCCGCCAACCGCGCCGCCATCCGGGCAGCCGGGCGCATGGCGTCCGGCCACGGCGACCGAAGACGGGCCGCCGCACTGCGCGCCATGGCGGCCACCTCGCGCCACTTCCTCTCCTTCGACGGCCGTGACGGAGGCCGTACCGCCGAGGTCTTCGGCGATCTGGCGCGGGCCGACCGGATCGCCGTCCTCGTACCGGGCTCGGACACGGACCTCGACCGGTACGGGCGCTTCCGGTCCGGCGCGCGGGCGCTCCAGCGGGAGCTGGGCGCCGGGTCCGCCGTGATCGCCTGGCTCGGATACGAGACTCCGGGCACGGTGAGTCCCGAGGCGGTGACCCCGGGCCGCGCCCATGAAGCGGCGCCTCGACTCCGCTCCTTCATACGGGAGTTGCGTTCGGCCAAGCCCGCCGCCAGGACCGCCCTGCTCTGCCACTCGTACGGCTCGGTGGTCTGCGCGCTCGCCGCCCCGGGCCTGCCGGTCTCCGACATCGTCCTGTACGGCAGCCCCGGCACCGGCGTCGACAGCGCCGCCGGCCTGCGCACCCGGGCCACCGTCTGGGCGGGCCGCGGGGACGGCGACTGGATCGCCCATGTGCCGCACACCCGCCTCCGACTGCCCTTCACCACACTCGGGTTCGGGCCCGATCCGGTGTCGCGGGAGTTCGGCGCCCGCCTCTTCGACGCGGGCCCGGGCGGCCACAGCGACTACCTCAAGCCGGGTTCCGTCTCCCTGCGGAACCTCGCCCGGATCGTCGCCGGAGCCGGAAACACCGGTGTCTCCGGACGGGCGCCCGAGGCGGCCCGCCATGCGTGATCTCGTACGGCGGATCGAGTCCGCCACCCCGCCGGACCGCGACCGCGCCATCGACGCCCTGCGTGCCTTCGCCATCCTCGGCGTGGTGCTCGGGCACTGGCTGGTGACCGCCCTAGTCGCCGACAGCGGCACCGTACGCGGCGCGAGCCCGCTCCACTACATGCCCCAACTGGCGCCCATATCCTGGGTGTTCCAGACGCTCGCGGTCTTCTTCCTGGTCGGCGGGCAGGTCGGGGCGAGGAGTTACGCCTCGGCCCGCGCGCACGGCACCGGCTATCCGCAGTGGCTCCGAGCCCGCCTCGCGCGGCTGTTCCGGCCGGTCGTCGCCGTGCTGGCGGTATGGGCGGTGGCCGCGGGCACGATGCTGGCCTCCGGCGCCGGATACGACACCGTGCACGCCCTGTTCCGGCTGGTGCTCTCGCCGCTCTGGTTCCTGCTGGTCTTCGCCACGCTGAGTGCGGCCACCCCGCTGGCCGCCCGGCTGCACCCGCTGTGGCCGCTGGCCGTGGTGCTGTACGTCGACCTCTTCCGGTACGGACTCGGCGGCCCGGAGTGGCTCGGTTGGATCAATGTGGCCGCAGGCTGGCTCGTACCGTACTGCCTGGGCGCGGCCTGGGCCCGCGGCGGCCTGCCAGGACGCCGGGCGGGCTGGGGGCTGCTGCTCGGCGGCGCGGCTGCCACGGCCGCGCTGATCCTGTTCGCCGGCTACCCGGCGTCCATGGTGGGCGTGCCCGGCGCGGCGGTCTCGAACCTCGACCCGCCGACCCTGGCCGCCGTCACCTTCGGCCTCGCCCAGTGCGGGGCGGCCCTGCTGCTCACCGGCCCGCTGCGCCGGTGGCTGCGGCGGCCCGCGGCCTGGGCGGCGGTGGCGCTGCTGAATCTGTCCGCGATGACGGTCTTCCTCTGGCACCAGACCGCCATGATCGCCGTCACCGCCCTCGGTCTGCTCACGGGCGGCGCCCTGCCAGGACTGCACACCGTGCCCGACGGCAGCGGCTGGGTGCTGGCGCGGCTGGCCTGGCTGCCGGTGTTCGCGGCGGCGCTGCTGGTGTGCTGGGCGGCGTTCCGTACGTACGAGATCACTGCTCACAAAGGGCGGCTGCGGCCGGGCGGCCGGATCGTCCGTGAAGGGCGTCCCGACCGGGAAGAGGAAGAGGTGATGCGGCGTGCCTAAGGTGAAGCCTGTGAGGAGTCGGGTGGGGAGTCCCGGGGCGGGGAATCCCGGGGAGCCGCCGCAGTGGCCCGGACGGCTGGCGGCGGCCGTACGGGCGGTGCCGCGCGCCCTGCGCGAGGACCTCTGGACCACCGCCGCCGAGCCGCCCCGGCGCCTGGGCCGGTCGCGGCTGCTGGACTGGTGGCCGGCGTTCTTCGTGCCGCTGGTGCTGTTCTCGGTGTTCCTGCTGGTCTCCAATGTCGACCAGTACTCCCGCGACTACCGGATGGGCTCCCTGCTCGCCCTCCTGCTCGCCGCGGTCCAGTCCGCCGCGCTGGTCGCCGCGCCCTTCCGCCCGGTCGCCGCCTGGTGGGCGTCGACGGGTTCCCTGGTGGCGCTCGCCCTGTTCGCGGATCCCCTCACCGCCCGCACCAGCTCCATGTACCCGTGGACCGCCGCGGGGATCGTGCTGGAAGCCTGGGTGCTGTTCCTGGTGGCGCTGCGGTCCCGGCCCCGGGTCGCGGCCGAGGTGCTGGTGATCAGTGTGCTGGTGGGCGTGTTCCGTACCGGCCACGTCAACCGCACCGTCGTCCTGCTCTTCCTGATCGCGGTGGTGGTCGGAGCGGCCCTGCGCGGGCGCCAGGTGGCCCGTACCGAACTGGTCGCACAGGAGGAGATCACCGCCGAGGAGCGGGCCCGGCGCACCCTGCTGGAGGAGCGCCACCGCATCGCGCGCGAGCTGCACGACGTGGTCGCCCACCACATGGCGGTCATATCCATCCAGGCGCAGGCCGCCCCGCATCTGGCCGAGAACCCGTCCGCGGAGCTGCGGGAGAATCTCGCGGGCATCCGCGAGAACGCCGTCGGGGCGCTCACCGAACTGCGCCGGGTGCTGGGCGTACTGCGTTCCGAGGACGCCCTCGGCTCCGGGGACTCCCTCGCGGACGGGGTACGGCATGCCCCGCAGCCCACCCTCGACCGGCTCGACGAGCTGCTCGGCAATGTGCGCGGCGCGGGGGTCCGGATCACCGGCCGCACCACCGGGGAGCCGCGCCCGCTGCCACCGGGCGTCGAGCTGTCGGCGTTCCGTATCGTGCAGGAGGCGCTCAGCAACGCGATGCGGCACGCGCCGGGGGCGGAGGTACGGGTGGAGACGGCCTACCACCGCTCCGGGGTCACGGTCCGGGTCACCAACACCGCGCCCGGCGGTACGGCCCCGCCCTCGCCCGGGACCGGCCACGGCCTGCTCGGGATGCGGGAGCGTGTCGCGATGCTGGGGGGCGAACTGGCGACGGGAGCCACCCCCGAGGGCGGCTGGGAAGTGACCGCGACGCTGCCCACGACACCCCTCGCGGAGCCGGACGGGGCCGCGACGGGACCCGCCCCCGCCGGATCTTCCGAGGACACCGTATGACGACGCCCGTGCCGACCGTCCGCGTACTGATCGCCGACGACCAGATGATGGTCCGCCAGGGCCTGACCGTACTGCTCAACGCCGAGCCCGGCATCGAGGTCGTCGGCCAGGCCGTCGACGGCCTCGACGCGGTCGCCCAGGCCGCGGACCTCGCCCCGGACGTCGTCCTGATGGACATCCGGATGCCCGGACTCGGCGGTATCGAGGCCACCCGCCGCCTCACCGCCCCCGCCGGATCCACCGTCAAGGTCCTCGTCCTGACCACCTTCGATCTCGACGAGTACGTGTACGAGGCGATCCGCGCGGGCGCCTCGGGCTTTCTGCTGAAGGACGCCTCGGCCGCCGAACTGGCGCGCGCGGTACGGGTGGTGGCCGAGGGCGACGCCCTGCTCGCCCCGAACATCACCAAGCGGCTGATCGCCGAGTTCGCCCGGATGACCGCCGCGCCCCGCGCCCCGCTCAAGGACCGTGTCGGCGACCTCACGGAACGCGAGACCGAGGTGCTGTCCCTGATCGCACAGGGCCTGTCGAACGCGGAGATCGCCGCGCGTCTGGTGGTGGCGGAACAGACGGTGAAGACCCATGTGGGCCGGATACTGGGCAAGTTGAGCCTGCGTGACCGTACCCAGCTCGCGGTGTTCGCGTACGAATCGGGACTGGTGCGGCCGACCGGATAGTGACTCCCGAGGGGCTTTCCTGGGGGGCTTTCCCGAAGAGCCCTTCCCGAAAAGCCCTTCCGACGGCCCGGACAGGACTCGCCCCGGGTTCGGACAGGCCCCGGCCCGGGAGCCCGGCGGCCGGGCCGTCACCGAGCCCGGCGGGCCCGGACCCGCTTCAGTCGCCGGGCGCCGACCGCGAGCGCGCGGCCCGTGCCCGGAGCAGTTCCCTCTCGCGCTCGTTGCGGGTCAGGGACGCCGCACGCTCGAACTCCGCGCGCGCCTCCTCGTCCCGCCCCAGGCGCTCCAGCAGATCGCCCCGGACACTCGGCAGCAAGTGGTAGTCCCTCAGGGCCGGTTCGGCGGCCAGTGCGTCCACCAGCTTCAGTCCGGCCGCCGGCCCCTGCGCCATCGAGACCGCGACCGCCCGGTTCAGCTCCACCACCGGGGACGGGGCCAGCGCCATCAGCCTGCTGTACAGCGCGGCGATCGTCGCCCAGTCGGTGTCCTCGTAGCGGATCGTCCGCGCGTGGCACGCCGCGATCGCGGCCTGGACGGAGTACGGGCCGTGGCCCGCGCGGCGCAGGGCCTCGAAGCCGCGGGCGATGAGCATACGGTTCCACCGGGAGCGGTTCTGGTCGGCGAGCATCACCGGCTCGCCGTCGGGACCCGTACGCGCCGCGATACGGGACGCCTGGAACTCCAGCAGCGCCGCCAGACCGTGTACCTCGGGCTCCTCGGGCATCAGACCCGCCAGCACCCGGGCCAGCCGCAGCGCGTCCTCGCACAGGGCCGGGCGCACGAGATCGTCACCGGCCGTCGCGGAGTAGCCCTCGTTGAAGACCAGGTAGATCACCTCGAGGACGGAGGAGACCCGGGCGGCCCGGTCGGCACCGTACGGCACCTCGAAGGGCACCCCGGCCTTGGCGAGCGTCCGTTTCGCGCGGACGATGCGCTGGGCGACGGTCGGCTCCGGGGCGAGGAAGGCGCGGGCGATCTCCTCCGTGGTCAGCCCGCCCAGCAGCCGCAGGGTGAGCGCGATCCTGGCGCGGGTCGACAGCACCGGATGGCAGGCGGTGAAGATCAGCCGCAGCAGATCGTCGTCGATGTCCTCGGCGCTCCCGGCACTCTCGGCTGGATCCCCGGGCCCGGGCGGCGGTACGTCCTCCAGCGCCCGCCCGACCTCAGCCAGCTTCCGCGCGTAGGTCTCCCTGCGGCGTACGAGATCGATCCCGCGGTGCTTGGCGGTGGCCATGAGCCAGGCGCCCGGTCTGTCCGGGACACCCGACTCCGGCCACTGTTCCAGCGCGGCGACGAGCGCGTCCTGCGCGAGTTCCTCGGCGATGCCCACGTCCCGCACGATGCGGGTGACGCCGGCGATGATCCGCGCGGACTCGATCCTGAAGACCGCTTCGACCGTTTCCGCCGTACTCGCTCCCGTCACAGCCACCCATCAGAACAGGTGGGCGAGGCCGGAGCAAGCGCGGTCGGATCAGTCTTCCGCGATCTCGCGGACCTCGACGGAGACGTGCCAGCTCTCCGGGTGGACCTCCAGGAACCGCTTGGCCCATTCCAGCGCCTCGGCCTTGTCCGCGCACCGGGTGATGGAGTACCCCCCGACGACTTCCTTGGTCTCGGTGAACGGCCCGTCCGTGTAACCGACCTTCCCGCCGGACCAGGTCAGCCGGGTCCCCTCGGCGGTCGGCGCCAGCCCGGCCGTCTCCTGCATCACCCCGGCCCGGGTGATCTCCTCGAACAGCTCCCCCATCCGCTGATCGAACCCCGGGTCGGGCGCGTCGGCGGGAAGGTTCTGCTCGTCGATGTGGACCAGTGTGAGATAGCGGGGCATGGTGGCTCTCCTCGATCGCGTCGCTCGCGAGGCGGGGCCGATCCCCGCCTCTCACCCCTACGTCGAACGGAGGCCGCCCGGATCGACATCACCCGCGAAAAATTCTCCGGGATGTGGTGCGGACCATCAACCGGGCGCCCCGTTCAGCGACGCTCCCCGTTCAGTGCTGCTCCCGCTCCACCGGAAGCCACAGCTCCGCGTCCGCCTCGGAGTGGTCCGGCGACATACGGACGCGCAGGATCTCGGGGCCTGGGCGGCTGCGGTACGGGTTCGAGGGGAACCACTCGGTGAACACGTCCCGCCACAGTTCCTGTATGGCCTGCGGCGCGGGCCCGGAGGTGGTGAAGACCCCCCAGGCGCCGGCCGCCACGGGGAGGCCCACCGTGCCCTCGGGGGCGTCCGCCGATGTGATCACCCCGTGGTAGTAGTCGAGCTCCGTGCCTTCGGCGCGGCTGGGGTCCAGGTCGTCGCAGACCGCGACGATGCCCTGCGGCTCCTGGTCCGACAGCTTCTCCAGGCGCTTCAGGGTCTCGGGGCCGATCCCCCGGACGAAGTCGATGATCGCCTGGTTCGGCCCCGAGTGCACCAGTGGCACCCGGGCCTTGAGGCCTGCGACGGTGAAGGCTGGCCTGTCCACGACGCGGTATCGCATGCTGCTTTTCCCTTCTACGGTGAGCCGGAAGGTCAACCTGGGCTGGGAGACGAGCGTGGTGCCGGTGCGCCGGGCCTCGCCGGGCCCGACACCGTGCATGGCGCGGAACGCCCGGGCGAACGCCTCGCCCGAGCCGTAGCCGTAGCGCACCGCGATGTCCAGCAGCGTCCCGTTCCCCGCGAGCACCTCGGCGCCCGCGACGGTGAGCCGCCGACGCCGGATGTACTCCGACAGCGGCACCCCCGCCAGCGCGGAGAACATCCGGCGCAGGTGGTACTCCGAGGTGGCCGCCGTGCGCGCCAGCGCGGCCACCTCGATGGACTGGTCGAGCCGGTGCTCGATCTCCTCCATGGCCTGGTTGAGCCGCTCCAGCACGCCAGGTCCCCTTCCTCTTCTGTGACCACCACGCTAGGTGGCGCCCACCCCGCCGGACCCGACATTCTGTGCCAGGTCAAGTCGGGTGCGCGCGGCCGGCCAGCCGGGCGTGCGCAGCCGTGGGCATTGCATAAAGCTGCATTGAAACGTATAGTCATGCCATCGCTGAGGAGGGCTTTTCGATGGCTGTACGCGTGGCAGTGGCAGGGGCGAGCGGGTACGCGGGCGGGGAGATGCTGCGGCTGCTGCTCGGGCATCCCGGGGTCGAGATCGGGGTCCTCACCGGGAATTCCAGCGCCGGGCAGCGGCTCGGGGGGCTTCAGCCGCATCTCGTACCGCTGGCCGGGCGGGTGCTGGAGGCGGCCAGCGGCGAGGTGCTCGCCGGGCACGATGTCGTCGTTCTCGCGCTGCCGCACGGCCAGTCCGCGGCCGTCGCCGCGCAACTCGGCGAGGATGTCCTGGTCATCGACCTGGGTGCCGACTTCCGGCTGAAGGACGCCGCCGACTGGGAGCGGTTCTACGGTTCCGCCCACGCCGGGACCTGGCCCTACGGGCTCCCCGAACTGCCGGGCGCCCGCGCCGCGCTGGAGGGGTCCAAGCGCGTCGCGGTGCCCGGCTGCTATCCCACGGCCGTCTCGCTCGCGCTCTTCCCTGCGTACACCGCGGGCCTGGCCGAGCCCGAGGCGGTGATCACCGCCGCCTCCGGCACCTCCGGCGCCGGCCGGTCCGCCAAGCCGCATCTGCTGGGCTCCGAGGTCATGGGCTCCATGAGCCCGTACGGCGTCGGCGGCGGCCACCGGCACACCCCCGAGATGATCCAGAACCTCAGCGCGGCCGCCGGTGAGCGGGTCACCGTCTCCTTCACGCCCACCCTCGCCCCGATGCCCCGCGGCATCCTCGCCACCTGCTCAGCCAAGGCCCGGCCCGGTGTGACGTACCAGGACATACGGGATGCCTACGAGAAGGCCTTCGCGGACGAGCCCTTCGTGCACCTGCTTCCCGAAGGGCAGTGGCCCGCGACGGCGTCCGTCTACGGTTCCAACGCCGTACAGATCCAGGTCGCCCATGACGAGTCCGCGGGCCGCATCATCGCGATCAGCGCCGTCGACAACCTCACCAAGGGCACCGCGGGCGGCGCGCTGCAGAGCATGAACATCGCCCTCGGACTCCCCGAGGACACCGGACTTTCCACGATCGGAGTGGCACCTTGAGCGTCACCGCAGCGAAGGGATTCACGGCGGCGGGCATTGCGGCCGGAATCAAGGAGAACGGCAACCCGGACCTGGCCCTCGTGGTCAACAGGGGGCCGCGCCGAGCCGCCGCGGGCGTCTTCACCTCCAACCGTGTCAAGGCCGCCCCGGTCCTCTGGTCCGAGCAGGTCCTCAAGGGCGGCCAGGTCGGCGCGGTCGTCCTCAACTCCGGTGGCGCCAACGCCTGCACGGGCCCGAAGGGGTTCCAGGACACCCACGCGACCGCCGAGAAGGTCGCCGAGGTCCTCAACAGCGGTATCGGCACGCCCGGCGGGGACGAGCACGGCGCCGGCGAGATCGCCGTCGCGTCCACCGGACTCATCGGACTGCTCCTGCCGATGGACAAGCTCCTGCCCGGTATTGAGAAGGCCGCCGCCGAACTCTCCGAGCACGGCGGCGAGAAGGCCGCCATCGCCATCAAGACCACCGACACCGTCCACAAGACCGCCGTCGCGGGCGGTGACGGCTGGACCGTGGGCGGCATGGCCAAGGGCGCGGGCATGCTCGCCCCCGGCCTCGCCACCATGCTCGTCGTCCTCACCACCGACGCCGATGTCGCGGCGCCGGAGCTGGACTCGGCGCTGCGCGCGGCCACCCGTACCACCTTCGACCGGGTCGACTCCGACGGCTGCATGTCCACCAACGACACCGTGCTGCTGCTCGCCTCCGGCGCGTCCGCCGTGACCCCCGGGTACGAGGAGTTCGCCGAGGCCGTCCGTACGGTCTGCGCCGATCTGGCCCGTCAGCTCATCGGGGACGCCGAGGGCGCCTCCAAGGACATCCGGATCGAAGTGATCAACGCCGCGAGCGAGGACGACGCCGTCGAGGCGGGCCGCTCCATCGCCCGCAACAACCTCCTCAAGTGCGCCATCCACGGCGAGGACCCCAACTGGGGCCGGGTCCTCTCCGCCATCGGCACCACCGGCGCCGTCTTCGAGCCCGACCGGCTCAATGTCGCCATCAACGACGTCTGGGTCTGCCGCAACGGCGCCGTCGGCGAGGACCGCGAGCTGGTCGACATGCGCTACCGCGAGGTACGGATCACCGCCGACCTCGCCGCGGGCACGGACTCCGCGGTCATCTGGACCAATGACCTCACCGCCGAGTACGTCCACGAGAACAGCGCGTACAGCTCATGACCGCGCGCAAGCACACCGCGCTGCCCAAGGCGCAGATCCTCATCGAGGCGCTGCCCTGGCTGACCCGGCACAACGGCAGGACCGTCGTCATCAAGTTCGGCGGCAACGCCATGGTCGACGAGGACCTCAAGGCCGCCTTCGCCCAGGACGTCGTGTTTCTGCGGCAGGCCGGCCTCAAGCCCGTCGTCGTGCACGGCGGCGGCCCGCAGATCAACGCGCAGCTCGACCGGCACGGCCTGGTCAGCGAGTTCAAGGCGGGCCTGCGGGTCACCACTCCGGAGGCGATGGACGTCGTACGGATGGTGCTGGCCGGACAGGTCCAGCGCGAGCTGGTCGGGCTGCTCAACCAGCACGGTCCGCTCGCCGTCGGCATGACCGGCGAGGACGCCCGTACGATCTCCGCCACCCGGCACCGGCCGCTCATCGACGGCGAACCGGTCGACATCGGGCGGGTCGGCGAGATCACCTCGATCGACACGGGCGCCATAGAGGCACTGCTCGGCGACGGCCGGATCCCGGTGATCTCCTCCATCGCGCGCAGTGCCGACGACGGGCATGTCTACAACGTCAACGCCGACACCGCCGCCGCCGCGCTCGCCGCCGCGCTGGGCGCCGAGACGCTGATGGTCCTCACCGATGTCGAGGGGCTGTACGAGGACTGGCCGAACAGCGACGACGTGATCAGCCGGCTCACCGCCACCGAGCTGGAGAAGCTGCTGCCCGAGCTGTCCAGCGGCATGGTGCCCAAGATGGAGGGCTGCCTGCACGCCGTACGCAACGGAGTCAGGACGGCACGGGTGCTGGACGGGCGGGTGCCGCACGCGATCCTGCTGGAGATCTTCACCGACTCGGGCATCGGAACCATGGTCGTACCCGACGCGGCCGTCGGGCCCGGCGGACTCAACGCATCTGAAGGGGAAGCGAAATGACCGGCAACGAGGAGCTGGCACAGCGCTGGCGGGGCGTCATGGCCGACAACTACGGCACGCCCGGGCTGTCCCTCGTACGCGGTGAGGGCGCCCGTGTCATGGACGCCGACGGCACCGAATACACCGACTTCGTCGGCGGCCTCGCGGTCAATGCCCTCGGCCACGCACACCCCGCGGTCGTCGAGGCGGTCTCCCGCCAGATCGCCTCCCTCGGCCATGTCTCCAATCTCTTCATCGCCGAGCCGCCCGTCGCCCTCGCCGAGCGGCTGATCCAGCTCTTCGGGCGCCCGGGCAGGGTGTTCTTCTGCAACTCCGGCGCCGAGGCGAACGAAGCCGCCTTCAAGATCGGCCGCCTGACGGGCCGTCAGCACATGGTCGCCACCCAGGGCGGCTTCCACGGCCGCACCATGGGCGCGCTCGCCCTCACCGGCCAGCCCCCGAAGCAGCAGCCGTTCCTGCCGCTGCCCGGCGAGGTCACGCATGTGCCGTACGGGGACGCCGAGGCGCTGCGGGCCGCGGTCACCGAGGAGACGGCGCTGGTGATCATCGAACCGATCCAGGGCGAGGCCGGGGTGGTCGTCCCGCCCAGGGGCTATCTGGAGGCGGCCCGCGAGATCACCCGGGCCACCGGCACCCTGCTCGTCCTGGACGAGGTGCAGACGGGCATCGGCCGGACGGGGCACTGGTTCGAGTACCAGGCCCACCAGGGTGTCGAGCCCGATGTGGTCACCCTCGCCAAGGGTCTCGGCGGCGGTCTGCCGCTCGGCGCGACGGTCGCCTTCGGACCGGCCGCCGAGCTGCTCAAGCCGGGCCAGCACGGTACGACCTTCGGCGGCAACCCGGTCGCCTGCGCCGCGGGGCTCGCCGTACTGGACACCCTCGCCGCGGACGGCCTGCTCGACCAGGTGAAGCGGCTGGGGGAGAAGCTGCGTGACGGTATCGAGGCGCTCGGCCACCCGCTGGTCTCCCATGTCCGTGGCTCCGGACTGCTCCTGGGTATCGTGCTCACCGAACCGCTCGCGCTCCAGGCGCAACAGGCGGCTCAGGGTGCCGGACTCCTGGTGAACGTGCCCGCCCCCGACGTCGTACGGCTGATGCCCCCGCTGATCATCGGCGACGCCGAGGCCGACACGCTGCTCCGGGCGCTCCCCGGCATCCTCGACAGCGTGTACGGGGAAGGACGATCCGGGGAATGAGACGACGATGACCGAGGACCAGGGGACCGAGCACGGCGGGCAGGCCGTGCCGCAGACCAGAACCGCCCGCCACCGCAGGATCGTCGACATCCTGAACCGGCAACCGGTGCGTTCCCAGAGCCAGTTGGCGAAACTGCTCGGGGACGACGGACTGAGCGTCACCCAGGCGACGCTCTCCCGGGACCTGGACGAACTGGGCGCGGTGAAGATCCGCAACACCGGCGGTGAACTGATCTACGCGGTCCCCAGCGAGGGCGGCTTCCGCACCCCGCACGCCCCGCTCGGCGAGTCGGCGAAGGAGGAACGGATGCGCCGCCTCGCCGGTGAACTCCTCATCTCCGCCGAGGCCTCGGCCAATCTGGTCGTCCTGCGCACCCCGCCCGGCGCGGCCCAGTTCCTGGCCTCGGCCATCGACCAGGCGGAGCTGAGCGACATCCTCGGCACCATCGCGGGCGACGACACCCTGATGCTGATCAGCCGTGATCCGGCGGGCGGCCAGGCCCTCGCGGACCATCTGCTGAAACTGGCCCAGAAGAACAACTGAACGCGGCTGCCCGCGGCGCGGGCCCGGCCTCAGGCGGTCACCTCTGCCGTGTGGCGGTGGAAACCGGATGTCATCCACCGCTCGCCGGCGGCGGTGACCGCGAAGGCCTCGGTGCCGGGCAGGGCCTCCAGCCAGGCGCGGGCCCGGGCGGCGCCCATGGCGTACGCGGCTGTCGCCCGGCCGTCGGCCCAGGTCAGACCCTGGGGGGTGACCACGGTGAGCGAGGCGAGGGCATCGGCCGGAGGTTCGCCCGTACGGGGGTCCAGGATGTGGCAGCCGCGTTCGGCCGGGCCCGAGGTGGCCACGCCCAGCGGGCCCTCGGCCTCGACCACCGTGGCCAGCTCGCCCGGGCGCAGCGGGTCCGCGATGCCCACCCGCCAGGGCCCGCCCAGCAGTTGGACATCCCCGCCGCCGTTCAGACAGACGGCACCGGCACCGGACTCGGCGAGCATCCGTACCGCCTGCTCCACCGCCCAGCCCTTCACCAGGCCCGTCGGGTCGAGACCGCCCGCGTACCGTACGGTGAACCAGCCCCCGCTCTCCCGCTCCGCCTCCGCGCACAGCTCCAGCACCTCGCGGACCTTGGGCGCGCAGTCGGCCAGGGCCAGTTCGCCCCGGCCCAGCCGTGCGATCTCGCTCTCGGGGCGGAACGTCGAGAAGACCTCGTCGACCCGGTGCAGCCAGGACACGGCCGCCCGCAGAGCGGCCCGGACCGCGGGCTCGTTCCGTACCCCTCGGATGTCGAACGAGAAGACCGTCCCCATCGACTCCTCGGTGTGGTGCAGCCGCCCGTCCATGTCCGGCATCAGACCCCGGCCTTGTCGAGGGCGCTCTGGAGGGAGTTCCGGTAGCCCTCGCTGGTGTAGCTGGCTCCGGAGACGGTGTCGATCCGCGCGTTCTGCGCGGCGACGGCGGACTGGTTCAACCGGGGGACCGCGTTCGCGGTGACCGACTGGCTCTGGGCGTCGCTGTCCGGGGCCTTGACCGCTTCGGCCGCGGTGATCCGGCCGCCGCTGACGGTGATCCGTACCTGCACCGGGCCGTACTGGGTGTCCACGGCATCGCCGACCACGGTCCGCGCGCCCGCGCCCCCGCTGCCGGCTGCGGTCCCCGCCGCATCGGAGCCGGAGGCACGACCCGGAGCCGAAGCCGGAGCCGAGGCCTGGGCGGACGCTGCCGGGGCGGA
Organism: Streptomyces odonnellii; assembly: GCF_000981895.1. GTDB lineage: Bacteria > Actinomycetota > Actinomycetes > Streptomycetales > Streptomycetaceae > Streptomyces > Streptomyces odonnellii. Next base: position 19,016 of record NZ_LATD01000363.1, on the reverse strand, counting down.
CGCGGCGGGAAGCACTCCCGCATCTCCCCGGGCCGTCGCCCCCGCCACCGACGAGCCGCCCGGCTGCTTCAGCGCGAGCAGGAGCACCACCCCCGTCGCCGTCGCCGCGACCCCGACCATGATCCGCCGGAACGGATGTCTTCTCTTCATCGGCTGCCTCACATTTCGAACGACTCGTGATGGATACGACGGGTCGGCACGCCCGCCTCGCGCAGTGCTTCGTACGACTGCTGCGCCAGTCCTGCGGGCCCGCACAGAAAGACATCGTGCTCGTCGATGTCCGGCAGCAGCTCCCGCAGCCGCTGCGGGGTGATCTCCGGCCGTACCCCGTCAGGACCGTTGACCGCGTACAGCAGTCTCGCCCCCCGCGCCGACGCGATCGCGCGCAGTTCCTTCCAGAGCGCCAGATCCTCGGTCTTGCTCGCCCGGTAGAGCAGGGTCAGATCGCCGGGCCCGCCGGGCAGCGTCTCGAACAGCGCCCGCATCGGAGTGATCCCCGCGCCGCCCGCGATCATCAGCACCTTCTCCCTGCTGCGCCGCGCCGCCGTCATCGCCCCGTACGGGCCCTCGGCCCAGACCCGGGTGCCCGGTTCGAGACCGGCCAGGGCCTCGCTGTGCTCACCGTTCGCCTTCACGGTGATCCGCAGCAGATCCGGCCGCGGCGGGGCCGACAGGGAGTACGGATTGGAGCTCCAGCGCAGCCCGTCGGTCAGGAACCGCCAGCGGAAGAACTGGCCGGGCTGCGCGCCGAGCCGGTGCAGCCGCTGCCCGGTGATCAGTACGGAGACCACCCCGGGCGCCTCGGGCACCACCCGCTCGACGCGCATCCGGTGGCGCCGGTTGAGCCGGACCGGAGCCAGGACCCGGTACCAGAGGAGCAGGGCGCCGGCCGTGCCGTACAGCACGTACCACGCGGTACGCGCCGTCGCATTGCCCACGAACTCGGCACCGGTGGCGAGTTGGTGCCAGAAGCTCAGATAGACCGCGGCATAGGTCAGCAGATGGAGGTAGTACCAGGTCTCGTACCGCATCCGGCGCCGCACCGCGCCCGCCGAGACAGAGCCGATCACCAGGAGCAGTACGGTCCCGGCGGTCGCCTCCATCATCCGGGGAAAGGTGGTCACCATCGTGACGGCCTGCGCAGTCAGTCCTGAGTCCGCCCTGGCCGCGTATCCCGCGACGGTCAGCGGGACATGGGCGATCACCAGGCCGACCCCGTACCGCCCGCCCGTCGCGTGCCAGCGCGTCACCCGGTCGGACCCCGCCCGCCGCTCCAGCGCGGGGACCCGTGCCATCAGCAGCACGACGACCGCGATCGTGTAGCCGCCCAGCAGCCCGGTGAGCCGGCCCGCGCCGAGCAGCCACTCGGTCAGGTCGACATGGACGACCGGGGTGTTCTGCCACCACAGCGCCGCCACGGCCGCCGTGCCCGCCCACCACAGCACCAGCAGCGGCAGCGCGCCCGACCGGCGCGGGCGTATCGCACGCATGGTCTGCCGTCTGGCGGCCCGCCCGTTGTGCAACATCGTCACAGGAGTGCTCCTCACATTCCTCCGTGACCGCCGATACGGAAATGAGCGACGGCAGGTTCAACGAAGTGGCATGAGGAAACGACGAGTTCGGCCCGAGGCCTCTTCCGGATCGGCCCGGCCGACCGGATTGGCAGACGCTCCAAGGCGTGTCAGGACCAAGGCGGTTCCGGGCCTCGGCAGTTCAGTGGCTCAGCCGGTCACGGCGGTGATGGCCGTCCGTCCCGACGGCGTGCCGATCGCGATGTGCGGTGCCCGGCGCGGATCCGCCCAGGCCAGGATGCGGCCCATCGCCCGGCGCGGCACGGACACACAACCCTCCGTCGCGCCCTTCCCGTTGACGTGGAGGAAGATCCCGGCGCCGCGGCCGCGCACCGGCCGGTCGTAGTTGTAGCCGATGACCAGGCCATGGCCGTACTGCGTCCGGTAGTCGGCCAGCCGCTCGGAACTGCCCGCACGGCAGTCCCTGGGCAGTCCCTCCACCCAGCGGTTGTACGAGCGCGAGGCCGTGTCCTGGCACCACCAGGAGGCAGGCGTGATCCTGCGGTAGCCGGTCCTCGTCCCCGCGGGCGCCGGAGCGGTCCCGAACGCGTACGGCAGGTCGTACACCCCCGTCGGAGTGGTCGAGGTGCCCTGTGTGCGTCTGCCGCCGTCGACCAGTCCGCCCGAGCCGAAGCGCGCGGCGGCGGATCCGGCCTTCACCCACCGTCCGCCGCGCCGGTCCCACCAGGTCACCCGGCCCCTGGTCGCTCCGGTACGGGGGGCCTGGGCGGTGATGAGCTGGCTGCCGCCGCCGGTGTCCGCCATCCGTTCGGGGAGCGGGACGCCGGCGGCGGAGGCCGGGGCGGCGGGTGCGGCGGTGACGGCGGTGAGCAGGGCGGCGGCGAACAGCAGAACGGGGCGCATGCTCCGGACCGTATGCCGGGCGGCCGGGCGCGGCCTCCCGGGCTTACTCCGTCCGGCCGCCTGCCACGCGTCGTACCGTACTCAGTCCGTACGCGCGGGCAGTGGCAGTGGCAGCGCCGGCAGCCCGTCCAGGCTCACCCCGACATGGTCCTTCTTCTCGCAGTACGCGGCGAACTCCTCGTCCGTCTTGCGTCCGAAGTGCTCGGCGTGCTGGGTCCGCTCCTCCCGGTAGTCCATGAAGGGCACCGCGAAGCCGCAGGCGTCCCCGATGCGCAGCGCCCGGATCACGATGATCGCGCGGGCGGAGGGCCCGTCCGCGTCCTTGAAGTACGGGATGTACTCGGCCCAGCGCGGATCGTCACGGAAAACCGGCTCCCCGCGGCCGTGCACCCGCAGCACTTTGGGCGGTCCGGCGAACGCGCACCACATCAGTGTGATGCGCCCGTTCTCCCGGAGATGGGCGATGGTCTCGGCGCCGCTGCCGCCGAAGTCGAGATAGGCCAGCGTCATCTCGTCGATCACGACGAGGGTCCCGGCCCGCCCCTTGGGCGAGAGATTGACATGGCCGTCGTCCGCCAGGGGTGCGGTGGCGGTGAAGAAGACGGGCTGTTCCTCGATGAAGGTGCGTATCCGGCCGTCGATCCGTTCGTAGCGCTTTCCCATGATTCCGCATTATCCGCGCCCGGCCGCGGCCGGCGAAGGGGTTTCGGGTCGTGGGACGGCCGCGTCGGTCCGACGATGGAGCCATGACGAGGACAACGAAGAAGACGGCGAGAAGACAGTGGCACGAGGTACGGGTGCGCCGTGTGTACGAGGCGCCGGAGCCGGAGGACGGCACCCGGGTCCTGGTCGACCGGCTCTGGCCGCGCGGGCTGGCGAAGGAGGCCGCCGCGGTCGACGAGTGGCTCAAGGACGCCGCGCCCTCGGGGGAGCTGCGCGCGTGGTACGGGCACGACCCCGGCCGGTTCGAGGAGTTCGCCGGACGGTACGGGCAGGAGCTGGCGGCACCGGACCACACGGAGGCGCTCGCCCGGCTGCGCGAGCTGGCCGCCGGGCACACCGTAACCCTGCTCACGGCCACCAAGGACCTGCGCTACTCGCACGCACCGCTGCTGGCGGCGGAGGTGCGCGGGGAGGGGCACCGCTGAGGCCGCCGGGAGCGCACCACCGGGGCCCGGGGGGACCGCGTTGACAAAACCATACGGTGCATCGCATAGTTATACCCATCAGTGAATGCACCGTAAGGAGATACCCGTGACCGAGCGCGTCGTACTCGCCTACTCGGGCGGCCTGGACACCTCCGTCGCCATCGGATGGATCGCCGAGGAGACGGGCGCCGAGGTCATCGCCGTCGCCGTGGACGTCGGCCAGGGCGGCGAGGACCTGGACGTGATCCGCAAGCGCGCGCTCGCCTGCGGTGCCGTCGAGGCCGAGGTCGCGGACGCCAAGGACGAGTTCGCCGAGGAGTACTGCCTCCCGGCGGTCAAGGCCAACGCCCTCTACATGGACCGCTACCCGCTGGTCTCCGCCCTCTCCCGGCCGACGATCGTCAAGCACCTCGTCGCCGCGGCCAAGAAGCACGGCGCCGGCACCGTCGCCCACGGCTGCACCGGCAAGGGCAACGACCAGGTGCGGTTCGAGGCCGGTATCTCCGCGCTCGGCCCCGATCTCAAGTGCATCGCCCCGGTCCGTGACTACGCGATGACCCGGGACAAGGCGATCGCCTTCTGCGAGGAGAAGGACCTCCCGATCGCGACCACCAAGAAGTCGCCGTACTCCATCGACCAGAACGTCTTCGGGCGGGCCGTCGAGACGGGCTTCCTGGAGGACATCTGGAACGCGCCGATCGAGGACATCTACGAGTACACCCAGAACCCGGCCGTCCCCCGCGAGGCCGACGAGGTCACCATCTCCTTCGCCCAGGGCGTCCCGGTCGCCATCGACGGCAAGCCCGTCACCGTCCTCCAGGCGATCCAGCAGCTCAACGAGCGGGCCGGAGCCCAGGGCATCGGCCGGATCGACATCGTCGAGGACCGGCTCGTGGGCATCAAGTCCCGTGAGGTGTACGAGGCTCCCGGCGCGATCGCGCTGATCACCGCCCACCAGGAGCTGGAGAACGTCACCGTCGAGCGTGAGCTGGCCCGCTACAAGCGGCAGGTCGAGCAGCGCTGGGGCGAGCTGGTCTACGACGGCCTGTGGTTCTCGCCGCTCAAGCGCGCCCTCGACGGCTTCATCAACGAGGCGAACGAGCATGTCACCGGTGACATCCGGATGACCCTGCACGGCGGCCGTGCCGTCGTCACCGGACGCCGGTCGGAGGAGTCGCTCTACGACTTCAACCTCGCCACCTACGACTCGGGCGACACCTTCGACCAGTCCAAGGCCCAGGGCTTCATCGAGATCTTCGGCCTCTCCTCGAAGATCGCCTCCAAGCGCGACCTCGCCTGAGCCGGAGCCCTAGGGCGTGTCTTCAAAGTAGCGTCGTCCGCCCGAAGGGCGGGCCCGGCGGCGTCTGGTGCGTGCGATCGCAAGGCGGAGGGTCATCCTCGTACTGGACGTACTTGGATGATCCCGACAACGCGGCGAGCGTGCGTGCCAGGCGTCGCCGGGCAGACGGGACTTTGAAGACACGCCCTAGCGCTCCCCGGCCCGGAACAGGCGCCGGCAGGCGCACAGCGGCCGGTCCGCCTCCCCGTTCCTCCGAAGCGGGGAGGCGGTCTTTCTTTACGACCCCTCTCCTTCCGACCCATCAAGGAGCAAGCAGCAGTGAGCAGCAACAACGGTGACGTCCGGCTCTGGGGCGGCCGGTTCGCCGACGGCCCCGCCGAGGCCCTGGCCAAGCTCTCCGCGTCGGTCCACTTCGACTGGCGGCTCGCGCCCTACGACATCGCCGGGTCCCGTGCCCACGCCCGCGTCCTGCACAAGGCCGGACTGCTCACCGACGACGAGCTGACCCGGATGCTGGCCGGGCTCGACCGGCTCGAAGCGGATGTCGCCGACGGCTCGTTCACCGGCACCATCGCCGACGAGGACGTCCACACCGCCCTGGAGCGCGGGCTGCTGGAGCGCCTCGGCCCCGACCTCGGCGGCAAGCTGCGCGCCGGACGGTCCCGCAACGACCAGGTGGCGACCCTCTTCCGGATGTACCTCCGCGACCACGCCCGGATCATCGGCGGGCTGCTCGCCGAGCTCCAGGACGCGCTGGTGGGGCTGGCGGAGGCGCATCCGCGGGTCGCGATGCCGGGCCGTACGCATCTCCAGCACGCCCAGCCCGTCCTCTTCGCCCACCATGTGCTGGCGCACACGCAGGCGCTGTCCCGGGACGCGGAGCGGCTGCGGCAGTGGGACAAGCGCACGGCGGTCTCCCCGTACGGCTCCGGCGCCCTGGCCGGGTCCTCGCTCGGACTCGACCCGGAGGCGGTCGCCGCCGACCTCGGCTTCGAGCGCGGCTCCTCCGGCAACTCCATCGACGGCACGGCCTCACGCGACTTCGCCGCCGAGTTCGCCTTCATCACCGCGATGATCGGCGTCAATCTGTCCCGGATCGCCGAGGAGGTCATCCTGTGGAACACGAAGGAGTTCTCCTTCGTGACCCTCCACGACGCCTTCTCCACCGGCTCGTCGATCATGCCGCAGAAGAAGAACCCGGACATCGCGGAGCTGGCGCGCGGCAAGTCGGGCCGGCTGATCGGCAATCTCACCGGGCTGCTCGCCACCCTGAAGGCCCTGCCGCTCGCCTACAACCGCGACCTCCAGGAGGACAAGGAGCCGGTCTTTGACTCCTGCGACCAGTTGGAGGTCCTGCTGCCCGCGTTCACCGGGATGATGGCGACGCTGACCGTCAACCGGGAGCGTATGGAGGAGCTGGCCCCGGCCGGTTTCTCGCTCGCCACGGACATCGCCGAGTGGCTGGTACGGCAGGGTGTGCCGTTCCGGGTGGCGCACGAGGTCGCGGGAGAGTGCGTCAAGGAGTGCGAGGCGCTGGGCATCGAGCTGGACGGGCTGACGGACGAGCAGTTCGCGAAGATCTCCCCGCACCTCACTCCCGACGTCCGGTCGGTGCTCAATGTGCAGGGCGCGCTGGCGTCCCGTGACGGCAGGGGCGGTACGGCGCCTTCGGCGGTGGCCGTCCAGCTCTCCGAGGTCAAGGCCGATCTGGTGATACAGCACGCATGGGCGGACGCCAGGACCGCCAAGCGCTAGCCCCCCGGCAGCCCGTTACAGCGCCGCCGCCCACTCGTCAAGTGTGTCGAAGTCCGGCCGGGTCAGTCCGGTGCGGGGATCGACATAGAGCAACAGGGCGGCGGCGAGGTGCTGTTGGTCCACCCACTCCCGGTCGTACGAGGTGATCTCGTCGTCGACCCACGCGAACGGCCGCCCCTTCGCGTACTCCAGGACGTACTGCGTCTTCCACAGGGTCCCGCGAGGGGCCCAGCCATGTGTTTCCGGCCATGCGATGTACGGCAGCTCGGGCAGCCCCAGGACCGGGCCTATCCACTCGTTGGCGTCGTCCTCCCAGGTCGTCGCCCACACCAGTTCGTACAGCCCGCTGAGTGCCCGCAGCTCCGCGCCGTGGTCCGGGTTGAGAAGCACCGGCAGTGCCTCCGGGCGTGTCCGCGTCCAGAGCGAGGGCCGCATCAGATGCCTGGCATAGCCGTAGGGCGCCTCGGGGTCGGCCAGCGCCCCGTACGGATTGAGCGGACCGTCGACATCGATCAGCAGCAGCGGCTTCATACGGATGGTCCTTCCCGGTGCCGCGCTCCCGACCCGCCCTGGCCCCGGGCGGGTCGGCATCCGGGCGGCGCGGTCAGGCGGCCTTCGCCTTCGTGGCGTACATGTCCACGTACTCCTGGCCCGACAGCTCCATGACCTCGGCCATCACCGAGTCCGTCACGGCCCGCAGCACATAACGGTCCCGGTCCATGCCCTCGTAGCGGGAGAACTCCATCGGCTTGCCGAAGCGCACGGTCACCTTGCCGGTGCGCGGCATGCCCGTACCGTTCGGCTGGAGCTTGTCCGTACCGATCATGGCGAACGGCACCACCGGCGCGCCCGTCATCAGCGTCAGCCGCGCGATGCCCGTACGACCGCGGTAGAGGCGGCCGTCGGGGGAGCGGGTGCCCTCCGGGTAGATACCGAAGATCCGGCCCTGCTCCAGCACCCGGCGGCCCGTCATCAGCGCCGCGACCCCGCCGCGCCCGCCGTCCCGGTCCACCGGGATCATGCCCACACCGGTGAAGAACCAGGCCATCGCCCGGCCCTTGAGCCCCTTGCCCGTGACGTACTCGTCCTTGCCGATGAAGAAGACCTGACGGTCGCAGACCAGCGGCAGGATCATCGAGTCGATGAAGGTGAGATGGTTGCCGGCGAGGATCACCGGCCCGCTCCCCGGAATGTTCTCGGCGCCCTCCACACGGGTGCGGAACATCAGGCGCATGATCGGTCCGAGCGCTGCCTTGATGAGCGCGAAGCGGGACAACGGGTCCTCCGGAGTCGGGGAACGGCGAGGGACGGAGAGTGAACATCTCCGCAGGTGAGCACGTTACTCGCGGCTCCTGGGGTTCGCACATCGGGTTCACTGGCTGGATACGCGCTGTTGACATGTGTTTGCGCCACGTTCGTCCGAGGTCTCCCCCGTGGCAGGCGCCGCCGCCTACGCTCGGGCTCGCTTGACAGGTGCAAAACATCACATCAAGGAGCGTTCATGACACAGGGTGCGCGGAACACGCCCGGCCGGCGGACCGTACTGGGAGCGGCGGTGCTCGGCTCGGCCGCCGCCATGGCGCTGCCCGCCACGGCGCAGGCCACCGAGCGCGGCCGGGGCGGCCACGGCTCCTCCCGCCCGGAGCTGCCGACCCTCACGATCGTCGGCCACCGCGGGGCCAGCGGCTACCGTCCCGAGCACACCCTCGGCTCGTACCAGCACGCCCTGGACCTCGGCGCGCATGTGATCGAGCAGGACCTGGTGCCCACCAAGGACGGCCATCTGGTCTGCCGTCACGAGAACGACATCACCGGCACCACCGATGTCGCGGCCCACCCGGAGTTCGCGAGCCGCAAGACCACCAAGTCGGTCGACGGCGTCAGCATCACGGGCTGGTTCACCGAGGACTTCACGCTCGCCGAGCTGAAGACCCTGCGCGCCACCGAGCGCATCCCGGGCACGCGCCAGCACAGCACGCTCTACAACGGCCGCTGGGAGATCCCCACCTTCGAAGAGGTGCTGCGCTGGGCGGACGAGCAGGGCCGCCGCCTCGGCCGCCGGGTCTGGCTCTACACGGAGACCAAGCACCCCACCTACTTCCGCGGTATCGGCCTGGGTCTGGAGGAGCGCCTCGCGAAGCTGCTCCGCCGCTACGGCCGCGACCGCAGGGACTCCGCGATCTTCCTCCAGTCCTTCGAGCCGACCAGCATCCAGCGGCTGGCCAAGCTGGTCGACTCGCCCGGTGTCGTGCTGCTCTCCGGCGCCGGCACCCGCCCGTGGGACTTCCAGGCGACGGGCGACCCGCGCACGACCGACGACCTGATCAAGCCCGCGGGCCTGAAGTGGATCGCGTCCTACGCGCAGGGCATCGGCCCGACGCTCGACCTGATCATCCCGAAGGACGCCTCGGGAAAGCTCACCACGCCCACCACGCTGGTACGGGACGCCCACGCGCAGGGCCTGATCCTCCACCCGTACACGATGCGCAACGAGAACTCCTTCCTGCCGGCCGACTTCCGCCGGGGCACGGACCCGAACGCGTACGGTGACGCCTTCGGCGCCTTCCGGGCGTACTTCGCCACGGGCATCGACGGCATCTTCACCGACAACCCGGACACGGGTCTGCTGGCCCGGGCGGACTTCCTCGGCCGCTGACGCGGCTGACAGGTCCGGCAGGTCCGGCAGGTCCGGCAGGGCTGACGGGGGCTTTCCCCGGTCGGGTGACCGCCCGGCCGGGGAGCAACCGCCCTCCGTCACACCGGCGTCCCGGGGGACATGACGCATACAACGCATATGCCGCTCCTCCGCGCGCTGGGGCCGCTTGTGAGCGCCGAGGCGGCGGCCGAGGTGCCGGAGACCGGAGTCGAGGCGCGCGATCTCGAACAGGACGTCTGGGTACGCCTGTTGGAGCGGCTCGGCGCCGAGGGCCCGCCGGCCGATCCCGGGCGGTGGGTACGGAATGCCGTACGGGACGAGGCGCACCGCGCCCGCAGCGCCGCCGCCGGCCGGCACCCGTACCGCGAAGAGCCCGCCGCGGGGCCCGAGTCCGACCCCGAGCGGGCCGCGCTGCACAACCACCGGAGGCTGCTGCTCCGCGCGGCCGTCCCCCGTACCCCCGGCCGCTGCCCCCGACTGCTGGCCGCGCTGCTCTCTCCCGCCGACCCCACCTACCGCGAAATCGCGGGCGAGTTGGGTATGTCACAGGGCAGCTTGGGCCCTTTGCGGGCGAAATGCCTTGAATGCCTGCGCAGATTACTGGCGGCGGAGGTTGTTGCTCCTGAACCGCGGGGAAAGGAGCGGTAGACAACCGGCGGGATCAGGTGAGCGGGAGGCATGCACACATGGGCATGAGCGTGACCACGGCAGCGGCGAGCGCGCAGGACGCGGAACACATCCTGAAGCTCCAGTACCTGTGCTACCAGCAAGAAGCCGAGCTGTACGGCGACTACACCATCGAGCCCCTCACCCAGACGCTCGACGACCTCAAGGCGGAGATCGGCCGCGGCCACTGCCTGGTCGCGCGCCTCGGTGACGAAGTGGTCGCTTCCGTACGGGGAAGCGTCGACGCGGCCGGCACCGCCCGGATCGCCAAGCTCATCGTCCATCCCCGGCTGCGCCACCACGGTCTCGGCGGCCGGCTGCTCGACGCCATAGAGGCGCACTTCGCGGCCGAGTCGGAGGCCAAGCGCTTCCAGCTCTTCACCGGCCACCGCAGCGAGGGCAATCTCCGGCTCTACCGCAGCCGTGGTTACGCGGCCGTGTCGGCGGAGGAGATAGGCCCGCGGCTGAAGCTGGTCACCTTGGAGAAGCCGGCCGGTCTGGACGCGTACGCGGCCAGCGCCTGAACGTGGAGGGAAGGCCCGGACCGGACGCTCAGCGCCGGGCCTTCCGCAGCCACAGGATCCCGGTGACCGGCAACAGCACCGGGATGAAGAGATAACCCATGCCGTAGTCCGACCAGACCGTGGCGTCCGGGAAGGCCGAGGGCTCGGCCAGTGTCCAGGTCCCGACGGTCAGCACCCCCACGAGCTCGGCGGCGCAGCACAGCAGGGCCGCCTTCCGCGCCGTCTCCCCGCCGCGTACGAGCGTGTAGGTGATGAACGCGTAGACCAGGGCCGCCACGGCGGAGAGCGCGTACGCCAGCGGCGCGTGTTCGAACTCGGTCGCGATCTGGTACACCGACCGGGAGACCGCGCCGACCGACATCACGCCGTACAGCCAGACCAGCAGCAGACCGGGGCCGCGGACGAGCCGGCCCGCACGGGTGCCGCCGTCTCCGGCCTCCCCGCCCGTCGGTTCCGTTTTCGTACCGGTGGCGGTCTCGTCCATGGTCAGCCTCCCCAGATGTCGTGGAGCCGTACTTCCAGCACGGCCAGGACGACCGCGCCCGCGGCCACCGTCGTCGAACCCCAGCGGGTCCGCTCGGCCAGCGACAGAAAACCGGCCATCGGCACCGCGAGCAGCGCGCCGATCAGATACGAGACAAAGATCACCGAACCCTGGTCGGGCTTCTCACCGCGCGCGAGCTGAGTGATCCCGATCACCAACTGGACCAGCGCCAGCGCGGACACCACCGCCATGCCGATGAAGTGCCAGTCCTTGGTGGGCTGGTCGCGCAGGGCGGCGAAACCGCACCAGGCGGCCAGGGCGAGCGCGGCCACGGAGACCGCGACCGTCAGGGCGACAAGCATGGGTCCGAGCGTATTACGGCGCAAAAGGCACCCTGCCCCCGGCCCCGCGCCCACCGGCACCGACGTGAGACAGGATTGTCCGATATCCGGACGGGCTGCTGGAAGTCTCTTGATGTCTGCTTTACTTGCGGCATGACCACGACGAGCTACCGCGCCCCCGCGACCGAGGCGACCCTGACGCCCGGTGCTCGTTGTCTGTGTCGAATGTGCGCCCACTGAGGGTCCCCGCCTGAGCCTTGCGCCCGGTATCGGCGTCGCCCTGCCGCGCCGTACCGCATCCGTACGCCATGAAGCCATCGGCGTCGGCCCTGGGGCGTGTCTTGTGGATCTTGCTGGGCTCGCGTGCCCTGGCACCGCGTCTCGCGGCGTTGTCGTCGGACGCCGACGCTCCGCGTGGGCTCCCTCCTCCGCCTTGCGATCCACGGCACCAGACCCCGCTCCCTGACCCAGCCCGATCCACAAGACACGCCCCAGCACGTCTGAATGACGAACGCCCCGTGCCCGGCCGCCACCGCGCCGTGCACTCGACAGTGATGGATACCCCTGTGATCACTACTACGGGTCTGACCAAGATCTATCGGTCAGCCGCGTCACGAGGCCGCGACATCACCGCGCTCGACAGCGTGGACCTGCACGTCCGTGAGGGCGAGGTCTTCGGTGTCGTCGGACAGAGCGGCGCGGGCAAGTCGTCGCTCATCCGCTGCGTCAATCTCCTGGAACGCCCCACCGCGGGCCGGGTGACCGTCGCAGGCCAGGACCTCACCGCGCTCGCCGGGCGCGGCCGGCGGGCCGGCAAGGAGCTGCGGCGGGCCCGCAGTTCGATCGGCATGGTCTTCCAGCACTTCAACCTGCTGTCCTCACGCACCGTCCAGGACAATGTCGGACTGCCCCTGGAGATCCTCGGTGTCTCCGGCCGCGACCGCGCCCGCCGCGCCCTGGAACTGCTCGATCTGGTCGGGCTCGCCGACAAGGCCTCGTCGTACCCCGCCCAGCTCTCCGGCGGTCAGAAGCAGCGGGTCGGTATCGCCCGCGCGCTGGCCGGCGACCCCAAGGTGCTGCTGTCCGACGAGGCGACCAGCGCGCTCGACCCCGAGACCACCCGCTCGATCCTCCAGCTTCTCCGCGATCTCAACCGGCAGCTCGGGCTGACCGTTCTGCTGATCACACACGAGATGGAGGTCGTCAAGACGATCTGCGACTCGGCCGCCCTGATGGAGAAGGGACGGATCGTCGAGTCGGGCACGGTCGGCGAACTCCTCGCCACCCCCGGCTCGCAGCTCGCGCGGGAGCTGTTCCCGGTGGGCGGAGCCCCGTCCGGCCCCGGCCGTACGGTCATCGATGTCACGTTCCACGGCGAGGCCGCGACCCGCCCGGTGATCTCCCAGCTCTCCCGTACGTACAACATCGACATCACGATCCTGGGCGCGGCGATGGACACCGTCGCCGGGCGGCAGATCGGCCGCATGCGGATCGAACTGCCCGGCGGTTACGAGGAGAACGTCGTCCCGGTCGGATTCCTGCGGGAGCAGGGCCTCCAGGCCGAAGTCGTGGACGACCCGACGCCGGAGAACGAACCCGCCCGGAAGCCCGTGGCGAACGAGTCCGCACAGGGCGAGACGCCCGCGCTGGTGAAGGAAGACGCCAAGTGACCTGGTCCGAGATGCAGCCCCTGCTGGCCCAGGGAACCGTCGACACCCTCTACATGGTGCTGTGGTCCACGCTCGTCACCGTCCTCGGCGGACTGCCCCTCGGCATCCTGCTGGTCCTCACCGACAAGGACGGGCTACTGCAGAACGCCCCGGTGAACAAGGTGGTCGGGGTGATCGTGAACATCGGCCGCTCATTGCCGTTCATCATCCTGCTGATCGCGCTGATCCCGTTCACCACCTTTGTCGTCGGCACGTTCATCGGTCCCACCGCGATGATCGTCCCGCTCGCGGTCGGCGCCATCCCCTTCTTCGCGCGCCTCGTCGAGACCGCGATCCGGGAGGTCGACCACGGTCTGGTCGAGGCGGTCCAGGCCATGGGCGGTTCCGTGCCGACCATCGTCCGCAAGGTGCTGCTGCCGCAGGCCCTGCCCTCCCTGGTCGCCGGGGTCACCACCACCGTCATCGCGCTCATCGGCTACTCGGCCATGGCCGGGGCCGTGGGCGGCGAGGGGCTGGGCTCCAAGGCCGTCACCTACGGATTCCAGCGCTTCGAGAACGGCTTCATGCTCGCCACGGTCGTCGTCCTGATCCTGATCGTCACAGCGGTCCAGCTCCTCGGCGACGGTGTCGTGCGCCTGCTGGCACGCCGCGGCCGCACCGCCTCCTAGCCCGCGCCCGCACCTCTGATCTTCACCCCTCACAGCCCGCACTTCTTGTCCGGGCTCCGTCACCCGCATCAGTGGAAAGAGGCACTCTTCGTGCGTACCACCGTCAGATTCAGCGCGGCCGTCGCCGCGACCGCCGCCCTCGCCCTGGGCCTCAGCGCCTGCGGCACCTCCTCCGACCCCGACTCCTCGGACAAGGCGGGGGCAGGCGCCTCGGCCGACGCCTCCGCGCCCCTGCTTGTCGCCGCGTCCCCCACACCGCACGCCGACATCCTGAACTTCGTCAAGGACAATCTGGCGGCGAAGGCGGGACTCAAGCTGGAGGTCAAGGAGTTCACCGACTACGTCCTGCCGAACACCGCGACCCAGAGCGGCGAGGTCGACGCCAACTTCTTCCAGCACAAGCCGTATCTCGACGACTTCAACAAGAAGAACGGCACCGACATCGTGCCCGTCGTCAATGTCGAGCTGGAACCGCTCGGTCTCTACTCCAAGAAGATCGACGATCTCAAGGGCATCAAGTCCGGCCAGAGCATCGCCATTCCGAATGACACCACCAATGAGGGCCGCGCGCTCAAGCTGCTCGCCGACAACGGTGTGATCACTCTCAAGGACGGCGCCGGAATCGACGCCAATCTCTCCGACATCGAGGATGCGAAGGGCATCGCATTCAAGGAGCTGGAGGCCGCCACACTGCCCCGCGCCCTCAATGATGTGGACGCCGCCGTGATCAACGGCAACTACGCCCTCGAAGCCGAGCTGAAGCCCGCTCAGGACTCGCTCGCCCTGGAGAAGTCCGAAGGCAACCCGTACGCCAACTTCCTCGCCGTCAAGCGGGGCAACGAGAAGGACCCGCGCGTGCTGAAGCTCGCGACACTCCTCAACTCGCCCGAGGTCAAGAAGTACATCGAGGACACCTTCGACGGCTCCATCGTCGCCTCCTTCGGCGCCGTCCAGTAGGCAACGGGTGGTCAGTGTGCCGCCCAAGTGGCCGGAGCAGTAACGTTCTTGTCTCCGCGTCCGCCGGTGCGGGCCCCGCGTACGTCTCCGTACCCGGGGCCCGCGCATTCCTGGCGACCCGGCCATGCGCATCCCCATCCGATGCTGCATGCTGTGCATTTACGACGGACTGAGGCATGGAGCTGCGCATGACTACCACGTTTCCGGACGTTTCCATCAGCACGGAGCGGTTGGTGCTGCGCCCCTTCGAGCCGGCGGACATCCCGGCGCACATCGAAATGATGAACGACGAGCTGGTCACGGCATGGACGCCCGTACCCCATCCGTATACGCGCGAGGACGCCGTACGGTGGGTCGACAGGATCGCCCCCGCGGAACGTCTCGCAGGCCATGGAATCGCCTTCGCCGTCACCGAGTTCCTCACTCAGCGGCTCGTCGGGATCGTACGGCTGCGCAGAACCAACTGGCACGCGCTCTCCACCGAGATGGCCTATGTGACCGCCCCCTGGGCACGCGGTGAGGGATACGCCACGGAATCGGCGCTGGCGGTCGCGCAGTGGCTCTTCCGCGACCAGAAGTTCGAGCGGATCGAAGTACGGACGGCCGCCGACAACACCGCCTCCCAGCAAGTCGCGCAGAAGATCGGCTGCATCAGCGAGGGCGTTCTGCGCCACGCGTGGATAGCGCGTACCCAGACCGAGGACGGCGGCTGGACCGATATCCGTACCGACCTGATCGTCTGGAGTCTGCTGCCCGAGGACCTCGAAGGCGTGGCCGAGCAGATGGCGGAAGCGAGCGGCTACGCGTCCTTCACCGACTGGAACTGACGGCCGCCCGCCGCACGCGCCGCACCCGGGCGCGCGGGCCCGGACCGGCGGCCCCGGCCGTACCCCCACCGCCCGGCGGCCTCCACGCCTGGTCAGGTAGTCTCGCCGTGCTCCTCTGTGCCCTGCCGCTTCCTTGTGCTCCGCCACCGCTCGACCACACCCGACCACGGGCGGCACAGGCGACCACGACGACCTCCGGGAGACTGACGACGATGGCCGACCGCGTCACGGTGATCGGCTGGGACGGCTCGCCCCTCACCGCTGCTGCCAGGTCCGCCCTCTCGGCCGCCACACTGGTGGCCGGGGCCGCCCACCATCTCGCGCTACCCGAGGTGCCGCCCGACGCCGAGCGCATCCGGCTCGGCTCGATAGACCTGGCGGCCCGCCGGATCGCCGGGCACCGCGGCAGCGCCGTGGTCCTCGCCGACGGGGACCCGGGCTTCTTCGGTGTCGTACGCACGCTCCGCGCCCCCGAACACGGCCTGGAGGTCGAGGTCGTCCCCGCGGTCTCCGCCGTGGCCGGGGCCTTCGCGCGGGCCGGCATGGCCTGGGACGACGCCCAGGTGGTCGTCGCCCAGCGCCGTACGCTCCGCCGCGCCGTCAATGTCTGCCGGGCGCACACCAAGGTCGCCGTCCTCACCTCCCCGGGCGCCGGGCCCGCCGAACTCGCCCTGCTCCTCGAAGGGGTCCACCGCACCTTCGTCATCTGCGAGGAACTGGGCACCGAGCGGGAACAGGTCAGCGTCCTCACCTCCGACAAGGCCGCCGACCATGTCTGGCGCGACCCCAATGTGGTGATCGTCATCGGCGGGGTCGGCACCGCGGTCGCCCCCACCGGCGGCTGGATCGCCGGCCGCGACCCCGGATACCCGCCGGCCGAACGCGGCTGGGCGCTGCCCACCGCGGAGTACGGCATCGACCTCGACGAGGGCGAGTCGACCTGGCTGCGCGCCGCCCAACTGGCCCGGCTCGGCGCCAGGACCGGCGATCTGATCTGGGACATCGGCTCCGGCAGCGGAGCGCTCGCCGCCGAGGCGGCCCGCTTCGGCGCGGCCGTGATCGCCGTCGACGACGAGCCGGGGGCCTGCGCCAGCACCGCGGCGGCGGCCCGCCGCGCGGGAGTTCAGATGCAGGTCGTCCAGGGCCGGGCGCCCCAGGTCCTGGAGCGGCTGCCCGAACCCGATGTCGTACGGATCGGTGGCGGCGGTATCGATGTGGTCGTCGCCTGCGCCGACCGCAGACCCGAGCGCATCGTCACCCACGCGGCGACCCGGGACGAGGCCGAGGCCGTCGGAAGGGCCCTGGCAGAGGGCGGATACGAGGTGGAGTGCGCCCTGCTCCAGTCCGTCGACCTCGACACCGGGGCATGGTCGGAGCGGGAGCGCTCGGTCGTTTTCCTGGTCTCCGGGCAGCGTCCGGAGACCGGCCCCTGACCCTGTTCGGGCGCCGCGCGCGGTAGGCTGGCCGATCGTTGTACCGCAGCCGGACGTTCGTCGGTTCGTTCGTCAATGTCCGGAAAAGGGGCCCGTTTTGGGCCCCGATGTGGTACGGCGAAACCGGGGGGACGCGCGACGTGGCGCAGTCCA
Organism: Streptomyces odonnellii; assembly: GCF_000981895.1. GTDB lineage: Bacteria > Actinomycetota > Actinomycetes > Streptomycetales > Streptomycetaceae > Streptomyces > Streptomyces odonnellii. Next base: position 1,999 of record NZ_LATD01000363.1, on the reverse strand, counting down.
CAACGGGCCGTGGCAGGCCTTCTGCCATGGCGGCGAAAGGACCGCGCGAAGCCGGGAGACCCCAGGCCGGACGCGGGCCGTTCGTGCCGCGCGGCGCCCACGCTCGTTGTGCTTGACGGGCGCCGGAAGCGCCGCGGATCGGGCGCCCCGGGTGAAGGCTGAAGGAGCAGAACCAATGGGCGAGGGGTACGCATGACTGACACCGGCCGGGTCCTGGGCGAGGGGCTGCCGGAGGATTCGGGCATGGTGGAGCAGCCGGGCGTCCACGCTCCCGGCGCGTACACCTACCTGGGCCCCTCCGAGTCCGTCACCGAGGACGAGGACCTGCTGCTGATGCCGAGCGCGCAGGGGGGGTGGGGGGACCCTCAGGTGGTACCGGCGGAGGCGCCCGCGGTCTACGCGGCGCCGGACGGGTACGCCATGCCCGCGCCCGGGGGGTACGGGTTCCCGGTGCCCGAGACCTATGGCGTGCCGGAGGGGTACGGGGCGGCGGAGCAGGTGCTGGTGCAGCAGCAGGCGCCGCCCATAGAACAGCAGGGGGCGGTGGGCGCTCCGTTGGCCCAGGCCCAGGCCCAGGCCCAGGTTCACGTGCCGGGTCCGGGGCCCGGCTCCGACCAGGGTTCGGTGCACGCGGGTGCTCAGGCTCAGGCTCAGCAGGTTCAGGCGCAGGTGCCGGTTCAGCAGGCCCCGGTGACGGATCCGCGGCTCCAGGTCCAGGTCCAGACCGAGCCGCAGCAGGCGTTCGCGGCGCAGCAGGAGCTCCAGGCGCAGGCTGAGGCCGAGTTCATGGCGAGGGAGCCGCAGGGCCCGGTCGCGGTGGCCGGGTCCGGCGCCGGTGCCGACGGCTCGGGCGAGTTCGCGATGCCGGTCCAGGCCCAGGAGGCGCCCGCCGGGCCGCCCGCGGAGGCGGAAGCAGCGGCGGCGCAGGGCCCGGAGCAGAGCGCGCCGGAGCCCCAGGAATCACCGGAAGCGCCGAACGTACCGGAGCAGGCGGCTCCGCAGGGCCCCACGCAGGGTTCTCTCGGCCGTGGCCAGAAGCTGCACCAGCCGGGTGCGCATGAGGCCGGTGGCCGCGACTCCGGTTCGGTGGACCTCAGCGGCGTACGGGTTCCGCCGCCCGTGTCGACCGCGCCCCCGGTATCACCTCAGACCCCGCCGCGCCGTCCGCTGCACATGGGTCCGCCCGTGCCGGACCCGACGGGCGGCGTGGTGCGCTCGCTCGCCGACCGCGGCCCTGCGGGCACCCCGACCCAGTCCGTCCGTGTACGAGCCCAGACCCAGGGGCCGCCCACCACGGGCCCCGAGTATCTGGACATCCCGCGCGAGGAACCGGAACCGGCCGTTCTGCCGGGGCCGCAGCTCGGCGAGATCCCGCCGCAGGCCGGGGTGCCGTGGACCTCGGAACCTCAGGTGACACCGGAGGCGCACGCAGAAACGGTCGTCCCGGAACCGGTCCCGGAGCCGGAATCCACGGTCCAGGCAGAGCCCGTGGTTCAGGCGGAGCTCGCGCCCCAGGCCGAGCCCGTGGTTCAGGCGGAGCCCGCGCCCCAGGCCGAGCCCATGGCCCAGGCGGAGCCCGCGCCGCAGGCCGAGACCGCGCCCCGGGCCGAGGCTGTCCCGGAGCCGGGGCCCGTGGCGGAGGCGCCGTCGGCCCCGGAGGCGCAGACCGTACCGGAGCAGGAGCCCGTACCCGTATCTGTGCCCGAACCCGTATCTGTACCGGAAGCGCAGCCTGCCGAGGCCGTCGCTGTGGTGGCCGAGCCCGAGCCCCGGCCGGAACCGGTGCTGACGGCCGTGGTGGAACCTCCCGCGCCCGACGAGCCGGTGGCCATGGTCGAGACCGCGCCGGAACCGGTGGCGGAGCCGGTACCGGCGCCGCTGCCCGAGCCGGTGCAGGAGGCGATTCCCGTACCGGTGCGGGAAGTTGAGCCCGCGCCGGAAGCCGAGCCCGTACCGGACCCCGAGCCGGTGCCCGCCCCCGCTGCCCCCGTCCCCGTAC